>CAZKSE010000115.1:0-12155 GCA_964555305.1 uncultured Rhodobacter sp. | reverse complement strand
ACCGCGAGCGAAGTGATGACCCTTCAGGAGCGGGGGTATTCGATGCTCAAGTTCTTTCCGGCCGAGGCCGCCGGGGGAACGCGAATGTTGTCGGCGCTGACCGGCCCGTTGCCGCGCGTGCGCTTCTGCCCCACCGGCGGGATTGCGGCCGAAGGGGCGCCGGACTACCTGCGTTTGCGCAACGTCGTCTGCGTCGGCGGTTCCTGGATTGCGCCGCCGCAGATGGTGGCGGCCCGCGACTGGCAAGGAATCACGGCGCTAGCCCGCGCCGCGGCGTCGCTTTCCCGCAGCAGTTAGCGCCCCTTCCAGACAGGGTCGCGCTTTTCGGCGAAGGCGCGGGCACCTTCAAGCTGATCTTCGGATGCGTAAAGCCGGTCGACCGTCGCGAATTGACGCTTGGTAATCCGGTTCAGCGCATCCTGAAACCGCATGTCCTCGGCCTCGCGAACGATTTCCTTGATGGCCGCATAGACCAGCGGCGGGCCCGACTCCAGCACCCGCGCGAGCGCCCATGCCTTCGTCAGCAGATCTTCGGGTGCGCAAATCTCTTTCAGAAGCCCCCAGCGCAACGCTTCTTCGGCGTCGAACCAGCGGCCGGTGAGCAAGAGGTCCATCGCGACGTGATAGGGGATACGCTTCGGCAACTTGATCGAGGCGGCGTCGGCGACTGTGCCCGAGCGGATCTCAGGCAAGGCGAAGGTGGCGGTGTCGGACGCCAGGATCAGATCGCACGACAGCGCCAGCTCCAGCCCGCCGCCGCAGCAGATCCCGTTCACCGCAGCGATGACCGGCTTGTTCAGATGGGGCAGTTCCTGCAGCCCGCCGAAGCCGCCGACGCCATAGTCTCCATCGACGGCATCGCCGTCGGCGGCGGCCTTCAGGTCCCAGCCGGGGCAGAAAAACTTCTCTCCCTCGGCGCGCAGGATGGCGACGCGCAGGGTGTGGTCATCGCGGAAATCGCGAAAGACCTCTCCCATGATCCGGCTGGTTTTCAGGTCGATCGCATTGGCCTTGGGGCGGTCCAGCGTCACCTCCAGCACCGCGCCGTCGCGCCGGGTGACGATCGGTCCATCGGTTCGCATCTGCATCATGTCTCTGCCTCCCAGATCACCGCATCTGCCGCAACAGCGCCGGTTGCACGCAGCATCAGCGGGTTGATTTCAATCTCTTCGATCGCGTCATCGCATTCGAGCATCATCTGCAATGTCATCGCCACCTCGATCGCCGCCGCAAGGTCCGGGCGCGGGCGACCCCGATACCCGTCGAGCAGCGGCCAGAGCCGCAAACGTCTGAAAGCCGCTGCGACTTCGACGCGCGTGACCGGCAGCACCAGCGTCACCGTATCTTCCAGCACCTCGGCCGTCACGCCCCCGAAGCCCACGGTCAAGGTCGCGCCATAAACCGGGTCACGCCGCGCGCCGAGCAGGAGCTCGGCCAGCGTTTCCGTCACCATCTCCTCGGCCAGGTAGCCGGTGGCTCCCGGCATCTCTGGCTGGGCGCCCAGCGTGGAAAGTCCCAGCCGAACCGCGCCGGCGTCTGACTTATGCGCGAAACCCAGCCCCTTGAGCGCGAGAGGCGGGGTCAACGTCGTTGCGCGTTCGGCGAGGGCTTCAAGGGTGGGGGCGCTGACGCTGCGGGGGATGGCGATGCCGAAATCCGCAATTCGGGCTTTCGACGCAGCCTCGTCCAGTAACCGGCGGGGGCGAGGGGGTACAGCAGGCCAGGGTCGCCAACCCACCAGGCCCGGCCCGGTTTGCGCGGCGCGGATCGCCGCCAGCGCCGTCTCCAGCCCCATCAGCGGCACAAGCCCGCGGTCGATCAGCTCGATAGCACGCGCCTCGTCGAAATTCTCGGGGAGCGAGGCGACGGGGAAGGCCGGATTGCCCGTCGCAACCTGCGCCGCCTCGATTGCGTCCAGCGCCGGGATGAAGCTCGACGGGTCGCAGCGGTCGGGCCGAGGCGGGTCGATGACGAAGATGCCGGCGTCATAGCCCGCGAGCATCGTCGTGAAAACCTCGGTCGTGCGGGGGGCGTCCCCCCAGATGAAGGTGTGGTAGTCGAGCGGGTTCGCAATGGTAACGAGCGGGCCAAGGGTGCCTGTCAGATACTGCCGTTGGGTTTCCGTCGGTGGCGGGAAGTCCAGCGCGAAAGGGGCTGCCAGATCCGCGACCAACCCGGCCTCGCCGCCGGAGCAGGAGAGGGAGCAGAGGCGCCGGCCAAGCCCCGGCCCGTGGACATGCAGGATCTTCAGACCCTCGACGAGCTCGGCCAATGTCGCCACCTCGGCGATGCCCGCCTGGGACAGATAGGCCGAAGACGCCACGCCCGCCCCGGCCAGCGCCGCCGTGTGGGACGCTGCGGCACTGCGTGCCGCCTCGGTCCGCCCGGTCTTGAGCGCGACGATCCCCTTGCCTGCCGTCCGAGCGGTCTCTGCCAATGCGGCTAGTGCCGGGGCGTCGGCGATCCCCTCGACATAAAGGCCGAGCGCCGTAACGCGCTTATCGGCCAGAAGTGCGCCCGCCAACTCGGCCAGCCCTACCTGCGCGGCATTGCCGAGACAGGCGACATACGCAACGGGAAGGCCACGCGCCTGCATCGTCAGGTTGATCGCGATGTTGGACGACTGGCTCAGGATCGCCACCCCCCGCGCGACCCGCCGCCCGCCGTGCTGGTCTGGCCAGAGGAGTGCGCCGTCGAGATAGTTGATCAGCCCGTAACAGTTGGGTCCGAGAACCGGCATCTCGCCTGCCGATGCGACGAGGCGTGCCTGAAGATCGGACGCGCCGGTTTCCGACCAGCCCGAGGCAAAGGCGACCGCGCCCCCCGCCCCCATCGCTGCGAGGCCGGCGACAACCTCGAGCGTCGCATGGCGATTGACGCCGACAAAGGTTGCGTCCGGCGAAGCGGGAAGATCGGCGAGACTCGGGAAGCAGGGCACTCCGGAAATGGTGGTGCGGGTCGGGTGAATGGGCCAGACTGGGCCGTCGAAACCCATCTTGTGGCATTGGTCGATCACGTTCGCGGCCCAGGTGCTTCCCAGAACGGCGATCGAGCGGGGGCGCAGGAGACGTGTGAGCTCTCTCATGACACGACCGATTGTGGGCGGCTGGGGGGCGGATTTCCCCGCCCTTGCCCCACGGGCAATTCTCTCCCCGAAGATCGTTCGGCACAGATGAAGCTCAAGGGGCTGGTTAGGGCCCAACGGACGCCAAACTTGGCCACTTCACCTCTCGCGGTCATCGGCGTTTCCGCCTGTGCCGGAATCAGAATGTGCGTCGCGCTGGGTTCCATGCCGTAACTTCATCTCTCGGAAAATACCATCCGGGGGGTCCGGGGGTGCGCAATCCTCGGGCGTCTACTCAGCCGCCCAGCGGTCTGAGGAGTTCGCGGCTGATGATGTGACGCTGGATCTCGCTCGTGCCTTCCCAGATGCGCTCGACGCGGGCGTCGCGCCAGATGCGTTCCAACGGCAGCTCATCCATCAGCCCCATGCCCCCGTGGATCTGGATCGCCTCGTCCGCGATCATTGCCAGCGCCTCGGTCGCCTTGAGTTTCGCCATCGCCATGTCGGCGTCGGAAACCGTGCCCTGGTCGAATTTCCAGCCGGCCTCCCAGGTCAGAAGTTGGGCAGCCTTCAACTCCGTCGCCATATCGGCGAGTTTGAAGCTGACGCCTTGGAATTTGCCGATCTGCTGGCCGAACTGGCGCCGCTCGGCCGCCCAGGAAATCGCGTGGGAAAGCGCACGGTCGGCGCGCCCAAGGCTGGTGGCTGCGACCTGCAGGCGGGTGGCGCCGAGCCACTGGTTGGCAACCTCGAAGCCCTTGTGGACTTCGCCCAGGACGTTCTCCGCCGGCACGCGGCAGTCGTCGAATTCGAGGATCGCGTTCGAATAGCCGCGGTGGCTGACGTTTCGGTAACCTTCGCGCACAGTGAAGCCCGGCGTTCCCTTGTCGACGAAGAAGGCCGTGATCTTCTTCTTCCTGCCGCGCGGGGTCTCTTCCTCGCCGGTGGCCATGAAGGCGATCGTGAAACCCGCGATATCGGCGTGGGAGATGAAATGCTTTGTGCCGTTGATCACCCAGTCGGTGCCGTCGGGCCGTGCCGTGGCCTGCATTCCGCGCAGGTCCGACCCCGCGCCGGGCTCGGTCATGGCCAGACAATCCCAGGTCTCGCCCCGGATGCAGGGCATGAGATACTTCTCGCGCTGCTCGGGCGTACCGGCAAGCAGGATGTTCGAGGGGCGGGCGACGCAGGTCCAGTGCAGCGCGTAGTTCGCGCGGCCCAGCTCGCGCTCGTAGAGCAGCCAGGACAGGGTATCGAGGCCGGCGCCGCCCACCTCCTCGGGCATGTTGGCGGCGTAGAGGCCAGCCTCCATCGCCTTGGCCTGCAACTCGCGGATCAATTCCATCGGCAGTTGGCCGGTGCGTTCCACGAGAGCCTCGTGGGGATAGAGTTCGGTCTCGACGAAGGCGCGCGTCGTCTCGACGATCATTCGCTGTTCGTCGGTCAGGGCGAAGTGCATCAGCTTTTCCTTTGTCCGACATGGCGCCCGGTCGCCGGTGGCCGGCGCAGGACGGCATGGGCTTCGGCGATGGGCATGAGGCGCGCCATCACTTCGGGTGCGGCGGGGCAGGTGCGGCCGGCGGCCATGTCGACATGCAGGAGCATCTGTTCGAGTGTCGCAACCGGCTCGCCGTCACGCTCGATCCCGACGAAGACATGGAGGCGCTTCTCGTCGGCGCCCAGGACCTGGACCGAGCCGGTCAGCCGATCGCCCAATTTCGCCTCGCCCAGATGCATGATGTGCGTCTCGGCGGTGTAGTAGCTGTGCCCAGCGGCGACGTAGTCCATGCCGGCGCCGATGTGGCGCAGGAACGCGTCGGTGGTTTCCGAACTCGCAAAGAGGTAGCGGCTTTCGGTCATGTGGCCGTTGTAGTCGATCCATCCGGGCAGGACCTGCATATGAGCCATAACCATCGGCGCCGCGGTGCCCGGTGTCGGGTCCGGGGCGGCGGCGCGCCGGCTGGCGTCATGTTCAAGTAGGACGCGCCCTGCGCCCCAGTCACGCTCCTTCAGCACCCGCAGGAAGCCCACGAGGTTGGCGTCGCGGATGCGCTCCAACTCGCGTATCGACAGATGCCCCGACTGCGCGTCCGATTGCCCGGCGATCAGTTCGACGAGCTCGTCGTTGAACTCGGGAACGTCCATGAGCTTTGTCCAGGGCCAGGTCAGGCAGGGCCCGAACTGCGCAAGGAAATGCTTCATCCCGGCCTCGCCGCCGGCGATGCGGTAGGTCTCGAAGAGGCCCATCTGGCCCCAGCGCAGGCCGAAGCCCATGCGGATCGCCTCGTCGATTTCCTCGGTCGTGGCGACGCCGTCCTTGACCAGCCAGAGCGCCTCGCGCCAGACCGCTTCAAGGAATCGGTCGGCGATATGCGCGTCGATCTCCTTGCGGACGTGAAGCGGGAACATTCCGATCTCGCGCAGGATTTCCTTTGCCCGATCAGTGCATTCCGGATCAAACTTCACACTTGGAACGACTTCGACAAGGGGCAGCAGGTAGACCGGGTTGAACGGATGGGCGACGAAGATTTTGCCGGGGTTGCGGGCGTCCTGCTGCAGTTCCGACGGCTTGTAGCCTGAGGTCGACGACCCCAACGGTGCATCCGGAGCCGTCGCCTGGATCTCGGCATAGACCCGGTGTTTCAGTTCCAGCCGCTCGGAAACTGATTCCTGTATGTAATCAACTTCCTTGACGGCACTCTTGATGTCTTTCGTGAAGTGAAGCTGTCCCTCTGTCGGCATCGGCACGTCCGATAGCGCCGGCAGGCTCGCCCGCGCGTTCTCCAGCACCTCGGCCACCTTGCGTTCGGCCTGGGGGTCAGGGTCGAAAATCGCGACATCCCAGCCGCTGAGCAGGAACCGCGCGGCCCAGCCGCCGCCGATCACACCGCCGCCGATGACTGCTGCCTTGGGCATCAGTGCCTCGTTCGTTTAATCTGGGTGACGTCGTAGCCATTGGCTGCCAGCACACCGCGGGCATCATTCAGGCGTTCGGCGGGGATCTCTGGCTTGCGATGCAGGATCCAGCCGGCGCGCCCGCCGGGCGTGCCGACAACCGCGGTGCGATAGTCGTCCGCGACCCACAGGACCCAGTAGTCACCTGCAAAGGGAATGCGGCCCAGTCGAACCTTCAACTGCCCGGGTTCCACGACCTCGGCCGTGCCGGCGATCTGCGCGACCGGCCCATCGGGGGCACCGCGCCGGCAGGTATTGACCACGCCCACCGTCCCGTCCGGGCGCAGGGTGTAATCGGCCGTCGTCGCCGTGCAGTCGCGCTGGAACGAGGCCGGAAAGCTCGCCACCTCGTACCAACGGCCCGCGTAGCGCTCCAGGTCAAGGCGTTGAACGGTCTGCATCGGCGCATCGGTGTCTCGATAGACAGGCCCACAGGCGACCAGCGCCAGGAGAGCAAGCGGCGCGAGGCGGATCATTCGGGCGCCCGTTTTTCCAGCTGGAGCCGCGCGCGCACCGCTTCCGGGCCGACGACTCGCGCCCCCAGGTTTTCGACGATCGTCGCCGCGCGTTCGACAAGCTGTGCATTGGTGGCTAGCACGCCCTTGTCGAGGAACAGGTTGTCCTCGAGCCCGACGCGGACGTTGCCGCCCGCCAGCACCGAGGCCGCGACATAGGGCATCTGGTTGCGTCCCAGCGCGAATGCCGACCAGTGCCAGCCAGCCGGGGTATTGTTGACCATTGCCATGAAGGTGTTCAGGTCGTCCGGCGCGCCCCAAGGCACTCCCATGCAGAGCTGGACCAGAACCGGCTCGGGGATGATCCCTTCCTCCACCAGTTGCTTCGCGAACCACAGATGGCCGGAGTCGAAGGCCTCGATCTCGATCCGGACGCCGCTTTCGGTCATGCGTCGGGCCATATCGCGCAGCATTCCAGGCGTGTTGACCATGACATAGTCGGCTTCGGCGAAATTCATCGTGCCGCAGTCGAGCGTGCAGATTTCCGGGCGGCAATCGACGATGTGCTGCACGCGTTCGGCGGCGCCGGCCATGTCGGATTTCTGCGAGGGGCGCGCCATCTGCTCGGTGCCTTCGAAGACCATGTCGCCGCCCATGCCGGCGGTGAGGTTCAGGACGACATCCGTGTCGGCCTCGCGGATGCGCTCCGTCACCTCACGGTAGAGGGCCGGGTCGCGGGCCGGGGCGCCGGTCTCGGGGTCGCGGACATGGCAGTGCACGACCGCCGCGCCGGCCTTGGCGGCGGCAATGGCCGATTCGGCGATCTGCCTGGGGGAGCGTGGGACGTGCGGGCTGCGATCCTGCGTCCCGCCAGAGCCTGTGACGGCGCAGGTGATGAAGACCTCGCGGTTCATGGAAAGCGGCATTGAGTCCTCCTGTTTGGCTGAACTTAGCAGGGTTGCAGAGGAGTGTTTGGCAAATTACGCAATCAACATGACGGATCACGAAAAGCACTTTGCGCAGTCTTCACAGCCTTTGGAAATCGCGCTGCTGGTTCTGCCGCGTGCGTCGATCCTGGAGGTCGCCTCGGTCCTCGACCCCATGCGCAGCGCCAACCGGCATCTGGGGCGCGAGGGGTTTCGGTGGCGCGTGGTTTCGCCTGATGGTCGGCCGGTGCCGTTGACCTGCGGCATCGAGCTGCCCAGTGGCGGGTCGCTGGCGGCGGCGGAAGGGGCGGACGTGCTGATCGTGATTGCCGGCTACGGGCAGGCCGAGGGGGCGAGTCCAGCGCTGGTGGGTGAATTGCGTCGCATGTCGGGGCGGTTCCGGGCGATCGGGGCGGTCGATGCGGGGCCGTGGGTACTGGCGCGGGCGGGGTTGCTGGACGGGCACCGGGCCACCGTTCATTGGGAAGATCTGGAAGACTTCGCCCTGGCGCATCCGGGGGTGGAGGTGGTGCCCGACCGCTTCGTGCTGTCGCGCAATCGGTTCACCGCCGGCGGGGCGGTGCCGGCGGCGGATCTGATGCTTCATCTGATCGGCCTGCGCTGCGGACGGGCGATTGCGGGGCAGGTAGCGGGGTCATTTCTCTATGAAACGGCGGTGGACGGGTCGCGCCCTCAGCGGCCGGGAATGCTGCCCGCGGCGCGGGATCCGCGGCTTTCGGCGGCGTTGCGGTTGATGAGCGCGCATCTGGAAGCGCCTTTGCCGTTGGGGCGGATCGCGGCGGCGCAGGGGATCAGCCTGCGGCGGATGGAGCAACTTTTTCGCGCGGGGTTGGGGCAGGGGCCAGGGGCGGCCTATCTGGACCTGCGTTTGCAGGCGGCGCGGCGGCTGGTGGTGGACACGCGGCATGAGTTGCAGGAAGTCGCGTTGCGTTGCGGTTTTGGCGAGCAGTCGAGTTTTTCGCGGGCGTTCCGGCGGCGCTTCGGGTGTTCGCCGCGTGCGCTGCGGCGCGCGCCCGGGGCGTAGGGTGCCCGGGCGACCTCGGGTGCTGCCAAGACCTTGTCGCGGCGTTCGGGCTCTGGGTGCCGGTTGGCGCCGGAAGGGGTGCCCGGACTTTTTTCATTGCGGTTTGGGGGTGTGACTTGCGCGCACCAAGCGTATGACATCTTGCGCCAGATCGGGCGGATCCGGGAAGAAGTGGGGGTCGGCGCAACGTTCGGTGTGCGCGCACGTGCAACGCCCGCTCTGCCCGCTGGAGGCGAATTTGAGTCCGGTTCAGCGGGACGAATGCGTTCAGATCGGGGGATGGACGAGATGCGCCTGATGCGGGTCCTGAGCGGCGCGGCGCCGGCGCGTTGGCGCCGCTTTCAGTCGTCGCCCTCGACCCGGTCGGGAAGGTTGTCGTGCGAGGTGCTGGCGTAATCCTCCAGTTCATCCTCGGTCATGCTGTCATACATGTCCTTGGACGCCCCCTGCAGGTCGGACACCTTTGTTTCGCCACGCTTGGCAGAGAGGGCGGCGCCGGCGGCGCGTTGCTGGGCCTTCGATCTGGCGGGCATGGTCGCCTCCGTGTGTGAACTGGCGAGGCGTTCTGGAACGCATCGCTCTTGCCGGAGAACCCCGGGGCAGGGCGAACGGTTCCGCAAGGACGGAACTGGTAGCGGAAGGCTTGCGGACCCGCGGTCAGGCCGCTTCGAGAAGTCCGAAGCCGAGCTTGGGGTAAAGCGCCGACAGTTCGCTCAGGATCAATTCACCCCGCGGCAATGGCGGCGTCAGGGCATGGATCTTGCCGTGATAACCCATTTCCTCGAGCGCGGCGGCCAGTTCGACCAGATCCCAATGCTCGGCGATCAGGGGCGCGACGATGATGTCGGGGCGAACGGTCTGAAGCATCTTGACCGACAGCAGCCGGCGATGGGTGATCACGACCGATTGCCCACCGGGGCGCGGCGCCAGCAGGGACATGGCCAGCGACGCTTCGATCAGTAGAACCGAGCCCGCCTTGGCCAGTTCTTCCCTGCTGTCCAGAAGCTGCGGCTGCAGCGCGGTCTGGCGTGACGTAGAGTGCATTCAGTTGCTCCACCCCGGATGCTGTCACTCTTATCGTGCAAGAAGTGTTAACACGAGATTAACGAATTGAGTTAGCACGTTTTCGCGCGCAAGCCAGATCCGCGCGATTTGCGCGGCTTCATGCCGATCATCCGGGTATCGTGCCGATCAGCGGCGTCGGTCGCGGCGCGCCTGCATGGGCTGGAAGGCGACCGAGACATGCGCCTCGCAATAGGGCTTTCCGGCGACGACCGGCAGGCCGCAGAACCAGAACTCCGGGGTCGCCGGATCCCCGATCGGCCATTTGCAGGTGCGCTCGGTCAACTCCATCAGCTTCAGCTTGCGCGCTGTCTTTTCCACCTCGCGCACATTGGCGAGGGCCTCGGGGCTGATCTCGTTGGCGGAGGGCTGCGGCGGCAGAGGCTGTCCGGCCGGCACGATGGGCCGGCGGCCGGGCATTGCCACGACGTTCTCGGCGGGCGGCGCGGGCTTTTCCTCGACGGCCTCGGCGACCGATTCGGGCGCGGCGGCGACCGGCTCCTCGACCAGCGGGGCGGGCTGTTCGGGCGCGGCGGCGGGTGCGGGGTCGGGCGTTGCGGCGGTTTCTGGGGCGGGGGCGTCGGTGCTGTTGCGGCTCGACAGGCCCAGGCGATGCACCTTGCCGATCACGGCATTGCGCGTCACCGACCCCAGTTCCTTGGCGATCTGCGAGGCCGACTTGCCCTCGTTCCACATCTTTTTCAGCAGCTCGACGCGCTCGTCGGTCCAGGACATGTTTCGGCTCCGGAAGGCGATGGCGGCCCGTCGGCCGGGCATCGCGGACTTGACTTTCGCCCATTCTATCGGCGACGGGCTGAGATACAAGCAACGGGCCCGGCGTGCAAGCCGCGCTCTTCGGCAAGGAGATCACGATGACCAGCGCAGCGCAAACCCGGACGGCAGACCGGCACGGGGCCCGGGGTATGGGCGAGCGCCGCTTCGGGCGCGTGAACTGGCTGGGCCTGCAGACCTTGGCCCTGCGCGAGACGCGGCGGTTCCTGGCGGTCTGGACGCAGACCCTGGCCGCGCCGCTGGTCACGGCGGGGTTGTTCCTGGCGATCTTCACGCTGGCGATTGGCCCCTCGCGCGGCGAGGTCATGGGCGTGGCATTCACCCTCTTTCTGGCCCCGGGCATCCTGATGATGACGGTGATCCAGAACGCCTTTGCCAATACCTCGTCCTCCATCGTGATCGCCAAGGTGCAGGGCAATATCGTCGATACGCTGATGCCGCCGCTGTCGGCGGGGGAGCTGGTGGCGGGGTTCCTGGCAGGCGCCGCGGCGCGGGGCCTGATCGTGGCGACGCTGATCTCGCTCGCGCTCTGGCCGGCGCTGGGGCTGGTGCCGGCGCATCCGGTGTGGCTCATCATCATCACGCTGGTGGGCGCGGCGATGCTGGGCGCGCTGGGGATCGTCGCGGGGATCTTGTCGAACAAGTTCGACCAGATCGCGGCGATCACCAATTTCATCGTCACGCCCCTGGCTTTCCTGTCGGGGACTTTCTACACGCTCGACGCACTGCCCGGCTGGATGCGCGCGGTGAGCCATGCCAACCCGGTCTTCTATCTGATCGACGGGGCGCGCTACGGCTATCTGGGGCGGTCCGACAGCGACCCGTTTCTGGGCCTCGCCATCGTGCTGGCGACCACCGCGGCGCTGTCCGCGCTGGCCTGGTGGTGGTTCCGCATCGGCTACCGCTTGAAGCCCTGAGGCGGGCCGGCGCGACAGCGTGCCGCGAGCCTGCGACGCAGGGGGAACCTTGCGGTCTGCCGGTGGTTGTGTCACCAAGGGGTATACTGTCCTGGCTCCAGCTAGATCGAGGTTTGCCATGTTCAAGAAATCAGTCCTCTTCGCCGCATCGGCCGTGTCGATGACTTTGGGCGGCTGGGCCGCGCATGCCGGCGACCCGGCGGCGGGCGAGACGCAATGGCGCCAGTGCCGGTCGTGCCACATGATCACCGCCCCCGATGGCGAGGTGCTTCAGCGCGGCGGCCGCGTCGGTCCGAACCTGCACGGGATCATCGGCCAGCAGGCGGGCACCGTCGAGGGCTTCCGCTACAGCGAGGAACTGGTCGCGGCGGGCAACGATGGCCTTGTCTGGGACCGCGAGAACTTCATCGCCTATGTCGAGGACCCCACCGGCTTCATCCGCGAGCATTCCGGCGACGCCCGCGCGCGCTCGCCCATGAACTTCCAGATGCGCTCGGGCGCGGAGGACATGTTCGCCTATCTCGAGACCTTCTCGGAATAAGCCGGAAGGCCGCAGGAACAGACGCCGCCCGCAGGTCAGTGACCGCGGGCGGCGTTTTCATGTCGGGGTCACGTCTGCGGGTCGCGCAGTCCATGATGGCGAAAGGCCGCCACCCGCGCGAAGCGCAGCGTGAGCGCCCGGCGCCGGGCCGAGGGCAGGGGCGCGGGGGCGGGGTTCCGGATGATCTCTGCGTCGAAATCGTCGGCGAGGATCAGGCCGCCCGCCTCGGGCAGCCGGTCCACGGGGAAATCGGCCGGCACCGCCCAGAAGAAGCGGTCGCACCAAGGCAGATAGGCGTGCCATTTCCGGTCGGCGCGGAAATCGGCAAGGCTCGACTTGCATTCGATCACCCAGATCTCGCCCGTCGGTCCCAGCGCCATGACATCGACGCGCAGGCC
>CAZKSE010000114.1:0-12216 GCA_964555305.1 uncultured Rhodobacter sp. | reverse complement strand
GGAACTACTTCCGTGCCGCAGGGTATGTCTCAAGTTAAAACAGAAGTGCTTTAAGAAACTCCGATATCGAATTGATCATCGGAACATCGCATAGATGATATTTTACAATATGTTAGACAAAAAGCACCTTGAAACGGAGAAAGTTCTTGACAGGGGTGCGCACGAGAAACCGTCGTTTTGCGCACTGTTTTGCCTTCTTGGCAACAACTCGGTTTCTGGCGCCTCCGGCAGGACTCGAACCTGCAACCATCGGTTTAGAAGACCGGTGCTCTATCCGGTTGAGCTACGGAGGCTTGGGTCGGTGATAGACGTGCGGCGGGGCGAGATAAAGACCGTTGTCGTCCCTGTTTGCGGAAACGGGCCCTCGTCGGGCCTTTCGTCCGGGCGTCGTTTGGTGTAGGTGCCGCCCGTTCTTTCGCAAGGAGACAGAAATGGGCTATCGGGTCGTCGTCGTTGGCGCCACGGGCAATGTGGGCCGCGAAATGCTGAACATCCTCGCCGAGCGGGAATTCCCGATCGACGAGATCGCCGCGCTGGCGTCGCGCCGGTCGCTGGGTACCGAGTGCAGCTTTGGCGACAAGACGCTCAAATGCCAGGATCTGGAACAGTTCGATTTCACCGGCTGGGACATCGCCTTCTTCGCCATCGGCTCGGACGCGACCAAGGTGCACGCGCCGCGGGCGGCGAAGCAGGGCTGCGTGGTGATCGACAACTCCTCGCTCTATCGCTACGACGCGGACGTGCCGCTGGTCGTGCCGGAAGTGAACGCCGCCGCCGTCGATGGCTATGCAAAGAAGAACATCATCGCCAACCCCAACTGCTCGACCGCGCAGTTGGTCGTGGCGCTGAAACCGCTGCATGACCGGGCCCGCATCAAGCGGGTCGTCGTTTCCACCTACCAGTCCGTCTCGGGCACCGGGAAGGACGCGATGGACGAGCTCTGGAACCAGACCAAGGGCATGTATGTGCCGGGTCAGGAGGTCGCGCCCTCGGTCTATCCCAAGCAGATCGCCTTCAACGTTATCCCCCATATCGACAGCTTCATGGAGGACGGCTCGACGCGCGAGGAATGGAAGATGGTCGCCGAGACCAAGAAGATCCTGGATCCGAAGATCAAGCTGACCGCGACCTGCGTGCGCGTCCCGGTCTTCGTCGGCCATTCCGAAGCGGTCAACATCGAGTTCGAGGATTTCCTGGACGAGGAAGAAGCGCGCGACATCCTGCGGGAGGCGCCGGGGATCATGGTCGTCGACAAGCGCGAGCCGGGCGGCTACGTCACCCCCGTCGAATGTGTGGGCGATTTTGCGACCTTCATCAGCCGCATCCGGCAGGACTCGACGCTCGAGAACGGGCTGAACCTGTGGTGTGTGTCCGACAACCTTCGCAAAGGCGCCGCGCTCAACGCGGTGCAGATCGCCGAGGTTCTGGGCAATCGCTGCCTGAAGAAGGGCTGAGACCGGGGTGCACAAATTTGTGCACCCGCGCAAAATATTGGGAAATAACGGCGAATCTGGGTCGTTAACCGCAATGAAACGTTCTGCCCGCGCCGCGAACCCGCCGCGCGGGCCTTTTTTCTAGCGCTTCACACGCCCCTTGTCGCAGGCGCTGCCCCGGCCCGCTTGACCGCGCCGGCCTTTCGTCTACGCATAGTCGAAAAGGGGAGGTGCTCATGCTGGGCCAGATGATGAGCCAGCCGCTGCTGATTTCCAGCCTGCTGGTTCACGCCGAACGCCATCACGGCAACCGCGAGATCGTCTCGCGGCGCTGCGAGGGGGATATTCACCGCTATACCTATCGCGACTTCGCGCGGCGCTGCCGGCAGTTGGCCAATGCGCTGGCCGGGCTGGGTGTCGCACCGGGCGACAGGATCGGCACGCTGGCCTGGAACGGCTACCGGCATCTGGAGCTCTATTACGGCGGGTCGGGCTCGGGCGTGGTTGTCCATACACTGAACCCGCGGCTTCATCCCGACCAACTGGTCTGGATCGCCGACGACGCGCAGGACCAGGTGATGTTCTTCGACCTGACCTTCCTGCCGCTGATCGAAGCCACCGCCGGGCGGTTTGCCACGGTGAAGCATTTCGTGCTGATGGCCGAGCGCAGCCATATGCCCGAGGCGAGTGCGATCCCTGGCCTCATCTGCTATGAGGATCTGATTGCGGAGGCCTCTGACAGCTTCGACTGGCCGCGGCTGGATGAAAACACCGCCTCTGGGCTCTGCTACACATCGGGGACCACGGGGAACCCCAAGGGGGTGCTTTATTCGCACCGCTCGACGGTGCTGCACGCCTATGGCTCGGGCCTGCCGGATGCCACCGGGCTCTCGGCGCGCGACGTGGTCCTGCCGGTGGTGCCGATGTTCCATGTCAACGCCTGGGGCACCCCCTACACCGCCCCGATGGTCGGCGCGAAACTGGTCTTTCCCGGCCCCGCACTGGACGGAAAGTCGCTTTACGAGATCTTCGAAGCCGAAGGTGTCACCTTTTCCGCCGGCGTTCCGACGGTGTGGCAGGGGCTTCTGGCGCATGTCGAGGAACACGGGCTCAGGTTCTCGACGATGAACCGCACGGTTATCGGCGGCTCGGCCTGCCCGCCGGCAATGATTGAAACCTTCGAGAAGAACTATGGCGTCACCGTCCTGCACGGCTGGGGCATGACCGAGATGTCGCCTCTGGGCACTGTCTGCGCGCTGAAACCCGGGCAGGAAGACTGGCCCGAGGCCGATATGATGGCGGTGAAGGGCAAGCAGGGGCGCGCTCTTTTCGGCGTGGACATGAAGGTGATCGACGCCGATGGTAAAGAATTGCCGTGGGATGGCGTTACCCAGGGCGAATTGCTGGTGCGCGGCCCCTGGGTGCTGGAGCGCTACTTCAACCGCGACGAGGACCCGCTGCGCCGTGATGCAGCCGGGCTGGGCTGGTTTCCAACCGGCGACGTGGCCACTATCGACGCCGAGGGTTTCATGCAGATCACCGACCGCACCAAGGACGTGATCAAGTCCGGCGGCGAATGGATCGGTTCGATCGACCTTGAAAACATCGCCATGGGCCATCCGGCCGTGGCGATGGCCGCCTGCATCGCCGCGCATCACCCCAAGTGGGACGAACGCCCGCTTCTGCTAGTGATGAAGAAGGCCGGACGCGAAGTCACGCGCGAGCAATTGCTGGCATTCTACGAGGGCAAGGTCGCCAAGTGGTGGGTGCCCGACGACGTGGTCTTCGTCGATGCGATCCCGCTGGGGGCCACCGGCAAAATGCAGAAGAACAAGCTGCGCGAGGAATTCCGCGACCACGTCCTGCCTACGTTCTGAGCGACAGGCTTCATCGGGCGTTCACCATTTCCATGGCAGGTTGCCGCGCATGATCGCCGCGGCAACCGCATGAACCCCGAGGTCGAGATCCGCATCGTGGTGGCGATCGCGGCGGTGCTCGTCCTGGTCTCGCTGGCGCTATGCGTCTTCGCCCTGCATCACGACGCGCGGCGGCGCGAGCGGGTCGGGTTCGCCTGGCTCTTCATGACCAACATGGCCTTCCTGATCGCGACGCTGGGCTTGATGGCGAACCCGGTGCTGCCGTTCTGGGCCAGCGCGGCGCTGGTCATCTCGGGCGCGCATCTGGGCATCGTCTTCGGCTATTTCGCAGTCTGCGCGGGACTGGGCGATCCGCCGGATCTGCGCCGCTACGGCGTGCTGGCGACGGGGGCCATCGGCGGACAGGCGGCGCTGGCGCTGCATCTGGGCGATATCGGATCGCTCGTGCTGACCAGTTCGGTGATCAACGGGGCGATGGGGCTGCACATGGCGCGGTCGATCTGGCCGCGCGCCCGCGGTTTCGGCCCCGAGATCGCGGCACTCGCCAGCTTGCCGTTTGCGGCGATTGCCGCGGCCTACCTGTTCCGGCTACCGCTCCTGGCCGTCGATGCGCCGCCTACTGCGGTGACGGTGGCAACGCTGGTGATCACCTTCCTTCTGGCCTTTTCGGCGCTGCAATGGGCCTTTGCGCTGATCGCCTTTCGCGCTGCCCGGTTGAACACCCGGCTTGAGGCCGAACGCTGGCGCGCGGAAGAGGCCAGCCGGCTGAAGTCGCGCTTTCTGGCCAACATGAGTCACGAGTTGCGCACACCCCTGAACGGCGTCCTGGGCATGGCGCAGGTGCTCCAGGCGGAACTGGACGAAGGGGAGCAGCAGCGCATGGTCGATACGATCCGATCGAGCGGCGAGGGGCTGATGTCGCTCCTCAACGATATCCTGGACCTGTCGACGCTGGAGGCCGGCGGACTGGAACTGCGGCTCGCGCCTTTTGCGCCTTCCAATCTGGCCGACAGGATCGTCGCCGCGCATCGGGCTGAGGCCGCCCGGAAGGGGCTGGCGATTGACTGTCGGTGCGCGCCGAACCTGGCGGCGGAGTATCTGGGGGATGAAGCACGGATCGCACAGGTTCTGAACAACATCCTCTGCAACGCGGTGAAGTTCACCGAGGCCGGGCGCATCGACCTGCGGATCGACCGTGCCGGCGGTGGGATCGCCATCCAGATCTCGGACACTGGTATCGGCATGAGCAAGGCCCAACTCGCCGGGATCTTCGACGATTTCGCGCAGGCCGATGTCAGCATCACCCGCCGTTTCGGCGGCGCCGGGCTGGGCATGCCGATTGCGCGGCGGCTGATCGAAGGGATGGGCGGGCGGATCATCGTCGCTTCTACCCCCGGAAAAGGAACCGAGGTTCGCATCACGCTGCCACTGGAGGCGGCGACGTCTGCCTCACCATCACCTGCTACGACCTTGGCCGAGGCGACCGCGCCCCTGCAGGAGGAGTTGCGCATATTGGTGGCCGAAGACAATCGAACCAACCAGAGAGTCCTTCGGGCGCTTCTACGCGGTAGCGGGTGCGAGTTGACCTTCGCCGACAACGGCCGCCAGGCACTCGCGGCGGCGCTTGGCGGGGCGTTTGACCTCTTTCTCTTCGATGTCTCGATGCCGGAGATGGACGGCCCGACCGCGTTGCGCGAAATCGCCCGCGCCTATGCTGCTGCCGGTCGTCCCCTTCCGCCGGCGGCCGCGGTCACCGCCAACGTCTCGCCCGAGCAGGTCGCCGGCTACGTTGACGCGGGTTTCCTGGACTGCGTGGCGAAGCCAGTGAAAAAAGCCGCGCTGATGTCCTGCATCGCGCGGCTTTCAGAAAATGGGCTAAGGCGCGTCGCCTGAGCGGATAGCGCGGCGGTCAGATGAAGCGGACCTGGGTGCCGACCTTGGCCATCTCGAACAATTCCTCGACATGGTGGTTGAAGAGGCCAATACAGCCGTTCGACGCGCGCCGGCCGATCTTTGCCACGTTGTCGATCCCATGAATCCGATAGTACTGCCAAGAGAGGTTCATGGCGCGCGTGCCCATGGGGTTCTCGGGGCCGGGTTCGACACGCTCGGGCAGCGTCGGATCACGCTGACGCATGTTCGGGGTCGGAATCCAGACCGGGTCGCGGCGCATCAGCACGATCTCGGTATAGCCGAGGCGGGTGAATTCATCCGTCATCGGCACCGAGGTTGGATAGAGGCGGTAGACGCTCTCATCCTCGGACCAGTAGTGCAGCGCGCGCGACTGGGTGTCGCAAACGATGCCGCCGTTGCGCAGGTTCTGGAAATGATCGCGCCATTGCTGCGGGCGGAAACCCATCACGTTGTGGCGCACCTGCTCACGGGGGCCGTCGTCGATTTCGCCGGTAAAGGCCTGAGCGTCCGCGGAACGGATCAGGGCCGGCGTTGCCAAGGCTGCAAGACCGCCGATGAGAAAGTGGCGACGGGTATTGAAGTTGCGCATCGAGACCTCCGGGTCCATCAATCCAGTACATTCAACGATTGGAAGCCATGTAGCTCGCATGGCATCCCTGCATCAAGTGCTCTGCTTTCACAATTCCGCGCAGAGCATTTGGTTCCAGTGCAAGGTTTGGCGATAGTGGGAATTTCGTCACCGCCCCTGCCCGATTCCGCTGAGCGCATATGCCGTATCCTGCCCGCGAAGTAACTTCCAATACGAGCAGCCGCGTCAGTTCAGATCGACCTGAAGCGGATAGAAGCCGTCCTCGAAATCGCCGAACAGTTCGCGCAAGTCGGGGTGGTCGATCGGTTCGCCCGTATCGTCCGGGACAAGATTCTGCTCGGAGACATAGGCAACGTAGTAGCTATGCTCGTTCTCTGCCAGCAGGTGATAGAAGGGCTGATCCTTGGACGGCCGGCTGTCTTCGGGGATGGATTGGTACCATTCCTCGGTGTTGGCAAAGATCGCGTCGACATCAAAGACAACCCCGCGAAACGGGTGTTTTCGGTGGCGGACTATCTGCCCCAGATGAAACTTTGCCTGCGACTTGATCATGACATGACTCCTTGGTCGATTCTTAACGCGCGTGCGGGCTGTCGTCCAGTTACGACGCCGGGGGAGGTCGGTGCGGGCAATTGAACCCGCATCACGTTTTTTTTCCTCTACGGCGCGTTTTCTCGAGCGGTGAAATGGGCTAGTGTTGCGAAAAAATAACAATGATCGAGGCAGTGATGGGCAAGTATATTGGACTGCTCGTAGTGGTGCTGGTCCTGGCATCCTGCGGTAGTCGGCAGTTCTCGGCACCGCGAAACTTGGAAAATGCCTGCGCGCTGGCCGACGAACGGCCGCGCTATTTCGCCGCCATGCAGCGGACAGAAAGGCGTTGGGGTGTACCGGTTCCGATCCAGATGGCGATTATCCATGCTGAAAGCCGGTTCATCGGCGACGCTCGGACCCCGGTGCAGTGGCGACTGGGCGTGATCCCGATGGGTCGGCAAAGCTCGGCTTTCGGCTACAGTCAGGCACTGGATCGCACCTGGGAAGAGTATCAGGCCGAAACCCGCAACCGGCGCGCCCGACGCGACAACATCAACGACGCCACCGATTTCGTCGGCTGGTACGCCAACAAGACCCGCGAGCGCAACGGCGTTTCCTTGCTCGACGCCCGCAACCAGTATTTGGCCTATCATGAAGGCCACACCGGTTTCGCGCGCGGCAGCTATCAGGCCAAGCCCTGGCTGATGGCCGTCGCAAGCCGGGTGGAGACACGCGCGGCGATGTATGACACGCAACTTCGGATGTGTCGCCGCGCCTGACCGCCCTGCAAGACCGGCCGGCAGCTCACCGCTGCTGCTGGGCGATCCCGCGCTCGCGGGCGGCCACGTCCACGCTGAAGAGTTGCGGCGAGATCTGGACGCCCGTGCGCATGTCGCCCAGCACCACCGTGGTCTCGCGCCCCATGTCGTCGGTGACGATCCACTGCCGCAATTCGGTCGGATTGGCACTGAAGACCAGCCGGATCGAGCCGTATTCAGGGTGCTCGGGGTCCTGTGCGACGACCACCGTAGTGGGCCCTTCGACGTAGTGGCGCACTACCATCCGTTCGCGCGTCAGATCCACATTCGCAGCCAGGATCAGGTTCAGGGGCGTCCGACGCAGCGGATAGACCGTCGGCCCCTGGTTCGAACGCGCGTCGAAGATGTTGACGGACCCGGCGGCCGCTAGGACCAGGTTCCGCTCGGGCGGGTCGTATTCGAACCGGACGCGCCCCGGCCGGTGAATGAACAACCGCCCGGTGGAAATAGTGCCATCGGGGTTGATCTGCGTGAAATCAGCCTGCGCGGTACTGAAGCTGTTCAGATAACGCGACAAGGCCGATAGCGAAAGCTGCTGCGCCGCAGCCGGCATCGGCACGGTAGCCACAAGGAGCGCGGCAGCGGAAAGCGAGAGGAAGATGCGTCGGTTCATGGGTCCTATCTAGGTGGTCTCTCTAGCCTTTGCATCTGACAAGCAGCGGATTCGCGAACACAAACCAGCGATTCCGGCGAAACATTGCCCAGCCTGGCGGGTTGACTGGCAGCATATCGCTTCAAGGACCGGGTGACCCACGCATTCGGGGTGCGTGCGCGCCTCCTTCCCCAGCCCGCTTCTTAACCCGGAATTAACCAATCGCGCCTCTGCATGGGGGATGGCTGCGCGCATTTTTGCCCTGATCTTTTTCACCTTGCTTGCCCCGGCAGCGACCGCTGGCCCGTGGCCGCGCGCCCCGGCAGAAGTCTTCGCCTCCGCGACATCGGGGCTCGAGGACGCGGCCAGCCGCCGCCGCCCCTTTGCGGAAGCCTATGTCGAATACGGGATGGGTCCGCAGTGGGTTCTTGGATCGCTTTTGCGGCGCAGCAGCGATGGGGAAGGGCGCGGCGACATCTTTGCCCGCTGGCACCCGGCGCCCGCCGGTCCCGCGGCCTTCGGGCTTACAGTGGGTGCGCGGTTAACCGACGATGCAGAAGACCGGCGGGTCGCGCCCCTTCTGGCGGCGCATGTTGGCCGAGGGAGTGATACCCGGTTCGGAAACTTCTGGGCACGGGCTGGTATCCAGCAGGTCCGAAACGCGAGGCATGGGGCGGAACGCGAACTCTCCGCGCAGATGGGGGTGCAAACCGGCTGGGGGGGGCTTGCGATGCTGTCGCTTGTCGATCACCGCACTCGCGAAAGCCGCACGCTGAAACTGACCCCCACCTTAGGCTACACTCTGCGCGCACGCAGCACGGTGATGGTCGGCGCGACGCTGTTGCCGCAAAGCCGGAGGGTGGACGGGCTTCATCTGTCGGTCTGGTTCAACCGCTGAGCGCCGGCTCCCCTTGCACCCCGCACGGCGCGGTGCGAGGGTGGCGCAAATCCCCTCAGACGGAGAGCCACATGCTTGACCATCGCAACTTCTATATCGACGGGGCCTGGACCGCACCGAAGGACGGCCGCGACCTGGAAGTGATCGACCCTTCGACGGAGGAGCCCTGCGCGGTCATCAGCCTCGGCGGACAGGCCGACACTGACGCCGCCGTCGCCGCCGCGCAGGCCGCGCTGCCGGATTTCATGTATGCCGACCTGGCCGAGCGACTGGCGCTCGTGAAGCGTATCCTTGAGGTCTACAAAAAGCGCGCCGAGGACATGGGCCGCGCCATTTCGATGGAGATGGGCGCGCCGATCGACATGGCAATGTCGAGCCAGGTCGGCGCCGGCACCTGGCATATCGAAAACTTCATCCGCGACTTCGACAAGATCGAATTCATCGCGCCCCTGGGCGACCATGCGCCCAATGACCGGATCATCCGCGAAGCCGTGGGCGTCTGCGCACTGATCACCCCTTGGAACTGGCCGATGAACCAGGTCACGCTGAAGGTGATCCCGGCGCTGCTTGCAGGCTGCACGATGGTGCTGAAGCCTTCCGAAATCGCGCCGCTATCGGGTATCGTCTGGGCCGAGATCCTGCACGAGGCCGGCGTGCCGAAAGGCGTCTTCAACCTCGTCAACGGCGATGGCGAGGGTGTGGGCACGCAGCTTTCGGTGCATCCGGATGTGAGCATGGTCAGCTTTACCGGCTCAAGCCGGGCGGGCAAGCTGATCTCGAAGAATGCGGCCGACACGTTCAAGCGCGTCCATCTGGAACTGGGCGGCAAGGGCGCGAACATCATTTTCGCCGATGCCGACGAGAAGGCCGTTAAGCGCGGCGCAGCGCATTGCTTCAACAACACCGGCCAGTCCTGCAACGCACCGACACGGATGCTGGTCGAACGCTCGATCTACGAGAAGGCGGTGGCAACCGCCGCGGAGATGGCCGAGAGCACCCGCGTGGGCTCGGCTCATGAGAGCGGCAAGCACATCGGCCCGCTGGTTAGCCAGACCCAGTTCGACAAGGTGCAGGACCTGATTCAGAAGGGTATCGACGAGGGCGCGAAGCTAGTCGCCGGAGGCCTCGGCCGGCCCGAGGGCCTGAACCGCGGCTATTTCGTCCGCCCCACGGTGTTCGCCGATGTCTCAAACGACATGACGATTGCCCGTGAAGAGATCTTTGGCCCCGTCCTGTCGATCATCCCCTTCGAAAGCGAGGACGAGGCGATTGCCATCGCCAACGACACGCCCTACGGGCTGACCAACTATGTGCAAAGCCAGGACGGCGCCAAGCGCAACCGCGCCGCGCGCCGGCTGCGCGCCGGTATGATCGAGATGAACGGCACCTCGCGCGGGCGCGGTTCGCCTTTTGGTGGCATGAAAGCCTCGGGCATCGGGCGCGAAGGCGGCATCTTCGGGATCGAGGAGTTCCTGGAAGTAAAAGCCGTCTCGGGCTGGGACAACGACACAGACTGATGCGCCGGGCGCGGCGGCGGAGTCGTCGCCGCGCCCCGCCACCCGACCCCGGCACACGCGCTGGTTAGGGTACGACACAGCATTAAACCCCCTGAAGTTGCACAGAATGTTTGACTCGCGCAGACCGCTTCGGCAGGCTGAACGCAGGCGACGGGGGGCGGCAGGATGCCGGAACGGGAAATCCGTCTTTTGGTGAAAGGCGCGGCGCTAGCGCCGCGCTTTGCCTTGGGATCGGGTCGGGGAGCGTTGCGCGGACAGGCGGAGCCGCTCTTTAGCAGCATCGGCGGTCAGGCACTTGGCGCTGCGCCCGATGCCGAAACCTGGCAGCTTCTACGATTTGACGGCGATGCCGCGCCTTCGGCCTGGGATCTTTGTCACCGGGTGCTACGCGATCATGCAGGCTTCGCCGCTGCGCCCGGCGCACGTTTCATCGAACCCGATCTGGAGCAGCGCTGGACCTTTGGCGATGACGCGATCGAGGCATTGCGGCTTGCCGAATCCTGCCCGCCGTCCGGCGCCCCGCAGAACCCGCGCTTTCCCATGGGCCCGCAACAGACCGGCACCCATGCGATTTGGCATGCAAGTCGCGATCATGGGCAGTTCGCCTCGATAGCCGGCTTCTTCGACGCCGAACGCGGTCCCCGCGTGCGCATCGCGCAGCTGGACACCGGCTTCGACCCGCACCACCAGACCCTGCCCGCCCGCCTGCGCCATGATCTGCAGCGCAACTTTGTTTCGGGCGAGCCGACAAACGACGCAACCGACCGCGCGGGCGGCATGGTCAACAAAGCGCCCGGTCACGGGACCGGCACGCTGGGCATCCTAGCCGGGCGCAACACCGGCGCCGCCCCTTGGGCAGAGGTGATCCCGCTGCGCGTCGCCAATGGGGTGGTGCTGTTTTCCAACAGCGCCGTCGCGCGCGCGCTCGATTATGTGCACGCACTGTGCGCCGATCCGCAGACCTTCGTGCATGTCATCACCATGAGCATGGGGGGCGTCGCCTCGCGCGCTTGGGCCGATGCGGTCAATGCACTTTACGAGCGCGGCGTGACGATCGTCAGTGCCGCGGGCAACAATTACGGCAACCTGCCCACCCGATATCTGGTCTACCCGGCGCGATTCAACCGCGTGACGGCCGCCTGCGGGGTGATGGCGGATCTATCGCCTTATGCCGATCTGGGCCTGACACGGATGGCGGGAAACTACGGGCCGCGCGCGGCGATGCAGACCG
This sequence comes from uncultured Rhodobacter sp., assembly GCA_964555305.1. Classification (GTDB taxonomy): domain Bacteria; phylum Pseudomonadota; class Alphaproteobacteria; order Rhodobacterales; family Rhodobacteraceae; genus Pararhodobacter. Next base: position 813 of record CAZKSE010000114.1, on the reverse strand, counting down.
CCCTCGCGGCGTCAACGCCGAATATGCCCTGGCCGCGCCGCGGTTGTGCGGGGATCGTCGACAGCGACGGGGCCGGCACCTCATCGGCGACACCGCAGGTGGCCGCTGCCGCCGCACTCTGGATCGCGCGTCATCAAAATGCGTGGGCCACCTATCCCGAAGGCTGGATGCGGGTGGAGGCCGTGCGTCGCGCGCTTTTCTCCACCTCCGCCCCCGGCCGCACGCCCGAGGAGGTCGAGCGCCTGGGCCATGGCCGTCTGCGCGCCGCCGATGCGCTTCGGCAGGGCCTGCCGCCCCCCGCAGCTGAGCTGACCCGCCAACCGCCAGACGACACGCGCTTCGGTATTTTCCGAATGATGCTGGGTATGCGAATGCACGATCTCGACCCGGGCGTCGCCGAGATGCTGGAACTTGAAGCGCTGCAACTGGCTCAGCTCACAGGCATGGAGGAGCTTCTGCCCGACGACCCTGACCTGGCCCCCGAGGCGCTGGTCGATGCCGAAACGCTGGCCCGAATCCGCACCCAGCTTGCGGATGCGCCCGGCGCGTCGCAGGCGCTGAAATCGGCGCTCGGTCGCGCAGCCGACCGACCCCACCACCCCGGCGCCGACATACTCTTCCCGGGTGAAAATAGCATCCGCCGCCGGCAAATCGAACACGCGCTCGCCCCGCCCGTGGATCCGCCGCCGCGCCGCCGGTTGCAGGTCTTTGCCTTCGATCCGTCCCTTGGCGCCGATCTGGAAACGCTGGGGCTGAATCATGCGGTGCTCTCGATCCCCTGGGAAGAGCTCGAACCCGGGCCCGTCGGGCGGT
>CAZKSE010000113.1:0-12239 GCA_964555305.1 uncultured Rhodobacter sp. | reverse complement strand
GATGGGCGATGTGCTGCGCCCCGATGCACTGATCATTGGCGCCCGGGGGCGCACCGGGCGCGGCGCGGCCGATCTTCTGGCCGAGATGCGGGTGCCGGTGCTGCTCTGGGATCAGGAGGAGACGGCTGGCGGCGGACCCTTCCCCGAGGTCCTGGCGCATGAGGTTTTCCTGAACTGCGTCCTTGCCGGGCCAGGGACGCCGGTCTTCGTGCCCTCTGATGCCGCGACCATGCCGCGCCGGCTGCGCGTCATCGGCGATATCGCCTGCGATCCGGCGGCGGATTTCTCGCCCATCCGGGTCAATGACCGGGCCACCAGCTGGGCCGCGCCCGCGCGGCGGCTGGAGGATGCGCCGGTCCTGGATGTGGTGGCGGTCGACAACCTGCCGGCCCTTCTGCCCGTCGAGGCCTCGCGGGATTTTGCCGCGCAGCTTCTGCCGCATCTGGCGACGCTCGACCGGATCGACGCGGGCGTTTGGGCGCGGGCGCGCGCGGCCTTTGACGAACACGCACCGTGACGTGAGCGTGCCCCCGTTGGCGGCGGCTCGCCAAGCCGCTAGAAGGGGCGCGATGGTGCGTTTCGTCCTTCTCCTGTCGGTCGTTGCGGCGGCGATCTGGCTGGTTCTTGCCGGGCCGCTGGCGGGACCCGTGCAGGCGCTGCTGCAGCCCACGGGTCGCTGGCTTCTGGCGCTGCAGGCCGAGTTCCAGACCGACATGGCCCGGCATCTGCGCGGCGTCCATGCCGGGCAATCGGCGGCGTTCTGGGCGCTGATGGGGGTCTGCGCGAGCTATGGCTTCCTGCATGCGGCGGGGCCGGGGCATGGCAAGGCGCTGCTCGGCGCCTATGGCGTTGCCCGGCGGGTGAGTGCGGCGCGGATCGCCGGCATCGGCACGCTGGCGGCGCTGATGCAGGCCACGGTCGCCGTGGCACTTGTGCTGGTGCTGGCCGGGATCGTCGGGCTGAGCCGCGCGGGGATCGACGCGGTCGATCGGGGGCTCTTGCAGGCGCTGTCGCTGGCGGCGATCGGGGCGGTTGGGCTGTGGCTGATCTGGCGGGCAATGGCGCGGGTCCGACAGGCCACGGCGGCCCCTGCACCTCATGCCGCCCATGCCCCCCATATCCGCCACACACATGCGCATGACCATTCGCATCAGACCGGCGGCCCCTGCGCACAGTGCGGCCATGCGCATCTGCCGCCGCCCGAGGCGATGCTACAGGCCAGCACCCCGCGCGAAGTGGCGGCGCTGGTCGCGGCGGTGGCGATGCGGCCCTGTTCGGGGGCGCTGGTCCTGCTGCTGCTGACCTGGCAGATGGGCCTGCTGTGGGTTGGTGTCGCCGGCGCCTATGCGATGGCCCTTGGCACGGCATTAGTGACGGTCGCGCTGGCCGTGGGCCTGATCCTGGGCCGCGACGGGCTGGTGCGCGCGGCGGGTGGACTGGCCGGGCGCCGCGCGCTCTGGATCGGCACCGGGATCGAGGCGGCGGCCGGGCTGGTGTTGCTTCTGGGCGTCCTTTCGGTCCTGACCGCGCTGCGCTGAGCCTGCCGGGGCTTCCCCCGCCGCCGGCCCGGGTGCATAAGCTCGGCCCGTCTTCCGCCAAACAGGTGCAGGCTCCGTCGTGACAATCCCGGCCACTCTCGGCTTTCGTGCGAATGCCCGCGCCGTCCTGGTGCTGGGACTGCCGCTGATCGGCAGTCACATGGCGCAGTTCGGCCTGCATGTGACGGACACGATCATGCTGGGCTGGTACGGGGTGATCGACCTTGCGGCGGGGGCGCTGGGGGCGACGATGTTCTTTGCCTTCTTCACCTTCGGCGCGGGCTACGCCAACGCCGTCATGCCGATGGTCGCGACCTCGGCCGCCGCCGGCGAAGAGACGGAGGTGCGGCGCGCGACGCGCATGGGCATGTGGCTCTCGCTGGCCTATGCCGCCGTGGTGCTGCCGTTCTTCCTGTTCGCGGCGCCGATCCTCCTGGCCCTGGGCCAGGAGCCCGAGGTGTCGGCCCTTGGCGGGGCCTATCTGGCGATCGTCGGCTTCGGGCTGGGGCCCGCGCTGCTGGTCATGGTGCTGAAAAGCTATCTGGCGGCGCTGGGCCGGACGCAGGTGGTTCTGTGGGTCACCGTTTCGGCGGTGTTCGTCAATATCGGGCTCAACTGGATCTTGATCTTCGGCAACCTCGGCGCGCCCGAGATGGGCGCACGCGGCGCCGCGCTGGCCTCGGTCTTCGTGCAGCTTTTCACGCTGGGGGTGATGCTGGCCTATGCCGTCTGGCTGCCGGCGCTGCGGCGCTATGAGCTGATGGTCCGCTTCTGGCGCCCGGACTGGCAGGCGCTGCGGCAGGTGAACGCGCTGGGCCTGCCGATCGGGCTTGCCATGCTGGCCGAGACGGGGCTGTTCGCCGCCTCGGCGGTGATGATGGGCTGGCTGGGGGCGCATCCGCTGGCGGCCCATTCCATCGCGCTGGAAATCACCGCGATGTTCTTCATGGTCCATATGGGGCTGTCGAATGCCGCGACCGTGCTGGTCGGCCGCGCTCGTGGACGGCGCGACATCGACGGGCTGCGCGCGGCGGCGCGCGCCTCGCTGATCCTGTCGATGGGCGTCGCGCTCGCGACGATGCTGGTCTATTTCACCTTGGGTGAGCTGATGGTCGGGGCGTTTCTGGCACCCGACAATCCGGAACGCGCGGTGATTGTGCCGCTGGGCGTGACGCTGCTGTGGGTCGCGGCGCTTTTCCAGCTGGCCGATGGCGGGCAGGCGATGGCAATGGGGCTTCTGCGCGGCATTCAGGACACCAGGATGCCCATGGTCATCGCCGCGATCAGCTACTGGCTGATCGGCATTCCGGTCAGCTATGCGCTGGCCTTCATCGCAGGTTTCGACGGCGTCGGCCTGTGGTTCGGGCTGGTCGTCGGGCTGATGGTGGCGGCGGTGGCGTTGACGATCCGTTTCTGGCGGGCGGTCGGCACGGGCTGAGCCGGCAGCGCGCCGCCGGCGTCACACGCGCGTGCATTGCGCGGGGCGCGGGGATGGACTATGCGGGCGGAATGGCAAAAGGTCGTTTCAATCCGGGCAAGGGTCCCTCTCAGCGTCAGCTTCGCGTCGGCGAGGTCATTCGCCGGCGCCTGTCCGAAGTGCTGATCCGCGCCGATCACCACGACCCCGAGCTTTCGAGTTTCTCGATCACCGTCTCCGAAGTGCGCACCTCGCCCGATCTGAAGGTGGCGACGGCCTTCGTCATGCCGCTGGGCGGCGCCGGCGCAGCCGCCGCGCTGGCCGCGCTGAGGCGCAACAAGGCCGAATTGCGCCACCTCGTCTCGCAGGGGCTGGAGTTGAAGTTCGCGCCCGAGTTGCGCTTCGTGCTGGATGAAAGCTTCGACCGGATGGATGCGGCGCGGCGCATGTTCTCGGAACCGCGCGTGCAGGCCGACCTGTCCGCGCCCGACGACGATGATCCGCGCGGCTGAGGCGCTGGCCGCCGCGCTTGCGGTGCTGCCTGCCCCGGTCTTCGGGCATTGCACGCAACTGGTCCATGACGATTTGTCCTATACGATCTGCGAGGCCGCAGCAGATGCGGATCTGCGCCTTTTCCTGAACGATGCGGAGGGCGCGCCTTACGGCACCTTCGCCCGGATCGAAGCCGCGCTCGCATCCGACGGTCTGGCGCTGGGTTTCGCGATGAACGCGGGAATGTATCACCCCGACCGCCGCCCCGTGGGCCTCTATGTCGAAGCCGGCGAAGCCCGGACGCGGCTGGTGACCAGCGAAGGGCCGGGAAATTTCGGCATGTTGCCGAACGGGGTCTTCTGCATCGGCGGCGACGGATACGCGGTGATCGAAAGCCGCAGCTTTGCCTCGGACGCGCCCGCCTGCCGGCACGCGACCCAGTCGGGGCCGATGCTGGTGATCGACGGCGAACTGCATCCCCGGTTCCTGCCCGATTCCGACTCGCGGTTGATCCGCAACGGGGTCGGCGTCAGCGCCGATGGACAGCGCGCCTTCTTCGCCATCTCGAACCAGCCGGTCAGCTTTCATCAGTTCGGCCGGCTGTTCCGCGATGCGCTGGAAGTGCCGCAGGCGCTTTACTTCGACGGCAATGTCTCGCGCCTGCACGCGCCCGAAATGGGGCGGTCGGATTGGGGGCGGCAGATGGGGCCGGTCGTGGGGCTGGTGGTACCGCTGGCCTCCTCGGCCGGGCAGGGGGGCTAGGCAGGCCCGGCCAACGGATTACCTATGCCGCAAGGGGGATCCCATGCTGCACATCGCTTTCGACAATTCCTACGCCCGCGATCTGGAGGGGCTTTACGTCCCGGTGGAGGGCGCGCCCGCGCCTGCGCCCGAGATGCTGCTTCTGAACGAGGGGCTGGCGCGCGAGCTGGGCCTTGATCCGGCGGCGTTGCAGACACCCGCGGGGCTCGCGATGCTGAGCGGCTCGGCCATGCCCGACGGGGCGGCGCCCTTGGCGATGGCTTATGCCGGGCATCAGTTCGGCGGGTTCTCGCCGCAGCTGGGGGACGGACGCGCGCTGCTGGTGGGCGAGGTGATCGACACCAGGGGGCAGCGGCGCGACATCCATCTTAAAGGTTCGGGGCGCACGCCGTTTTCGCGTGGGGGGGACGGCAAGGCGGCGCTGGGGCCGGTCCTGCGCGAATTCATTCTGGGCGAGGCGATGCACCATCTGGGCATCCCCACGACGCGCGCGCTCTCTGCCGTCGCCACCGGCGAGACGGTCTGGCGCGAGGCAGCTTTGCCCGGCGCGGTGCTGGCGCGCGTCGCGTCAAGCCATCTGCGGGTCGGCACCTTCCAGTTCTTCGCCGCGCGGGGCGATACGGTCCGGCTGCGGCGGCTTGCCGATTACGCCATCGCCCGCCACGACCCCGATCTGTCCGGCACCGAGGACCGCTACGCGCTTTTCCTTGAGCGGGTGATCGAGCGGACGATGCACCTGGTGGCACAGTGGATGGCGGTGGGCTTCGTCCACGGCGTGATGAACACCGACAACACCGCCATTTCCGGCGAGACGATCGACTATGGCCCCTGCGCCTTCGTCGATGCCTACGAGCCCATGGCGGTGTTCAGTTCGATCGACACGCAGGGCCGCTACGCCTACGGCCGGCAGCCCACGCTGGCGCAATGGAACCTGGCCCGACTGGCCGAAACGCTGCTGCCCCTGATCGCGCCCGAGGATCCCGAGGCCGCGCTGCCCGCCGTGCAGGCCGCCATCGAACGCGCCCCGCGGATCTACGCCGAGGCCTGGCGCGCGCGCTTCGCGGCCAAGCTGGGCCTTGTCGAGGCGTCGGAGGCGGACGAGGCGCGCATCGACGGCTTTCTGGAACTCCTGGGGGCTGCACGGGCGGATTTCACGCAATCCTTCCGCAGCCTGGCCGAGGCTGCGCGCGGATCCGATACGGCGCTCTGGTCCCTGACGAAGGGCGCGCCGGGATTGGCCGATTGGCTGGCCGACTGGCGGGCGCGGATCGACGCGCAGCCGGGCGGCGGCGAGGCCGCTGCGGCGCGGATCGAGGCGGTGAACCCGGTCTATATCGCCCGCAACCATCGCGTCGAGGAAGCGCTGGCCGCCGCGCAGGCGGGCGACCTGACCCCGACGCGCCGCCTGCTGGAGGCGCTGGCCGCCCCCTTCACCCCGCGCGCGGCGTTCGCCGATCTGGCCACACCCGCGCCCGAGGATTTCGGCCCTTATGTGACCTTCTGCGGCACCTGAAGCAAGCCGGGTGGACGCCTCTGTTCACCGCAACAAGGCATAGGAAAAGCGCCGGAACACCGCCGCCGTTAACGGACTGGCAACCTTCTTGCCGCGCTCATCCCGGGGTCATGCCGCGCAACCGCTCGCTGCGCCGGCGCAAGAGTTCGATGGTGATCAGCAGTAGCACCGACAGGATCACCATCAGGGTCGCGACCGCGAGGATCGTCGGGCTGATATCCTCGCGGATGCCCGACCACATTTCGCGCGGGATGGTGCGCTGTTCGGGACCCGCCACGAAGAGCACGATGACGATTTCATCGAACGAGGTGATGAAGGCGAAAAGTGCGCCCGAGATCACGCCGGGCAGGATCAGCGGCATGGTGATCTTGAAGAAGGTCCGCGTGGGCGAGGCGCCGAGGCTGGCCGCCGCGCGGATCAGCGACTGGTCGAACCCGACCAGCGTCGCCGTCACCGTGATGATCACGAAGGGCGTGCCAAGCGCGGCATGGGCCAGCACCACGCCGAGGTAGGTGCCCGAGATCCCGATCTGCGAGAAGAAGAAGAACATCCCCGCCGCCGAGATGATCAGCGGCACGATCATCGGCGAGATCAGGATGGCCATGATCGCGCCCTTGAACGGCATCTCGGAGCGTGACAGCCCCAGCGCGGCCACCGTGCCCAGCGTCGTGGCCAGCACGGTCGCCGCGATCCCGATACTGAAGGAGTTGCGGATCGAGCGCATCCAGCTGTCCGAGCCCAGGAAGTCCCGGTACCATCGCAGGCTGTAGCCGTCGGGATTGAGCGTCAGCATCTCGCGCGTGAACGAGAAGAAGGGCTGCGCGTTGAAACTCAGCGGGATCATCACGATGATCGGCGCCAAGAGGAAGAAGAAGATCGCGAAGCAGATCACCCGGAAGGTGTAGTACCAGACCTTGTCGCCGGTCGTCGCGTAGGAGGGTAGGGCCATTGCGCGCGTCTCCTTACCCGAGTTTCAGGCTGTCGGCACCGACCAGCCGGTTGTAGAGCCAGTAAAGCGCCAGCACGCCGACCAGCAGAAGCGTCCCCAGCGCCGCGGCCAGCCCCCAGTTGAGCGATTGCTGCATGTGGCGCGCGATCTCGTTCGAGATCATGCGGCCGGACTGGCCGCCGACCAGCGCGGGGGTGATGTAGTAGCCGATCGAGATGATGAAGACGAGGACCCCTCCGGCGCCGATTCCCGGCAGCGTCTGCGGGAAATAGACCCGGCGGAAGGCCGTCCAGGGGGTGGCGCCCAGGCTCTTGGCCGCGCGCAAGTAGCTCGGCGGGATGGTGCGCATCACCGAATAGAGCGGCAGCACCATGAAGGGCAGCAGGATATGCGTCATGGCGATGATCGTGCCGGTCATGTTGTAGATCATGGATATTCGCCCGTCATCGCCGATGATGCCCATGGCCACCAGTGCCGAATTGATCACGCCCTGCTGTTGCAGAAGCACGATCCAGGCCGAGGTGCGCACCAGAAGCGACGTCCAGAACGGCAGGAGAACCGCGATCATCAGAAGGTTCGCGTAGCGCATGGGCAGGATCGACAGGTAGTAGGCGATCGGAAAGCCCAGGGCGAAGGTCAGGAAGGTGATCGCCACGGACAGAAGGATCGTGCGAACGAAGAGCGGTACATAGATGCGCCGGTTCTCGTCGCGCAGGACGATGTTTCCCTCGGCATCGAATTCCCGGTCGAGCGCGGCGACGTAATAGGCGGTGGTCAGGGGCCGGCCTTCGCGCTGGATGATGCGCCAGAGCTCAACATCGCCCCAGAGCCGGTGCGAATCGAGGAAGGCGTCACGATAGGGCGCTTCGAAGCCCGAGACCTGGCGGGCGGTGCGGGTGATCGCGCTGCGCGCGGCGCTAAGTTCGTAGTTCAGGCGCACCGCCAGCGGGCCGGTCGCCTGCTGGGCGCGTGGCCGCTCCATATCGGCTTCGAAATCGGCATGAAGTGCTGCAAAGACGTCTTCGCCCGGCAGATCGCGCCCATCCCAGCCTTGCAGGGCGTCGAGCGTTTGCGGCAGCGCCCGGACGACCTGGGGGTTGTCGACGCTGCGCCACATCATCTGCGCGATCGGAAAGACGAAGAATGACAGGATGAAGAACAGAAGCGGCGCCACCAGCAGGAAGGCGGCGATCTTGCGCCGCCGCTCGGCGCGGCGCAGCGCGGCCTTCAGCGGGGTACCATCGGCAGTTGTCAGGCGGTCGGTGCGGGCGTCGGGCATCCCGGCGACCATTCCAGCGGCGTCAGCCTGGGCCATGCTGTCTCTCCATCCGGGGACCGGGCACGCCGACGCGCGCGGCGGTCCGTCAGGCAAGGGCAGGGCGCGCGGACGCGCCCTGCCAGGATGTGCTTACTGCAGCATCCAGTTTGCAAACCGCTCGCGCAGCTCGTCGCCGTAATCGGCCCAGAAGTCATTATCCAGCACGATCGGCGCGAAGTAGTTGTCGGGGTTGGTCGGCATGTGCGGGGCCATGTCGATGCCAAGGTCCGCATGTTGACCCACCAGCTCCGCCGACGAGGCACGCGCCGGGCCATAGGAGATGAACTTCGCCTGGTCGGCCAGACGCTGGGTGTCGGTCGCCCAGTAGAGGTATTCCATCACCGCGTCGATGTTGCGTCCGTCCGCCGGCACGACCCAGCCGTCCCATTCGACGACCTGACCGTCCCAGATGATCTCGGCATCCATGCCCTCGACCTCGATCGCATCGAACATCCGGCCGTTGTAGCCGGTGGCGAACACGACCTCGCCGTCTGCCAGTAGCTGCGGCGCCTGCGCGCCTTCGGTCCAGAAGATGATGTGGTCCTTGATCGTGTCGAGCTTGGCGAAGGCCCGGTCCACACCCTCGGGCGTGGAGAGCACGTCGTAGATGTCGTCGGGATCGACGCCATCGGCGTAGAGCGCCCATTCGAGGTTGGTGCCCGGACGATCCTGCAGCGCACGCTGGCCGGGGAAGTTCTCCACGTCGAAGAGATCGGCAATGGACGAGGGCTGGTTATCCGCGTCGAAGGCACCGGGGCGGAAGGTCAGAACCGTGGAATAGACGATCTGCGGGATGAAGCAGTCGCCCAGCGAGCCGGGCAGGAAATCCTCGGTCGGCGGTGTGCCGTCGGGCGCGGCGGCCAGGATCTCGTCATGGTCGATCTCCATGATGATGCCCTCGTCGCAGGCGAGCTGCGCATCCGAAGGCAGCATGTCGACCAGATCCCAGGTCACGTTGCCCGCCTGGCTCTGCGCCCGCAGACCCGCAAGAGCATTCGCCGAGCCGTCGTCGTTGATGATGGTGATATGCGGATTTTCCGCCATGTAGGGCTCGTGATAGGCGCGGTTCTGGCTTGCCGTGTAGGCCCCACCCCACGAGACGATCGTCAGCGTGACCGGGTCCTGTGCCTGTGCGACACCCAGGGCCAGCACGCTGGCTGCGGTGCCGAGGCCCAGCAGTTTCAGTTTCGAGACCATGTCTACCTCCTTGGTTGGTCTGTTCTCGCCGGGTCGGATGCCCGACGCTTCAGTCGGCCCCTCGGCTTCTGCCGGATGGGCCGTTCCGTCAGGGTCAACCCGCTTGCGGAAGATCGAGCGCGCGGCAATCCTTCGGCAGCCAGCCGATCTCGATCACGCTGCCGGGCTTGTGCCGCACCTGGTCGGGCGCATTGCGGGTCTTCATGATGAAGTCGTCGTTGCCCGCCACCTTCAGCCGGGTGCGGAACACGTCGCCCATGTAGATGAATTCCTGCACCTCGGCCTGGATCGTGTGCGCGCCGGGCTGCAGTCGCTCCTTGTTCGCCTCCACCCGTTCCGGCCGGATCGAGACGCGCGTGCGCTCACCGGGGCGGGTGACGTTGACGGGCCGCGCGTCGACCAGCGCCCCGCCATCCAGTTCGACCACGCAGATCTCGCCGTCGATTTTCTTTACGGTGCCGTCGAGCGTGTTGTTCTCGCCGATGAACTGCGCGACGAAACTGTTCTGCGGCTCCTCATAGAGCGTGTCGGGCGGCGCCAGCTGCTGGATCACGCCGTCGTTGAAGACCGCGACATTGTCCGACATCGTCAGCGCCTCGGTCTGGTCATGGGTGACATAGACCGTGGTGATGCCCAGGTTGTGCGCGAGCCGCGTGATCTCAAACTGCATGTGTTCGCGCAGCTGCTTGTCGAGCGCGCCCAGCGGCTCATCCATCAACACCAGCTCTGGCTCGAAGACCAGCGCGCGCGCCAGGGCGATCCGCTGCTGCTGGCCGCCCGACAGTTGCGCCGGCCGGCGGTTGATGAACGCCCCCATCTGCACCATGTCGAGCGCGCGCTTGACCTTTTTCTCGCGCTCGGACTTGCCCAGCCCGCGCACTTCCAGCGGGAAGGCCAGGTTTTCGCCCACCGTCATATGCGGGAAAAGCGCGTAGTTCTGGAACACCATGCCGATGCCGCGCTTGTGCGGCGGGATGTTGTTGATCGGCTTTCCGTCGAGCAGAATCTCGCCATGCGTCGCCGTCTCGAAACCCGCCAGCATCATCAGGCAGGTTGTCTTGCCCGAGCCCGACGGCCCCAACATGGTCAGAAATTCGCCCTTCTCGATCGACAGGTTCAGGTCTTTGACGACAAGCGTTTCGCCATCGTAGCTTTTCTGCACCCGATCGAATACGACAAAGCCGCGGTCATTACCCGCTTTGGTCACGCTTACCCCCTGTTGTCGGCTTCTTGGCCTTCATTTTGCAATATTTAAACCGGCTGGCGCAAAGATTTGCAACTCTATTGTCCGCTTTCAACCAGAAACCTTGGTTATCGCCGGATTCTGGCTGTTCTGGCCGCCATTGGCAGGACATCGGGCCACAATTCCGGGCGTTTTGCGGGCGATCCGCCTGCCGGATTGTCGCAGGGCGCGCGGCTTGCCGCCCCGGTGGCGCGCGCTAAAGTTGCATCATGTCCTTGCGCATTCTCTATAACGGCGACTGCCCGATCTGTTCGCGCGAAATCGCGCATTACCGCGCCATTGCCGGCCGGACGGGGGCGGGGATCCAGTTCGATGACCTGGCGCGGCTCGATCGCGCCACGCTCCCCCTCCCGCCCGAGGCCGCGCGCCGCCGCCTTCATGCCATCGAGGACGGGCAACTGATCCACGGCCTGCCGGCGTTCCGCGCGCTCTGGGGCCGGTTGCCGGGTTGGCGGTGGCTCGTGTGGCTGACCGGGCTGCCGCTGGTGCGCCCGCTCGCCGCCGGCCTCTACGACCGCGTCCTGGCGCCGGTGCTATACTGGAACCTGCGCCGCCGCGGCGGCTGAGCCGGCGCTGGAAAAGTCGGATCGCGCAGCCTATAGGCAGGAAAGGATAGCGGGAAGGACGGCGGATGATCCTGGTTCTGGCCCTTGCGGTGGTGATCTGGTCGATCGGGGCCCTGCTGCGGCTGCCGGTGGCGCTGCGCGCGGGCTTGCTCGCCGGTCTCTGGGCTGTTGTGGTGCTTATCAACCTGACCCTGCCCGCCGGCAATCCGCTGCGCGGGGCGACGGGCGGCGACGTGCGCGCCTGGGCCGCGCTGGGGACCATCGGTGCGCTGGGTCTGGCCTATTGGCTGGGCATTTCGGCCCTTCGCCGCCGGGCGGGCGCGCGCGCGGCCCCGCCGGCGGCCCAGCCTGCGACCCCTGGCGCCGGCCCCTTTTCGGAAACCGAGCTGACCCGCTATGCCCGGCACATCATCCTGCGCGAGGTCGGCGGCCCCGGCCAGCGCAAGCTGAAGGCGGCGCGCGTGCTGGTCGTCGGGGCCGGCGGGCTGGGGGCGCCGGTCCTGCTGTATTTGGCGGGCGCCGGTGTTGGCACGATCGGGGTGATCGACGACGACGTGGTCGATGGTTCGAACCTGCAACGGCAGGTGATCCATACCGACGGACGCATCGGCTTGCCAAAGGTATTCTCCGCACAGGAGGCGATGGCGGCACTGAATCCGTTCATCGACATTCGCCCCTACAACCGCCGCCTGACCGATGACGTCGCCGCCGAGCTCTTTGCCGAGTATGACCTGATCCTTGACGGGACCGACAATTTCGACGCCCGCTATCTGGTCAACCGGGTGGCCGCGCGTCTGGGCAAGCCGCTGATCGCCGCCGCGATGAGCCAGTGGGAGGGGCAGATATCGGTCTACGATCCGGCGCGGGGCGCGCCCTGCTACGAATGCGTCTTTCCGGAGCGCCCGGCCCCCGGCCTCGTGCCCTCCTGCGCCGAGGCGGGGGTGATCGGCCCCTTGCCCGGTGTGCTGGGCTCGATGATGGCCCTCGAGGCGGTGAAGGCGATCACCGGCGCGGGCGAGGGGTTGCGCGGCCGGCTGATGATCTACGATGGGCTGTATGGCGAAACGCGGCAGATCACCCTGCGCCCGCGCCCCGGCTGCGCGGCGTGCGGCGGCGGTGCGAAGGCCGCGCCGCCGGTCGCGGAAACGGGTTGACGGGCACCCTCCCGCCCCTCGTCAGGCTGTGCTCTCGCACAACCTTCCTCGCGTTGGGCCAAGCCGGGGGGCGCTGCCCCCCGGACCCCC
>CAZKSE010000112.1:6830-12261 GCA_964555305.1 uncultured Rhodobacter sp. | reverse complement strand
AATCGCGCCATAACCACGCCATCGCGGCGTGATCGCCTTGTTCAGCGGCAACTAATGAAAGTAAATGAGTGGGTTAGGCGATTGTGCGCGCGCGCACGCCCCCTCGTTTCGCGTCAGATGACCCGCCAGTGTACCGGAAAACCGGGATCGAAGACCGTGACCGGTCCGGCGCCGGTTTCGATCTTTTCGGGAAAGCGCACCGGCGCGTCCTGCCGTTCCAGCGTCAGCTGGTCGGCATTCCGGGGCAGGCCGTAGAAATCGGCGCCGTGATGCGCAACGAAGGGCTCCAGCTGGTCCAGCGCCCCGGCGCGGTCGAAAACCTCGGCCAGGATCGGCATGGTATTCGTCGCCGTGAAGCAGCCCGCGCAGCCGCAGGCGCTTTCCTTGGCCGCATCGGCATGGGGCGCGCTGTCGGTGCCCAGAAAGAACCGCGCATCGCCCGAGGTCGCGGCCTCCAGAAGCGCTGCGCGATGCGTCTCGCGCTTGGCGACGGGCAGGCAATAGTAGTGCGGCCGGATACCGCCTGCCAGGATATGGTTGCGGTTGATGATCAGGTGATGCGTGGTGATCGTCGCACCCAGCCCGCTCTCGGCCGCGCGGACATAGGCCACTGCCTCGGCGGTGGTGACATGCTCCATGATCACGCGCAGCCCGGGCGTGGCGCGGCGGATCGGATCCAGCACGCGGTCGATGAACACCGCCTCGCGGTCGAAGATGTCGATCGCGCTGTCCGTGACCTCGCCATGCACGCAGAGCGGCACGCCCGCCTCCGCCATCGCCTCGAAGGTCGCGCGCACGCGGTTGAAATCCCCCACGCCCGAGTCCGAATTGGTTGTCGCCCCCGCCGGATAAAGCTTCACCGCCTGGATGATCCCCGCCTTGTACGCGGCGACGATATCGGCCGGGTCGCTGGCTTCGGTCAGATAGAGCGTCATCAGCGGCGTGAACGTCGCGCCGGGCAGCGCCGCCACGATCCGGTCCCGATAGGCTGCGGCCTGTGCGCCGGTGACGACGGGCGGCACCAGGTTCGGCATGATGATCGCCCGGGCGAAGTCGCGCGCCGATTCGGGCGCGATCCCCGCGAGCATCGCGCCATCGCGCAGGTGAAGGTGAAAATCGTCGGGGCGGGTGAGGGTGAGCGTCCGGGTCATGTCGTGGCTCTAGCTTTCTGATGCGCGGCTGTGAAGGGGGTCAAGGTGTGCGGGCGTCCTTCTCGGCTTCGGCCAGAAGCGCGCGCAGGCGGGGATGGTCGTAATGCGCCAGCGCGGCGCGACTGGCGCGGGCCAGTCGCGATGGTCCGCCGGTGAGTTGCGCCCGCGCGACCAGCCGGCCCAGAAACGCCGGATCCTCGCGCCGCGCCCGCCAGAGCCGGTGGAAAAGGCGCGCGGACAACGTGCCGTCGCAGGCGGCCTCCAGCAAGGGATCCAGAAGGCCGAGCCGTTCCAACACCACCTGCGGGTCGGGGCCGATGTGGCGGGCGCTGAGATGGGTGACATGCGGTCCGCCAAAGAGCGCGGCATGCGCGGCATCGGGGGCCTGCAGCGGGTCGTGCAGCAAAAAGGCCGCGCCAGCGCCGGCAAGCATTTCCGGCGTGAAGCCGTAGCGCCTCTGCCAGTCGAGCCGCCGCGCGCCAAGGTCGCGTCGGTCCCAGGGGGTGATGGCCGGGTCCAGCGTCGCGCGCGGGGCCAGCGCCAGGACCGTGCAGCCCGGCGCGACCACGGCATAGCTTACCGCCGCATGCCCGCCCATGCCGGCGCCATAGAGGACCACGCGGTCGAAATCCTCGAAGAATCCTTCGTCGATCAGCCTGTCCAGATACCCCCAGAGCCGGCGGTCGCGAAACCAGGTTGGGCCGTCGGCGATCACGCTCAGGCTGGACCAGCCGCGCGCGGCGGCAACTCGGTAGCCCAGCGGCATCTGCCCGCCGCCTGCGCCGCGGATCCTGTCAAGTTGCTCGAAGCTGACCAGCAGGACGGGGTCCAGGTCGCTGAAGAAGGCCATATGCCGCGGACCAAGGTGTTCGGCATAGCCCGCCTCCTCGCCGATCTCTTCGATCCGCGCGCGCCAGTCCGCGTCACTCATGGCCCCGGCGGCGCTGTGCAGATCGCGGGTCATGCTTGCCATTGCCTGCGCCTTTCCCGTCGCGCGGTCACCCGCGCGTCAGACGAAGCGGACCTTGCCGATGAAGGGCAGGTTGCGGTCCCGCTGGGCATAATCGATCCCGTAGCCGACGACGAATTCGTCGGGGATCTCGAACCCGGTCCAGGTCGCCTTGATCTCGACCTCGCGGCGCGAGGGTTTGTCGAGAAGCGCGCAGACCTCCAGGCGCCGCGGCTCGCGGCTCAGAAGCAGGTTCTTGACGTGGTGCAGCGTGAAGCCGGTGTCGACGATATCCTCGACCACCAGTACATCGCGGCCGGCGATTTCGCCGCGCAGGTCCTTCAGGATCCTGACCTCGCGCGACGAATGCATCGCATCCCCGTAGCTTGACGCTTCAAGGAAATCGACCTCGACCGGCAGGTCGATCTCGCGCACCAGGTCGGCGATGAAGACGAAGGAGCCGCGCAGGAGCCCCACCACAACCAGTTTCTCGGTCCCCGCAAACGAGCGTGTGATCTCTCCGGCCAGCGCCTCGACCCGGGCGGCGATCGACTTGGCCGAGATCATCTGGTCGATGACGTATTTCCGCTCGCTCATGCGCCTCTCCGGATCGGGCGGCCTAATTGGCCGCGCCCCCTTGTCATTCGGCCGTGACTTTACGAAAAGGCGCGCGTGCTGACCAGAGGCCGCGAATGCCCCGCCACAGCGAGAAACGCAAGCTGCCCTATACCGCGCGCCAGATCTACGACCTGGTCGCCGATGTCGCGCGCTATCCCGAGTTCCTGCCGTGGACGGCCGCAGCGCGGATCCGTTCGCTCAAGCCGTTGCCGGACCGTTCCGAAGGGGCCGAGGTGATGGAGGCGGACCTGGTGATCTCGTTCAAGGTGTTCCGCGAACGCTTCGGCTCCCGCGTGACGCTTCTGCCGGCCGAGGGACGGATCGAGACCGACTATCTCGACGGGCCCTTCAAGTATCTGCATTCGTCCTGGGACATGCAGGACCTGCCCGAGGGCGGCTGCGAAGTGCGCTTCCATGTCGATTTCGAGTTTCGCAACGCGCTTCTGCAGAAGATCATCGGCGTCGTTTTCGACGAGGCGATGCACCGGATCGTCGGCGCGTTCGAGCGGCGCGCGCGGGCGCTTTACGGCGAGGGCTGAGCGCGCAGCGCCTGCTCCAGCATCCGCAGGGCATGGTCGCGGGCCGCGCGGCGGACGCGGTCGCGGCCCACTGCGCCAAAGTTCACCGTCTCGGTTCGGAGGCCGTCGGGTGAGGCCAGTGCAAAGCACACCCGCCCCTCGGGCTTGAACTCCGACCCGCCGGGGCCGGCGATGCCGGTCACGGAAATCGCATGGCTCGCCCCGGTGCGGCTTCGCGCGCCGTCGGCCATCTCATGCGCGACCGCCTCGGATACGGCGCCGTGACGCGACAGGGTCTGCTCGCGCACGCCAAGCAGATTGCGCTTCAATTCATTCGAGTAAGTTATAAATCCGCCGGCATATATAAGAGAAGACCCCGGAAGATCGGTCAGCGCGGCCCCAAGCATCCCGCCGGTGCAGCTTTCGGCGGTGGCAATGGTGACGCCGCGTGCGCGGCCTGCGTCCAGAATCCGCCGGGCCAGACGCTTCACATCAACACCAGATGCGCGAAGGCCGCTGCCCCAACGACCACCGCCGCGGCCAGCAGACCCGCCAGAATATCGTCCAGCATCAGTCCCAGCGGTGTGTGTTGGCGGTCCGCCCAGCCCACCGGGCCGGGTTTCCAGATGTCAAAGAGCCGAAAGGCCAGGAAGGCGACCACCCAGCCGGGCCAGAGCCGCAGCACATCGACATTGGCGATCTGCGCGCCCAGCGACACCGGCCAGAGCGCCAGGAACATGCCTGCGACCTCGTCGACGACGATCTCGGACGGGTCGGGGTCTGCACTGGTGCGGGTTTCGTGGATCGCGGCCCACCAGCCGACCAGAAAGATCGCCACCGTTGCCAGCGCGACCAACGTGAAGCCGCCGACAATGTGCAGCGCCCAGACGAAGGGCAGGGCAGCGAGCGTTCCCCAGGTGCCGGGTGCGGGGCGCAGCAGACCAACCCCGAACCAGGTCGCGATCAACCGCGTGCCGCTCATGGTGCGACCAGCGTGGCGGTGGCGAGTGCGGCGATCCCTTCCTCGCGCCCGGTGAAGCCCAGCCGTTCCGAAGTCGTCGCCTTCACCGAAATGCGCCCAAGCTCGATCCCCAGGATCCGGGCCAGGGCTGCGCGCATCGCATCGGCATGGGGGCCGATCTTCGGGCGTTCGCAGATCAGCGTCACGTCGGCGTGAGTCAGGCGGAAGCCGCGCGATGCTGCCAGTTCGGCCGCGTGGCGCAGGAAGATCTGGCTTTCGGCGCCCCTCCATTGCGGGTCGGAGGGGGGGAAATGGCGGCCGATATCGCCTTCCGCCAGCGCGCCATAGATCGCATCGGTCAGCGCGTGCAGGCCGACATCGGCATCCGAATGCCCCTGCAGCGCGCGATCATTCGGTATTTTCACGCCACAGAGCCAGACCCCGTCGCCCGGACCGAAGCGGTGCACGTCAAAGCCGTTGCCGGTACGGATGTCCATCTGCGCGCCCCCTTGCGGTCGGCCGCGCTCCAGGATCGCCTCGGCGCGGGCGAAGTCGGCGGGCCATGTCAGTTTCAGGTTGTCCTCATCGCCCTGGGTGATGGTCACGTCAAGGCCGGCCGCCCGCGCCACAGCGACGTCATCATCCGCCGGGCCGCCATGGGCGCGATAGGCCGCCAGAAGCGGTGCGAAGGCAAATCCCTGCGGCGTTTGTGCCCTAAAGAGGCCGTCGCGCGGCTGGGTGCCGGCGACATGCCCGGCAGCCTCGCGCCAGAGCGCATCGGTAACCGGTAGTGCCGGGGCTGCGGCGGGCGCGTTCTGCAGGGCGGCCAGCACACCCTCGATCACCGGGCGGGCGACCAGCGGCCGCGCGCCGTCGTGGATGAGCACATGCACAGGCGGGTCGGTTGCCAGATGCTCCAGTGCCGCGCGGACCGAGGCGGTGCGCGTCTCGCCGCCGCGCACCCAGGGCAGGCCAAGCGGCCCGATCAGATCGGCATCCTCGGGTTGGATCACGGCCAGGATCCGCGGCAGACCGGCCGCGCGGAAGGCCGCCGCGGTCCGCGCCAGAACCGGCACACCGGCCAGCATTCGCCATTGCTTCGGCAGTCCATCGCCCATGCGCGTGCCGCGCCCGGCGGCGACGAGGATCACGGCGGTCTGATCGGGGCTGGCCATGTCGCAGGGTTAGGTCAAGCCATGCGCCTGCGCAAGCCGCGACGGGGCGATCGCCCGCG
>CAZKSE010000112.1:0-6730 GCA_964555305.1 uncultured Rhodobacter sp. | reverse complement strand
GCGCGGTAGCCCATCGCGATCCGTGTCTCGAAGGTGGCCGAGCCGATGTGCGGCAGAAGGAAGACATTGTCGAGCGCGGCAAGCGCGGGGTTGCCGCCGGGTTCGGTGCGGAAGACATCCAGACCGGCGGCAAAGAGGTGCCGGCTTTTCAACGCTTCGACCAGTGCCGCTTCATCCACCAGCGCGCCGCGCGCGGTATTCACCAGGATCGCCCCCCTCGGCATCTTTGCGATGCGCTCGGCGTTCATGATCCCCTCGGTCTCGGGCGTGGCGGGGCAATGAAGCGACAGGACATCGCTGGTGGCGATGAGCGACTCCGGCGTGTCGTGCCAGATCGCGCCTTGGGCGTCCTCGGGCGGCAGGGGCCGGCGGTTGTGGTAGTGCACCTCCATCCCGAAGCCGCGTGCGCGGGCGGCGGTGACCCGGCCGACCCGACCCATGCCCAGCACACCGAAGCGCTTGCCGGTGATCTGCGCGCCGACCATGAACGACGGCGACCAGGTGTTCCATCGTCCTTCACGCACCATCCGGTCACCTTCGGCCCCGCGCCGAGCGGCACCCAGCATGCACAGGATCGCGATTTCGGCGGTGGCGTCCGACAGGACATCGGGCGTGTTGGTGACGATGATGCCGCGGCCGGCGGCGGCGGCAAGATCCACATGGTCCACCCCGACCGAATGATTGGCGATGACGCGCAGCCGGTCGGGCAGGGCGGCGATCACCGCGGCATCGAAACGTTCGGAATGGCAGGGCAGGACGGCGTCGACTTCCTGACAGGCGGCCACGAGTTCATCGCGCGTGAAGACACGATCCTCGGGGTTGAGGACGGCGTCGTAGTCGCGTGCTGCCCGCGCCTCGACCTCGGGCGAGAGGCGGCGGGTGATCAGGAGCCGGGGGCGGACGCTCATGCCAAAGCCCTCGCGCCCGTCATTGTCGTCTCTGCCTTCATCGTCCCGCACACACCGCTCATTCCGTTTCCAGGGGTCGCGCGCCCGGCCATCAGCCGTAAAGCAGGTTCGGCAGCCACAGGCCGATCGCGGGAAAGATGTAGAACAATATCATCGCCACGAAGACCATCGCCAGAAACGGCAGGATGCCGCGGAAGATGGTCATCAGGTCCAGATGCGGGGCAACCCCCTTCAGATAGAAGGCCGACATCGCCATCGGTGGCGTCAGGAACGAGGTCTGGATGTTCAACGCGATCAGCACCCCGAAGAACAGCGGGTCGATCCCGAATGCGGGCAGCAGCGGCAGGAAGATCGGCACGAAGATCACGATGATCTCGGTCCATTCCAGCGGCCAGCCGAGCAGGAAGATCACCAGCTGCGCCATGATCAGGAACTGCAGCGGCGTCAGGTTCAGCATGCTGATCCAGCCTTCGATCACCGAATGCCCGCCGAGAAGCGAGAAGACCGATGAGAACGCCCAGGAACCGACGAACAACCAGCAGACCATCGCGGTGGATTTGGCGGTCAGGAAGACCGATTCCTTCATGCGCCCGTAGGTCAGCGCCCGGTAGCCGATGGCCAGGACGATCGCCCCCAGCGCCCCCATCGCGGCGGCCTCGTGCGGGGTGGCGATGCCGAACAGGATCGCCCCCAGCACCGCGAGGATCAGGAAGGCGAGCGGAAAGAACGAGGTGGTCAGGTTCCAGGTGATCTGCGTCAGCGGGATGTGCTGCCCGGCCGACGGCGGTTTCGGGGCCAGCGCAGGGTTCAGCCAGGCCCGGACCATGATCAGGATGACATAGAGCCCGGCCAGCATCAGCCCCGGGATCAGCGCCGCCGCATAGAGCCGCACCACCGACACGCCCGAGGTGGCGCCATAAAGGATCAGCATGATCGAGGGAGGGATCAGAATGCCCAGACAGCCCCCGGCACAGATCACGCCGGACGCAAGCTTCTGGTCGTAGCCGGCCTTCAGCATGGCGGGCAGCGCCAGCAGGCCCATCAGCGTGACCACGGCCCCGACGATCCCGGTGGCGGTCGCAAAGAGCGCGCAGGTCACGAGCGAGGCCACCGCAAGCGATCCGGGCACGTTGCGCGTCGCCAGCTGCAGCGCCCCGAAGAGCTTGTCTAGGATATTCGCGCGCTCGACCATGTAGCCCATGAACAGGAACAGGGGCACCGCGATGAGCACCTGGTTCGACATCACCCCGTAGGTGCGTTGCACCAGCAGATTGAAGATGGAGGGTCCGATGGCGTAATAGCCGAATCCCACGGCCATCGCGATCAGCGTGAAGGCGATCGGAAAGCCCAGCAGGATCAGGAAGATCAGCATCCCGAGCATCAGGATGCCGACCTCCGGGTTGGTCAGTCCCATCATCATCGTCTGGTGCCCCCGGCGGAGAGTGTCGTGTCCAGCTCGGCATCCTCGAGCATCCGTTTCGCGGCCTCGATATCGACTTCCTGCACGTCGCTGAGCCGCGCAGGCCAGCGCCCGTCGCGCAGGCAGACGATGCAGCGCGCCACCTCGGCCAGCCCCTGGATGAAGAGGAAGGCCGCGGCCACCGGGATGAGGGTCTTGAAGTGGTAGACCGGCGGGCCGCCCGGCCCCGAGGACGAGCGCTCGCCAATGCGCCACGAGAATTCGGCAAAGTTGTAGCCGGCATAGACCAGGGCGATGATCGCCGGAAAGAAGAACACAAGATAGAGCAGCAGGTCGACCGTGGCCTGCGCCCGCGGCCGCCAAAGCCGGTAGATCACGTCGCCCCGCACATGCGCCGCGGTGGACAGGGCATAGGCGCCCGACATGATGAAGATCGCACCATAGAGCATGTAGCCCATGTCATAGGCCCAGGCGGTGGGCGAGCGCATGACATAGCGCATGAAGACTTCGTAGGTGATCAGCCCGACCATCACCAGGATCGCCCAGGCAAAGAGTTTTCCGACAAAGGCGCTCAGTTGGTCGACGGCAAGCAGAACCGATTGCATCCAGTCATGTCCCCACGGAAAAGCGCGGCGGAGGCGCGGCCCCAGCCGAAGAAAAGCGCCGATGGATCAATGGCCCATCGGCGCCTCATTCACCCGTCAGAGCGACGTGATCGGGAACGGCGGATCACCGAAGAAGTGCTGGTAGGCCTTCTGTTTCGGCGCCTCGTTGATCAGGCTGAAGCCGACGACATCGCGCACCCAGGCCTTCTGGCTGTCGATGACGCGCGCGAAGAACTCGTCCTCGTCGCTGTTGCGCTCGATCACCCGGTCCCAGGCGGCCAGCTGTGCCTCCAGGATCTCGTCGGGCGTGATGTAGAGGCTGACGCCGTGATCCTCGACCAGAGTTTTCTGGTCTTGCGGATAGCGGGCTTGCGCCTTCCAGGACATGTCCGATGACGCGGCTTCGAGCGCGTAGCGGATGATCGCCTGCAGATCGTCGTCGAGCGATTCGTACTTGGTCTTGTTGAAGGCGACCTCGAAGGGCTCGGCATCCTGGTGGAAGCTTTGCAGCATCCAGTGCTTGGCAACGTCCTGGAAGCCCAGGTGCTTGTCCGACGAGGGGTTGTTGAACTCGGCCGCGTCGATCACGCCCCGGTCGAGCGCGGGCACGATGTCCGGCCCGCCCAGGATCGTCACCGCCGTGCCCAGCTCTTCCATCAGGTCGGCCGCCAGGCCGACGGTGCGATAACGCAGGCCGCGCAGATCCTCGGCCGTGCTGATCGGCGTGCGGAACCAGCCCAGCGCCTGCGTCGGCATCGGCCCGTAGCCCCAGCCGACAAGGTCCAGACCCAGGATGTCCTGCACCAACTCGTCGTAAAGTTCCTGCCCGCCGCCGTATTTCATCCAGCCGAGCATCTGGTTGGCGTTCCAGCCGAAGGCCGGTGGCGTGCCGAAGAGCGAGGCTGCCTTGCTCTTGCCGTACCAATAGGCGGTCACACCGTGCGATCCATCGAGCACCCCGCCCGAGATGGCATCCTGCAATTCCAGCGCACCCACGACCGAGCCTGCGGGCAGCAGGTTGATCCGCAGCCGTCCGCCGGCCATTGCATGGATCTTGTCGACCAAGTCCTGCGCGAATTCATGAAACATGTCGCCCGACGGCCAGCCGCTCTGCATGGTCCAGGTCTGCGTCTGTGCGCGCAGGACGGTCGGCGCGGAAAGCACGGCGCCACCGACCACGGTGGCCGCCCCGGCGGTCAGAAAGCCCCGGCGGCTTGCGGCCGGGGATGTTGATGCATTGGCCTTGCGGCCCGCATCGGCGGGTATGTCCTTGGTCATGTTTCCTCCCCTGAGCCCGAATAATGCGACGGAAAATCAGCGCATCCCGAGCCACTTTTGTTGACGGACCCTCCTCGGTCCGACGGTGGATTGGCGGGGGCTCCTCAACCCTCGGGCAACCGATCCGAAGCTTAGGCAGCGACAATTCGTCAGTCAAGCTTGGGCTTTCCCGGCTCTTCACAACTTCTTTTGTTGAAATGCGCAGGGCCGCGGGAGGCAGCGGCGATTGACCTTTCGCCCGCGCGTCCTAGCGCAGAGTGGCAATCGCAAGCCCGGTCCCTGCAATGAAACGCCGCGCAGCGCGGGGGCGTCGCGCCCGCGGATGTCCTCGGGCGAACGCCCCCCGACCCCTCCGGGCTACCCCGACAGCCGGTCAAGCCAGCGCGTCAGCCGGGCCTTGTTCACACCCATGTCCCCATGCCCGAACCGCGAGCGTGAGAGCGCCTGCAGATGGGTGCCGCCCCCCTCGGCGGGATCGAGACGGAAGCTGAGGTAATCGGGATAACGCATCAGCCGCGTGCGGGCGACATAGGTGACCAGCGCCGCGTCCCCGGCCAGCCGCTCGGCGCCCCGGTCACGGGCGAGCGCGTCGAGCCGGGCGCGCACCTCCTCGGGCGGCAGGGGCAGCATCCGCTCGGCGCGGGCGAAATTCGGGCGCGTGGGATCGGCGGTGGCGGCGGGGTCCACATGCCAGCGCCCGGGATCCGACGGCGCAAGCCGCACCCAAAGCGCGAAGGCCAGAAACGCCAGCGCCGCCAGCGACAGCAAAATCAACGTCATCTTCATCCGTCTCTCCCGCGGTTGCAGCGAGGGTAGCGCCGCGTTCCGGCAAGGCAATCGGCCCTAGGTTTGGCGTGCGCGATGTGCCAGAAACGAGAAGTATCGGGTGCAGACACATTGCCAGACGGGACGACAGGATGACGACGCCGATCCACCCCCTCCTTCTTTGCGGCGGCGCCGGCACGCGGCTCTGGCCCCTGTCCCGGCGCAGCTACCCCAAGCAGTTTGCCCGCCTCACCGGCGACGAAAGCCTCTTTCAGGCGTCGGCGCGGCTGCTGTCGGGGCCGGACTTTGCGCCACCGCTGGCGGTCACGGCGGCCGATTTCCGCTTCATCGTCACCGAGCAGCTGGCCGCCTGCCGGATCGCGGCGTCGGACATCCTGATCGAACCCGATGGCCGCAATACCGCCCCGGCGATCCTCGCAGGCGCGCTGGTGCTCCATGCCCGTTCCCCCGGCGCGTTGATGCTGGCCGCGCCCTCGGATCACGTCATTCCCGATGCCGCGGGCTTCCGCGCGGCGGTGGCTGCGGCGGTGCCCGCGGCGCAGGCGGGCGCGCTCGTCACCTTCGGCATTCGCCCCACCCGGGCCGAGACCGGCTATGGCTGGCTGGAACTGGACGCGCCCCCGCCGGCCGAGGCCGAAGCCCCGCTTCCCCTGCGCCGCTTCGTCGAGAAACCCGATGCCGCCCGCGCCGCCGAAATGCTGCAGGACGGCCGGCACCTGTGGAACGCGGGGATCTTTCTGTTTTCGACGGATGCGATCATCGGGGCCTTCGAGCGACACGCGCCCGACCTGCTGGCCGGCGTGCGCGCGGCGGTCGCGGGGGCCGGGCAGGATCTGGGCTTCACCCGACTTGCACCGGAGCCCTGGGCGGCGATCGACGCGATCTCGATCGACTATGCGGTGATGGAAAAGGCCGCGAATCTGTCGGTGATGCCCTATGCCGGCGACTGGTCGGACCTGGGCGGCTGGGCGGCGGTCTGGTCCAATGCCGGACCGGATGCGGCGGGGGTCGTGACGCACGGGCCGGCCACGGCGATCGACTGCGCCGGCAGCCTGCTGCGCGCCGAAGATCCGCGTCAGGAACTGGTCGGTATCGGACTGGAGAACATCATCGCCGTGGCGATGCCCGACGCGGTTCTGGTCGCGCATCGCGACCGCGCGCAGGACGTGCGGCTGGCGGTCAGCGCGCTCAAGGCGCGCGGCGCCGTGCAGGCCGAACAGGCGGCGCGCGACTTCCGTCCCTGGGGCTGGTTCGAGCGGCTGGTGGACGGGCCGCGCTTCCAGGTCAAGCGCATCGTCGTGCATCCGGGCGGCAGCTTGAGCCTGCAAAGTCACCATCACCGCGCCGAGCACTGGATCGTGGTCGAGGGCACCGCGCGCGTGACCATCGACGAGACGGTGCAGCTGGTCAGCGAGAACCAGTCGGTCTTCATCCCGCTGGGCACGCGCCACCGGCTGGAAAACCCCGGCAAGCTGCCGCTCACGCTGATCGAGGTGCAGACCGGCGGCTACCTGGGCGAGGACGACATCATTCGCCACGAGGATGTCTACGCCCGCGACGCTGGCGAATAGCGCATCGCACCCGCCGCTGCGATGCGCCGGTTTTCCGGCGTGCTCCCGCCCCTCGTCAGGCTGTGCTGCGCACAACCTTCCTCGCGTTGGGCCGGGCGCCGCGCCCGTTCCGGGCGCGGCGAGAGGGCCGCGCCGCCGACGCCGGCCCGAAGCGCCCCGGCT
>CAZKSE010000111.1:0-12377 GCA_964555305.1 uncultured Rhodobacter sp. | reverse complement strand
AGCCAGGCCCAGGCCCTGCTGGCCGGCGCCGAGCGCGGCCTCTGGGGCAGCCCGCGCTGGCGGGTGCTGGCCTATGTCAACGGCGGTTTCTGGGCGGGTCTGCTGCGCGCGGGCTGGGAGGGCAACTTTACCGCGCAGCCGGTGACGATGTTCCTGAGCCATCCCTTCCTGCACGCCGGGCTCTCGCATCTGGCGATGAACGTGGTGGCGTTGCTAGGATTGGGGGCGTCGGTCCGGGCGCGGCTGGCGCCGGGCTGGGCGGGGTCCGGGGGGATGGCGGTGTTGCTGGCGGCCTCGTCCCTGGGCGGAGGGATCGGCTTTGCGGCCCTCGGCCCGTTGAGCCAGCCGATGGTCGGAGCCTCGGGGGTGCTGTTCGGGCTGGCCGGAGCGCTTCTGTGCTGGCAGGGACGGGCGGACCGGGCCGCAGGGCGCGGGCTCTGGGCGAGCCTGGGGCTGGCGGCAGCGCTGATGGCGCTGAACCTGGTCTCGGCCTGGATGGTCAACTGGCAGATGGCCTGGGAGGCGCATGTCGGAGGCTTTGCCGGCGGCGCGCTGGCGGCGCTGGCGATCCGGCCCCGCCTGCCGGGCGTCGCGCGGGGGTAGAGACGCGGGGCGGAAGGCGGCGCGGCTCAGACCTCGACCGCCAGCGCCGCCTGCGCGCCGACGCCGAAGACGCGCTTGTAGCGCGCGATCTCTTCGGCCGGGCCCATCGCCTTGTTGGGGTTGTCCGACAGTTTCACCGTCGGCTGGCCATTGGCCGCGACCGCCTTGCATACCAGACTGAAGGGTGCGAGCCGGTCATCGCGCGTGAGGCCGCGGAAATCGTTGGTCAGAAGCGTCCCCCAGCCGAAGCTGACCTTCACCCGGCCGGTGAACTGCGCGTGCAGCGCAGCGATCTTGTCAACATCTAGCCCGTCGGAGAAGATCACGAGCTTCTCGCGCGGGTCCTCGCCGCGATCTCTCCACCAGCGGATCGCGATCTCGGCGCCCTGCGCTGGGTCGCCCGAATCGACGCGCACGCCGGTCCAGCTGGCCAGCCAGTCGGGCGCGCGCGCAAGGAACCCTTCGCTGCCGAAGGTATCGGGCAGGATGATGCGCAGGTTGCCATCGTGCTCCTCGTGCCAATCGGCGAGGACGCGGTAGGGGGCCTCGGCCAGTTCGGCGTCGTTACCGGCAAGCGCGGCGTAGACCATCGGCAACTCATGCGCGTTGGTGCCGATCGCCTCCAGGTCGCGGCGCATGGCGATGCGGCAGTTCGACGTGCCGATGAAGGCCGGACCCAGCCCCTCGACCAGGGCCTGCACGCACCAGTCCTGCCAGAGGAAGGAATGCCGCCGACGCGTGCCGAAATCGGCCAGCCGCAGCCCCTCAAGCTTGCGCAGCGCCTCGACCTTTTCCCAGACGCGGGCCATGGCGCGCGCGTAGAGCACCTGCAGCTCGAAATAGCCCATGTCCTTGAGAACCGCGCGCGAGCGCAGCTCCATCAGGACGGCGAGCGCGGGGATCTCCCACAGCATGACCTCGGGCCAGGACCCTTCGAAGGTCAGCTCGTACTGGCCGTCGCGCTTTTCGAGGTGATAGGGCGGCAGGCGCAGCTTCTCGAACCACTCCATGAAATCCGGGCGGAACATCTGCCGTTTGCCGTAAAAGGTATTGCCGCGCAGCCAGGTCCCCTCGCCGCGCGACAGGCTCAGCGAGCGGACGTGGTCGAGCTGTTCGCGCAGCTCGCCCTCGTCGATCAGCTCGGCCAGGCGCACGGATTTCGTGCGGTTGATCAGGCTGAACGTGACGCGCGTGTCGCGCTGGTTGCGAAACACCGTCTGGCACATCAGAAGCTTGTAGAAATCGTTATCGATCAGCGAGCGCACGATCGGGTCGATCTTCCAGTTGTGATTGTGCACGCGGGTGGCAATATCGACCATCGGCGGGGCTCCGTTTCGGGCGTTCGGCTTGTTGATAGCCTTTGGCGGCGGTGGGCGCAAAGGGCAGGATACGCGGTGGGCCGGGGGTGGCGGTCCAGGCTCGCGGCTTGACAGCACGGGGCGGCGGTCGCGATACCCGGCGAAGCATGAGGAGAGCGCGATGGCGGATCGGATCGGGGTGATCGGGGCGGGCGCCTTTGGAACGGCGCTGGCGGTCGCGCAGGCCGCGGCCGGGCGGCAGGTCGCACTTTGGGCGCGCGACGCCGATGCCGTGGCGAGTATGGTGGCGAGGCGCGAGAATAGGACACGTCTGCCCGGCGTCGGGTTGCCGTCGGGCCTGACGCCCATCGCCGATTTCAACGTCGCCGCAGAGGCCCCCGTCCTGCTGCTGACCGTGCCCACCCAGCAGCTTCGGTCTGTCCTGGAGGACCATGCCGAAACGCTGGCAGGTCGCACCCTGGTCGCCTGCTGCAAGGGGGTCGAGCTGGGGACCGGGTTCCTTCCCGCCGAGGTCATTGCCGATGCGATCCCCTCGGCCCGCGCCGCGGTCCTGACCGGCCCCAGCTTCGCCGCCGATATCGCCACCGGAAAACCCACCGCGCTGACGCTTGCCGTGGCCGGCCCAAGTTCCGAGGCGTTGCAGGCGACGCTGTCCACGCCCAGCCTGCGGCTTTACCTCACCGACGATCTGACCGGCGCGCAACTGGGCGGGGCGTTGAAGAACGTCATCGCCATTGCCGCCGGGGTGACGATCGGCGCGGGGCTTGGGGAAAGCGCCCGCGCCGCCCTGATGACCCGCGGCTTTGCTGAGATGATGCGCCACGCCGAAACCCGCGGCGCGGAAAGCGAGACGCTGCACGGCCTGTCCGGGCTGGGCGATCTGGTGCTGACCTGCACCTCGGAGAAGTCGCGCAACTATCGCTACGGGCTGGCGCTGGGGGCGGGCGATGCGCCGCCGGCCGGCACCACGGTCGAGGGCGTGGCCACAGCGCAGGCGCTGGCTGCGCTCGCCCCGGCCGACAGCGTGCCCGTCACCGCGATGGTCGCGGCGCTGCTCGATGGGCGCGTCACCCTGCCCGAGGCGGTGGCGCTGCTGCTTTCGCGCCCGCTGAAGCGCGAACGCGCGTAAGCAGTCCCGCGACAGGCTTGAATTGAACGCACGTTCAGTCAAGACTGGGCGCATGGCCCGCAAACCCGGATCCCGCGCCGAAATCACCGAACCGCGCCTGCGCGCCGTGGCATTGCAGCTTTTCGCGCGTCACGGTTACGCGGCGGTGTCGATGCGGCAGATCGCGCGCGAGGTCGGCGTGCAGGCCGGCGCGCTCTACCAGTATATCAGCGACAAGCAGGGGCTGCTCTACGACCTGATGCGCGGCCACATGGAGGAGCTGCTGGCCGCCTGGGCCGCAAGCAACCCGCCCCCCGGTGACGCGCTGGCCCGGCTGGAACATTTCGCCCGCTTCCACATTCGCTTTCACGCCGCGCGCGCCGATGCCGTCTTCGTCTCCTACATGGAGTTGCGCAACCTGCGCCCGCAGAACTTTGCCGCGCTCGAAGCCCTGCGCCGCCGCTACGAGGGCGAGCTGGAGGCGATCCTGCGTGCGGGTCAGGCAGAGGGCGTGATGCGCCTGCCCGATACGCGGCTGGCGGCCATGGCCCTGATCGCCATGCTGACAGGCGTCAACACCTGGTTCCGCGAGGGCGGCAGGCTGAGCCGCGACCAGGTCGAGGACATCTATGTCGACATGGTCCGCAAGGCGGTCGGCGCCTGATCGCGGCGGGCGGGTTCAGGCGCCCTCCCAGCGGCCGAGGAACCAGTACCACTGATCGGGATTCGCCCGGATGCGCGCCGACAGGCTGTCGTTGAAGGCGCGTGTCATCGTTTCGGCGTCGGACGGGGGAATCGGCGCCTCGAACACGACGTCGAAGCTTTCGCCATCGTCTCGGCGGATGCCGTACGCCGGGACCATCGGCAGGTCGTATTTCAGCGCCAGCTGCGCCGCGGCGAGCGAGGTGAGCGCGGGCCGGCCCAGAAACGGCAGCCGCGCGCCTTAGGCGTATTTCTCGTCCAGCAGGATCGCGATGAACCCAGCGCCGCGCAGATGCCGGACCAGCGCTTTCGTCCCGATCGTGCCGGTTTCAAGGATGGGCCGGCCACCGGCTTCTATCCCGGCCAGCAGGCGGCGCTGGTAATGCAGGTTGCGCTGCCGGCGGTAGACCGCGCCTGTTTCCATGCCGCGAGCCTTCAGCACGGCGCGCACCGCCTCCCACTGGCCGAAATGGCCCGAGACGATGATCGCCCCCTTCCCGTCCGCGCGCGCCTTCTCCAGCGCGGCAAGACCGGGGCCCGCGGGGCGAAAGAACTCCTGGCGGGTCTGGAATTCGGCGCAATGGTAGATCTCGAACAGGGTCTGCCCCATCTGGCGGCCCATCGCCGCACCCAGCCGCGCGCGCTCGCTGCGCGGCGTGTCGGGGAAGGCCTGACGCAGCTCTCGGTCGAAACGGCGGCGGGCGGCGGGGAGCCAGCGCATCACGGTAGCGAAGGCGGACCCCAGCGCCCGCGAACGCGTGGCAAACGCGCGGCCCCAGGACAGGGTCAGCAGCGACAGCAGCGGCATGTATCTGACAAGGTGCCAGACGGACCTGAACCTGTGAAAACGCATCCGCGCTACATGAGCGGTCGGTGCCGGATTGCCAAGGAAAAACCGGGGTGCCGACCTGATACGAACGGCCGGCATGGCGTCTGAGCGCCGGGCAAGGCGCCGAAAAAAGAAGCGTTTTGAAAACGCCCCCGGCTCGGGCTAGGGTGATACGCGACATTGGGCCGCAGAGTCGGCCGTGAATCAGGACGGGTGACACCATGCTTCAGAAGAACGAACCGAGCTTCCGCGAAAGCGTCGACATCATGTTCAACCGGGCGGTGGCGCTGATGGACCTTTCGCCCGGCCTGGCCGAAAAGATCCGGGTCTGCAACGCCACCTATACCGTGCGCTTCGGCGTGCGCCTGCGCGGCAGGATCGAGACCTTCACCGGCTATCGTTCGGTGCATTCCGAACATATGGAACCCGTGAAGGGCGGTATCCGCTACGCCCCTGAGGTCCATCAGGACGAGGTCGAGGCGCTGGCGGCGCTGATGACCTACAAATGTGCGCTGGTCGAGACCCCCTTCGGCGGTTCCAAGGGCGGGCTCTGCATCGACCCGCGCCAGTACGAGGAGCACGAGCTGGAGCAGATCACCCGCCGCTTCGCCTATGAACTCGCCAAACGTGACCTGATCCACCCTGCCCAGAACGTCCCCGCCCCCGACATGGGCACCGGCGAGCGCGAGATGGCCTGGATCGCCGACCAGTACGCGCGGATGAACACCACCGACATCAATGCGCGGGCCTGCGTGACCGGCAAGCCCCTCAATTCCGGCGGCATCAAGGGCCGGGTCGAGGCGACCGGGCGCGGCGTGCAATACGCCCTGCGAGAGTTCTTCCGCCACCCCGCCGATGTCGCCGAGGCTCGCCTTTCCGGCACGCTCGACGGCAAGCGGGTGATTGTACAGGGCCTCGGCAACGTGGGTTATCACGCGGCGAAATTCCTGTCCGAGGAAGACGGCGCGAAGATCATCGCAGTGATCGAACGCGACGGCGCGGTCAGCAACAACGAGGGCCTCAACATCGAGGAGTTGCGCCAGCACATCGCCCAGTCCGGCGGCGTGCGCGACTTCCCCGGCGGCAGCTATCACGAGGATGGCGCGGCGTGGCTTGAAGCCGCGTGCGACATCCTGATCCCCGCCGCCCTGGAAGGCGTGATCCACATGGGCAACGCCCCGCGCATCGAGGCGCCCCTGATCATCGAGGCGGCGAACGGCCCGGTCACCGCAGGCGCGGACGAGATCCTGAAGAACAAGGGAACCGTCATCATCCCCGACATGTATGCCAACGCCGGCGGCGTGACAGTCAGCTATTTCGAATGGGTGAAGAACCTCAGCCACATCCGCTTCGGTCGGATGCAACGGCGCAACGAGGAAGCGCATGCCCTTCTGCTGGTCGAGGAACTTGAGCGGCTGTCCTCCGACAAGGGCCTTGGCTGGAACCTCTCGCCCGATTTCAAGAAGCGTTACCTGCAGGGCGCGGACGAACTGGCGCTGGTGCGCTCGGGCCTCGACGACACGATGCGCACCGCCTACCAGGCCATGCGCGAGGTCTGGCAGGAACGCAACGATGTCCGCGACCTGCGCACCGCGGCCTATATCGTCGCAATCGACCGCGTGGCGGCCAGCTACCGCGCCAAGGGTCTCTGAGCCTCCGCCCGAAGCAGCGCCCGCGACCCACGACGGATGCTGCCGCCCAGGGCGCTGATCCGCGCCGCGCGCATCGCGCGCGGCGCCCGGCCCAACGCGAGGAAGGTTGTGCGTGAAGCGCACAGCCTGACGAGGGGCGGGAGCCCGCCGTTCTGCCGACTGCGAAAGCCACGACAGCCCATGGCCCCGGCCCTCACGCCGTCCATCGACGCCGGACCCGGCACGGGGGCCGCCGCGTTCCGGCCCGGTCTCACCTGAACGGGTGACGCGGCACCGTGCCTGATCGGGTAATCTGAGTCTCACTTTCATTTTTACCCGTTCCCGCCGGCCGCGATTTCCCGCCCCCGCCGGCGGCCCCCTCCGCTTTCCAGTTCCTCGTCGACCCCGCACCGCGCAGGAGTGTCGCATGGAAACGCATGCCTGGCTCGCCCTCTACTTCGCGGCCCTCATCAAGGCCGCCATCCCCGGCCCCGTCCTTCTCCTGGTGCTGTCCCGCGCCGCCGGTGGCGGGTTCGCCTCGGGGCTGCGAACCGCGCTCGGCGGCATTCTGGCCGTGGCGCTGCTTCTGGGCGGGATCTGGGCCATCCTCCTTGGCGCCTGGCACCTTGGCGATGGCGTCGCCGTCTTCCTCAGGATGGCCGGGATCGGCGTTCTGGCCGCGCTGGGGCTACGCATGCTACGCGCCTCCCCGCCCCCGGGCGAAGCGCGCCCTGCCCGCGCCGCCGCGAGCGATCTGGGCGCAGGGCTGGCGGTCGGTCTTTTCAACCCGTTCAACCTGGTCTTCTTCCTGGTCCTCTTGCCACAGTTTGTACCCCTGTCGGCCCTGACGCCCGCCGGCATCGCGCTTGCCAGCGCGCTCGTTCTGCTGGGCTCGATCCTGCCCTTGGGCACGGTCGCGATCGTGGGCGCCGGACAGGCGCGGCTTTCACTTCGCGGTGCACGCTGGATGGTGCGCGGCGGAGGCCTGACGCTTCTCGGTTTCGCGGGTCTCGCCGCCGCGACCCCGACCAGACCGGAGGGCGAGCGATGGACCCGCATATGCTCGCCGCCCTGCTGCTCGCCGCCGCGATCAACGCGGTCATCCCCGGGCCCGGCATGGTGCTGGCCATCGCCCGCGCTGCCTCGGATGGGCTGGCCGCTGGGGTCAAGGTGACGGTGGGCATGATCCTCGCCACACTTTTCGTGATGTGCGCGGTCTGGGCCGTGCTCTTCGGACTGATCCACTTGTCCGATAGCGCGCTCAAGGTCCTGCGGGTGGTGGGGGTGATCGTCCTTGCGCTTATCGCCCTGTCGCTCCTCAAGCCCGTCCCGCATCAGACCACGGCGCGGGCTTCGATCCCGACCAGTATACCGCTGCGGCGGCGCGTACTAATGGGCGATCTGACCGGCGGTCTTCTAACCGGCCTCACCAGTCCGGTGCATCTGCTCTTCATCCTCGCGCTGGTGCCACAGTTCGTCGACATGAACCGAGCAACTCCGGCACAACTTGCGCTGATCACCGGGGGCATCCTTCTGATCACCGCCATCCCGATGGTCGCGGTCAGCCTGATCTCTGCCCGGTCAGGTCGTTTCGGCCTTCGCTGGGCGCTCGGCGTGCGGCGGGCGGGCGGGCTGCTGCTGCTGGGATTTACCGGGCTCGCGCTTATCGGCTCCCTGCCCTGAAAGGAGGGTTCTCATGATGCAGCTTGTCTATACCGTCTGCGCGCTGGCCGATCCCACCGCCTGCGAGACGCGGATCCTGACCTTCAGCCCGCGCCAGCCTGTGGCCTGCATCATAGCCGCAGGCCCCGAACTGGAGGCGGTCTTGACCGAGGATGAGGTGCTTGACGCCTGGACCTGCGAGGATGACCCCGAAGCCGCGCGCGAGGGCCACTGATGCATGAATCGGGCATCTCGTGGCAAGCCAGGGTCATTTCGGCTTAATCGAAAACATACTCTCGATAAAGATCTGGTGCTTGCGCGATTTCTTAGCCTTGAGCCGGCCCCTTTTTGCGCCGGATGCCCTACACCGGGGAAGCGCTCCGCATGGCCTGCGTCGCCCCTGCCGCCACCCGACCTTGACACCCCATCGGACAAAACCAAGACTGGCGCTCCCACCAAGATCCACGGGTGCCGCATGTCCGCCGACCCCCTGCTCCAGCCCTATCGGTTGAAGCACCTGAACTTGAAGAACCGGGTGATGTCCACCGCCCATGAGCCCGCCTATTCCGACGACGGTCTGGTGGGCGAGCGCTACCGCCTCTACCACCGGGAGAAGGCCCGCGGCGGGATCGCACTGACGATGACGGCGGGCTCCGCACTCGTGGCGCCCGACAGCCCGGCGGCTTTCGGCAACCTGCAGGCTTACCGCGACGAGATCGTGCCGGGGCTCAGGCGGTTGGCCGAGGACTGTCACGCCGAGGGATGCGCGGTGATGATCCAGCTCACGCATCTGGGTCGGCGCACGGGCTGGAACCGCGGCGACTGGTTGCCGGTCCTCTCGGCCAGCCCGGTTCGCGAACCCGCCCACCGCGCCTTCCCGAAGGAAGCCGAGGATTGGGACATCGCGCGGATCGTCGCGGATTATGCCAGCGCCGCGCAACGTATGCAGGAAGCCGGCCTCGACGGGATCGAAATCGAAGCCTACGGGCATCTGATGGACAGCTTCTGGTCGCCCGCCACGAACCTGCGCGACGACGACTGGGGCGGCGCCCTGGACAATCGCCTGCGCTTCACCTGGGCGGTGATCGACGCGGTGCGCGCCGCGGTAGGGCCGGATTTCATTGTCGGCATTCGCATGGTCGCCGACGAGGATTGGAAGAAGGGCTTGAGCCGCGCCGAGGGGGTCGAAATCGCCCAACGGATCGCGGCCTCGGGCAAGTTCGACTTCATCAACCTGATCCGCGGCCATATCGACACCGATGCGGCGCTGACCGGCGTCATCCCGATCCACGGCATGCCCTCGGCCCCGCATCTGGACTTCGCGGGCGAGGTGCGTGCGCTAACCCGCTTTCCGGTCTTCCACGCCGCGCGGATCGCCGATGTCGCCACCGCCCGGCACGCCATCGCGTCGGGCAAGCTCGACATGGTCGGGATGACGCGCGCGCATATCGCCGATCCGCATATCGTGGCCCAGGTCGCGCGTGGGCAGGAACATCGGATCCGCCCCTGCGTCGGCGCGACCTATTGCCTCGACCGTATCTACGAGGGCGGCGAGGCGCTTTGCATCCACAACGCGGCGACCGGGCGGGAAGCGACGATGCCGCATGTGATCCCGCGCGCCGAGACGCCGCGCCGTGTGGTTGTCGTCGGTGGCGGCCCGGCGGGCCTTGAAGCCGCGCGGGTGGCCGCCGAACGCGGGCACGCGGTCACCTTGCTGGAAGCAGGCGCGACTGCCGGCGGGCAGGTCAACCTGCTGGTCAAGAACCCGCGGCGGAAGGAGTTGATCGGGATCATCGACTGGCGGCTGGCCGAACTCGACCGACTTGGGGTGAGCCTGCGATACGACACCTGGGCCGAGGTCGAGGATGTCCAGGCGCTTTCGCCCGACGTCGTGATCATCGCCACCGGCGGGTTGCCCCAATCGCCGCCGTTGGAGGCGGGGGATGCGCTGACGACCTCCAGCTGGGATGTGCTGTCGGGCGCGGTGCGGCCGGGGGCCGAGGTGCTGGTCTATGACGATGGTGGCGGACACGCGGGGATGAGCGCAGCCGAGGTGCTGGCGAGAGCTGGCGCAAAGGTCGAGCTTGTCAGCCCCGAGCGCTTCTTCGCCCCCGATATCGGCGGATTGAACCACGCACCCTACATGGCAGCCTTCCACGACCACGGGGTGCAGGTGACGATCAACACCCGCATGTGCGCACTGGAACGGGCGGGGAACCGGGTGCGGGCGATCCTCGGCTCGGATTTCTCGTCGTCGTGGCACGACGCGCGAGAGGTGGATCAGGTCGTCGTCGAACACGGCACGGCGCCTAATGACGCGCTCTACTTCGCGCTGAAGCCCCTGTCACGCAATCTTGGCCGGGTCGACTACACCGCGCTGACCCGGAACGCGGGCCCGGTCCTTCCTGACGTGAACGCGGACGGTCAGTTCATGCTCTATCGGATCGGCGATGCGGTTGCGGCGCGCAATGTGCATGCGGCAATCTACGACGCGCTACGAATGGGGTTGCGCTGGTAAGGCCCTCAGCGGCGAAGGGGAAGCTACTGGGTCGCCTCGCCCCGGCTGCGACAGAGCGCCAGCCCCACGCCCGCCAGCACGCATCCCAGCGCGCCGCCCAGCGAATAGGCGAGGATGGCCAGAAGAAACGACGCGCTGATCATCCAGGCGGTGACCGAAAGGCCGAGCCCCACGACGATACCGATCAGAAGAATTGCAACGACCATGACCACTCCCGTCCGACTCGGCGGGGTGCTCCATGCCCGTCCGATCCAGTGAGAACAGGGTGGGGCGACAAGAGTTAATTTTGAGTTAACTCTTTGCGTGTGTTAACTCAACCTTTGCGCGAGCCAATCCGCGGCTCGGTGCCGGCGCGCAGGCGGGCAATGTTCTCGCCATGGCGGATGAAGACCAACAACGCCAGCACCACGCAGAGCACCACGGCCTCAGTCCGCCCCAGCAGGGCGAGCCAGAACGGGGTCGCCGCCGCCGCGACCAGCGCCGAAAGCGACGAGATACGGCTGACCGCGGCGACCGCCGCCCAGGTCGCGCAGGCGAGAAGCCCCGCGGGCCAAGCCAGCGCCAGAAGCGTGCCGAGGAAGGTCGCCACCCCCTTGCCGCCGCGAAAGCCCAGCCAAACCGGAAAGAGATGACCCAGAAAGGAGAAGAGTGCGGCGATCTGCGCGGCATCCTCGCCCACCGCGAAGCGTGCGATCAGGACCGCGATCCCGCCCTTGCCCGCATCGAGCAGTAACGTCGCCAGCGCCGCGCCCTTGTTGCCCGTGCGCAGCACGTTGGTCGCCCCGATATTGCCCGAGCCGATCTGACGCAGATCGCCCAGCCCCAGCGCGCGGGTGATCACGATCCCAAAGGGGATCGAGCCCAGCAGATAAGACGCCAGCGCCACCAGACCGAGGATGAGGGGCGCGGTCTCAACGAAAGGGAGCATCACGCCTCCTCGTGGCTGTAGACAACGCGGCCGGCGACCCAGGTGCCCAGCACCCGCCCCTCCATCCGCGCGCCGTCGAAGGGGGTGTTCTTCGATTTCGAGCGGAGCGAAAAGCGGTCGAGGACGAAAGGCGCGTGGGGGTCGAAGAGGACCAGATCGGCCGGCGCATCGAGGGCCAGCCGCCCACAGTCCAGCCCCAGCCGGCGCGCCGGGTTCAGTGCCATCGCCCGCCACAGTTGAGGCAGGCTGAGCGCATCGGCGTGGTATAGCCGCATCGCCGCGGGCAGCAGCGTTTGCAGGCCGACCGCACCGGGCGCGGCTTCCTCGAACGGCAGGCGCTTGGATTCTTCGTCCTGCGGCGTGTGGAACGAGGCGATGACGTCGATCAGCCCGTCCGCGACTGCCTGCACGACCGCCAGACGGTCATCCTCGGACCGGAGGGGCGGGGTCAGTTTGAAGAAGGTGCGGTAGTCGCCGACGTCGAACTCGTTGAGCGTGAGGTGGTGGATCGAGACGCCGGCGGTGACGTCGAAGCCGTTCGCCTTGGCGCGTTCCAGGGCCGGCAGGGTGCGTGCGCAGGTGACCTGGTCGGCGTGATAGCGCGCGCCGGTCATCTCGATCAGCCCGATGTCGCGGTCGAATCCCATCCGCTCGGCCATTGGAGACACGCCCGGCAACCCCTTGAGACTCGGGAACTTTCCCGAGGTCGCGACCGCCCCCGTGCTGAGGCCGGGATCCTGAGGATGGCCAACGATCAGCGCGCCCAGACCGCGAGCATAGGTCAGGCAGCGCGAGAGGACGCGGGTGTCGCGGATGACGCGGGGGGCGTCGGTGAAGGCGAGGGCGCCGGCGTCGAGGAGGAAGCCCAGCTCGACCATCTCGCGGCCTTCCTGGGCGCGGGTCAGGGCGGCCATGTGGCGGATGTTGACGGGCGTTTCCGCGGCGGCGCGGCGGCGGACGAATTCCAGCACCTCGGGCGTGTCGATGGCGGGGTCGGTATCGGGCCGGGCGATCAGGGTGGTGACGCCGCCGGCGGCGGCGGCAAGGCCCGCAGAGCGGAAGATTTCCTTGTGGCGG
>CAZKSE010000110.1:0-12459 GCA_964555305.1 uncultured Rhodobacter sp. | reverse complement strand
GCGCTGGTCGGCGCGTCGATGGGCTTTCGCACCGTCATCGTCATCCCCGAGACGCAGAGCCAGGAAAAGAAGGACATGCTG
The DNA here is from genome assembly GCA_964555305.1 of uncultured Rhodobacter sp. GTDB lineage: Bacteria > Pseudomonadota > Alphaproteobacteria > Rhodobacterales > Rhodobacteraceae > Pararhodobacter. The sequence goes on along the minus strand of CAZKSE010000110.1, from coordinate 12,378 downwards.
CGGCTGGCGGGCGCCGAGCTGGTCGAGGTGCCGGCCGCGCCCTACCGCAACCCCAACAACTACGTCCGCTATTCCGGCCGTCTGGCCGAGGAACTGGCAAGGACCGAGCCCAACGGCGCGATCTGGGCCAACCAGTTCGACAACGTGGCCAACCGTCAGGCGCATGTGGAGACGACGGGGCCGGAGATCTGGGAGCAGACCGACGGCAAGGTCGATGGCTTCATCTGCGCGGTGGGATCGGGCGGCACGCTGGCGGGCGTGGCGATGGCGTTGCAGTCGCGCGGCGTGAAGATCGGCCTCGCCGACCCCGAGGGCGCGGCGCTGTTCAGCTACTACACCACCGGCGAGCTGAAATCCGAAGGCGGCTCGATCACCGAAGGGATCGGGCAGGGGCGGATCACCGCCAATCTGGAAGAGCTGAAGCCCGATTTCGCCTATCAGATCCCCGATGCCGAGGCGCTGCCCATCGTCTTCGACCTGCTCGAACACGAAGGGCTCTGCATGGGGGGCTCGACCGGCATCAATATCGCCGGCGCGATCCGCATGGCGCGGGACATGGGGCCGGGGCACACGATCGTCACGATCCTGTGCGATTACGGCACGCGCTACCAGTCGAAACTGTTCAACCCCGATTTCCTGCGCGACAAGGGGTTGCCCGTGCCCGGATGGCTGGATCGGCCCGCCCGAGAATTGCCTGACATGCGCGCGGAAAGCTGAGCGCAACCAATCGGGGTGGCCGCATGGCCCGTTCGCCCTTGCCATCCGTCACGCCGCTCGCGGCGGTCATTGCGCTCATCGGCGCGTGGGTGCTGGTGTTTTTCCTGGCTGGCGCCGCGCTGGCGCAGGCCGACAACGGCAACGGCGAGGTCGAGGGGCCCGACTATACCCGCTGGGAGGCGGCGGCGGATCTGGCCGAAACGCTGATCGCCGACCGCAACACCCCCGATATCGTCCTGCAGAACCTACGCTCCGAAGTGGTGGCGTTCCGGGGTGAGTTCATTGCCGCGCAGAACCTGCACCGCGACCGGATCGAGACGCTGCGCGAGCAGATCGCCGGGCTGGCCCCCCCGCCCGGCGAGGGCGAGGTCGAGGCGCAGGAGATCATCGACCGGCGCGCCGAGCTGAACGAACGGCTGGCGCAGCGGCAGGCCCCTCTTCTGGCCGCGACCGAGGCCCAGCGGCGCGCCGATGCCATCGTGCGCGGCATCGACCGGGTGATGCGCGAGCGGCAGGCGGACGCGCTTCTCAGTCTCTGGCCCAGCCCGATCAACCCGGCGAACTGGGGGGCGGGGCTGAACGCGCTGGTCAGTTCCGGCCTGACGGTTCTGGGTGAGGCGCATAACGCCTGGCTGGACCCCGCCCTTCGCGAGGGGTTGCGCGCCGATCTGCCGATCCTGCTGGGGGCGCTGGCGCTGGCGGCGCTGCTGCTGGTGCGCGGGCGCGCGCTGATGGTCAGCGCCACGCAGCGCCTGCTGGAAAGCGCCGAGATCCTGCGCGGGCGCGAGGCGGCGGCATTCCTCGTGTCGCTGTCGCAGCTATTGGTGCCGCTGGCGGGGCTGTGGCTCCTGGCCATGACCATCCACCTGAGCGGCATCACCGGCCCCACGATCGAGGCGCTGGCGGACCGGCTGGTGTTGGCGGGGATGGCGATCTTTGCGGCGCGCTGGCTGGCGCAGCTGATCTTCCCGGTGTCGGAGAACATCAACGTTTCGCTGACGCTGCGGCCCGGCTTGCGGCGGCAGGGCCGCGTTCTGGCCCCGGTGCTGGGTCTGGTCTACGCGCTGCACCTGCTCTACCCGCCCTTCATCCAGCCCGAATTGCAGAGCGAGGCGGCGCAGGCGGTGATCATCTTCCCGGCGCTGGTTCTGGGGGCGATCACGCTTTTCCGTCTGGGGATGCTGCTTCTGCGCCACGTCCCGCGCTCGGTCACCGGCGGCGAGGAGGTCGACAGCGACAGCTTCTTCGATCGGATGGTGCCGATCGCGGGCAAGCTTCTGCTGACGCTGGCGATCGTGGCCGTGGTATTGGGCGCGATCGGTTATATCCCCGCCGCGGTCGAGATCATCTTTTCCACCATCGCGTCGCTGGGGTTGATCGCGCTTCTGATGGTGCTTCACGGGCTGATCACGGCCATTTATGCGGCGGTGGTGGGCGATGCGGCGGTGGCGTCGCGGGCGCTGGTCCCGGCGCTGGCGGGCCTGCTGCTGGCGCTGGCGGGGCTGCCGGTTCTGGCGCTGCTCTGGGGGGTCCGCGGGACCGAGCTGCTGGAGATCTGGGCGCGCATCCAGGCCGGCTTCACGCTGGGCGAGACGCGGATCGCGCCGGGCAATATCCTGTCCTTCCTGATGGTCTTTGCGGTGGGCTACCTGCTGACCCGCGTGTTGCAGGGCACGCTGGCGCAGTCGGTCCTGCCGAAGACCACGATGGCGCGCGGCGCGCAGAAGGCGGCCGTCTCGGGCGTGGGCTATGTGGGCCTTTTCCTGGCCGCGCTGGTGGCCTTTGCCACCGCCGGGATCGACCTGTCGGGTCTGGCGATCGTTGCGGGCGCGTTGTCGGTCGGCATCGGCTTCGGGTTGCAGAACATCGTGTCGAACTTCGTCTCGGGGGTGATCCTGCTGATCGAGCGGCCGGTGAGCGAAGGCGACTGGGTCGAGGTCGGCACCACGATGGGCACCGTGAGCCGCATCTCGGTCCGGTCCACGGTGATCGAGACCTTCGACCGGACCGAGGTGATCGTGCCGAACTCGGACCTGATTTCCGGCACGGTGACCAACTACACCAAGTCCAACAACACCGGCCGGGTGATCATCCCGGTCGGCGTCGCCTATGGCAGCGACACGCGGCGGATCGAGACGATCCTGCGCGAGATCATCGAAGCGCAGCCCATCGTCACGTTGAACCCGGCCCCGAGCATCATCTTCCAGCGGTTCGGCAGCGATGCGCTGGAGTTCGAGATCCGGGCGATCCTGCGCGACGTGAACTTCGTGCTGCGGGTGAAATCGGACGTGAACCACGAGATTGCGCGCCGCTTCCAGGAGGAAGGGATCGAGATCCCGTTTGCGCAGCGCGATATCTGGCTGCGCAACCCCGAGGCACTGACCGGCCGGGCGGCGCCCGAACCCGCCGCGCCGCCCCCAGGCGAACCCGACGAGCCGCCGACGAAAGGGCCGCGACGCCCGCCCAGCCCGGAGCTGGAATTCGACGGTGCCGACACCCCCGACGACCCAGCAGAGGATGCAAGATGACCGAACCGCTCTACCGCACCGACCCTTACCTGCGCGAAACCGCCGCCCGCGTGACGGCGATCACCGAGGAGGGGGCGCTGGTCGTGGACCGGTCGGTCTTCTATCCCGCGGGGGGCGGGCAACCCGGTGACACCGGACATCTGGAATGGTCCGGCGGGCGCGTGGCGGTGACCGACACGGTCAAGGCCGGCGACGGCGTCGCGCTGGTGGCCGAGCCCGCCGCGGCGCTGCCGGGCGTGGGCGAGGAGCTGCGCATGGCGCTGGATTGGGAGCGGCGGCATCTGCTTATGCGCGTGCACACCGCCCTGCATCTGCTGTCTGTCGTCCTGCCGCTGCCGGTCACCGGGGGCGCGATCGGCGCGGGCAAGGGGCGGCTCGACTTCGACATGCCCGAGGCGCCCGAGGATCGCGAGGCGCTGGAGGCGGAACTGAACGCGCTGGTGTCGCGCGACCTGGCGGTGACCGAAGACTGGATCTCGGACGCCGAGCTGGAGGCCAATCCGGGGCTGGTGAAGACCATGTCGGTGAAGCCGCCGATGGGGCAGGGTCGCGTGCGGCTGGTGCGGATCGGGCAGGGGGCGGATCAGGTGGACCTGCAACCCTGCGGCGGCACCCATGTCGCCCGCACCGGCGAGATCGGCCCGCTGTGGCTGGGCAAGATCGAGAAGAAGGGGCGGCAAAATCGGCGCGTCACCCTGCATCTGGCCGACGGGCCAGCCTGAGCGCGCAGCCCCCCTGCTACTCGGCGCCTGCTACTCGGCGGCGGCGACCTCGGCCGGGGGGGCGGGCAGGGGCTGGCCGATCTGCTCCTCGGGGTCGATCTCGGGCAGGCCCTCGCGCGAGAGCAGGATCGCGACGGGGCGGGCGGAGGGAATATGCGAGCAGACGATCATCGTCGCCACCATGATCGGCACGGCGAGGAACATCCCCGGCACCCCCCAGACCGCGCCCCAGAAGGCCAGCGAGATGATGATGCCGAAGGACGACAGCCTGAGCGTCCGACCCATCAGCATCGGGTCGATGACCGAGCCCAGAACGAACTGGATCATGCCCACCAGAACGAAGATCAGGATGGCAAAGGACGGCTCGGTGATCTGCATGTAGGCCACCAGCGCCACGAGGAAGGTCGCAATGATCGAGCCGACGGAGGGCATGTAGTTCAGAACGAAGGTCAGGATCCCCATCGCCGCGGCGAATTCGAGCCCGAAGAACAGCATGACCAGATAGACCGCAAAGCCCGTGACCGCGCTGACCCCGGTCTTGACCAGCAGGTAGCGGTTCACCCGGCGGACGATGGAATGGATGATCCGGCTGATCCGCTCGGCGCGGCCCTTGTCCTGCATCAGGTTCGCCAGCTTGGTGTCGAACCAGATCCGCTCGGCAAAGAGGAAACCCACGAACAGGATCACCAGCGTCGTCGCAGAGGCGAGGTTCCCGGCCTGTCCGGCTGCGGTGCGGATATAGCCCGAAAGCGGGATCGAGCGGATGGAGGCGGCGACCGCCGCCTCGGTATCCTCGCCCATCCAGGCGAAGAGCTGCGCGATGGCGATCACCGCCTGATCGGTATAGGAAATGGTGGTGGTCACCACCGTGTTGATCTGCGCGAGCACGATCGCCAGCAGCGTCAGCAACACGCTGGAAATCAGCAGCATCGCCGCCAGCGACGCGACCGCCCGGGTGATCCGCCAAGAGCCGATGCGCAGCCGGGAAATCGAGCTGATCGCATCGGTGGTGAGCGAGAAGAGGATGATCGCCACGACCAGCGAGATCAGGATGAACCGCGCCTGCACCAGCAGGAACAGGATCACCGCAAAGGCGATGATGCCCAGAAGCCATGTTTGCAGCCGGTCGCGCCCGCGCAGGGTCAGGCGGGCGATGGGCTGAAGCCCCTTGTCGGAAGGGTCGGAATCGCGCGCGCTCATGGGCCTCGGACCGGATCAGGTGTTGCTGTCAAGGTAGGCGTTGCCCGACGGCGAGACAACCAGCAATCGTTCGCCCATGCCGCCCTTCGCCGCATGGGCCAGCGCCCCGGTCAGATCGCCGTATCCGGTCAGGCGCCGCTCATAGCCAAGGCCGAGACGGGCTGCTGCCTCGGCCGCGCGGGCGTCGAGCGCCGCATCGTCGGTCTGCGCCAGATAGACCAGTTTCTCGTAATTGCCGAACATCATCGGGATCAGTTCGGGGTGGCGGTCGAAACCCATCGGTTTCCAGACGAAGGCATCGAACTGCCGCACGAGGAAATCGGTCAGGTAGAAAGCGGTGATCTCGGTTTCCGCATGGGCGGCGAAGGTGTCGAGCCCTTCGAAGAAGGCGTAGCAATGCGGCCCCGCCACCATCTCGACGCCCAGCTCTGCGCAGCGGTCCTGCAGGGCGCCGCCGGTGCCGCAATCGGCATAGACCACGAAGACATCGGCATAGCGGTCGCGGAACCGGGTGACTGCCGCCTCGACCGCGTCGGGGATCCGGTCGGGCCAGAGATGCAGGTTCGCGGGCAGGCAGTGCAGGTCCAGGTGATCCCAGCCGTTGGCCGCCTTCAGCGCAAGGATCTCATGCGCCAGCGCGCCGCAGGCCAGCAGCAGCACGCGCCCCTCGGCCGGCTCCCCCTTGGTCGGTGCCGCAAGGCCCTTTTCGGTCAGCACGGCGTCCGGGGGGGCTTGGGTCACCGGCCTAGTTCCCGGCCGCCTGCGCCATCGCCGGGCGGATGCGCGATTCCACGATCTCGTCGGTGATGGGGCCGGCGTAGCGCAGCACGATGTTGCCCTCGCCATCGAGCACGAAGGTTTCGGGCAGGCCGACGACGCCCCAATCGAGCCCCATCCGCGCGCGCGGGTCGGCGCCGACGGCGGCATAGGGGTCGCCCAGCTCCACCAGGAAGGCATCGGCCCGGTCCGGCTGGTCGCGGTAGTTGACGCCCAGGACCGTCACCCCCTCGGCCGCCAGATCCTCCAGGACCGGGTGCTCGGCGCGGCAGGGCGGGCACCAGGAGGCCCAGAAATTGACCAGCGTCACCTCGCCCGCGCGGATATGGTCGTCGGTCAGCAGGGTGCGGCCCGGCATCTCTTCCAGCGCGATGGCGGGCGCCTGCTGCCCGGCGCGGGCCGAGGGCAGGTCGTCGCGGTTCTCGCGGTAGTTTCCGGCGGCCACGAAGGCCACGAACCCCGCCAGCAGCGCCGGCGGCAGGATCATGAGCGGTTTCAACTTAGCCATGTCGCTTGCGCTCCGAACGGTTTTCGATCGTTTCCAGCTCGGCGCGGACGCGGCGTCCGCGCAGCCAGACCCACAGGGTCAGCCCGCCGATCAGCGCGAGCGATCCCAGATAGGCCAGCGTAACCTCGGTGGCATAGGTGCCAAGATCGGGCATCATGCATACATCCTTTCACGGACCATCAGCGCCCGCGAGCGCCGCGCGCGGATCTCGGTCCGCGTGCCGGCCAGCAGAAGCGCCAAGAAAAGAAGGGTGAACCCCGCCATGCAGGCGTAAAGCGGCGCCTTGTAGACCCAGTCCATCCGCGTTCCCGGTTGCAGACTGAGCGAGGCCCCCTGGTGCAACCCCTGGCTCCAGAAAAACGCCGCATAGCGCGACAGGACCGCAAAGACCGTACCCACCAGGCAGAGCACGGCGGTCAGGTCGGCGGCGGTATCGGCATCCTCGATCGCCGACCAGAGCGCGATATAGCCGAGGTAGAACAGGAACAGGATCAGGAACGCCGTCAGCCGCGGGTCCCAGGCCCACCAGGTCCCCCACATCGGCTGGCCCCAGACCGCGCCGGTGAACAGCCCGATCACGGTCATCACCGCGCCGACGGGCGCCGCGGCCTTGGCTGCCAGCGCGGCGACATGGTGGCGCCGGATCAGCCAGACGAGCGAGGCCACGAGCATCATCACCCAGGCGTTGATCGCCACCAGCGCGGCGGGCACATGCAGGAAGATGATCTTGACCGTGGAGCCTTGGCGAAAGTCGTCCGGCGTGAGGAAAAAACCCCAGAAAAGCCCGCCGCCCACGAGCAGCGCGGCCAGTCCCGCGACCCAGGGCAAGACCTGCCCCGACAGCCGCATGAACTTCACCGGATTGGCATATTCCCAGAGCGAGGTTGTCGACATGCGTTGTACCTAGTCGTTCGTCAGGTTGCGCTCAAGCCACGAGCCTGTGACAGCTCAGCGCAGGTTCACCCGCAGCGCAAGCGCCGCGGCAAAGGGCAGGATGGCGGCGGATCCGGCGGTGATGCCGGCCAGCAACAGAAGGGGTGTCAGCGTGTCCAGACCCTGCGCACCGCGGATCACCACCTCGGCGCCGTAGACAAGGGTGGGGATATAGAGCGGCAGGACCAGAAGCGACAGCAGAAGCCCGCCGCGCTTCAGCCCCACGGTCAGCGCCGCGCCGAAGGCGCCGATCACGCTGAGGGCCGGGGTGCCGATCAGGAGCGACAAGAGCAGCCAGCCATAGGCCGGTGGCGCGAGATTCAGCAGAACCCCGAGCAGCGGCGCGACCAGGACCAGCGGCAGGCCGGTGGTCAGCCAATGCGCCAGCGCCTTGATGGCAACGACCCCTTCGAGCGGGATGGGCGCGGTGGCGAGCAGGTCGAGCGAGCCGTCCTCGTGATCGAGGGCGAAGATCCGGTCGAGGGAGAGAAGGCAGGCCAGAAGCGCGCCGACCCAGAGGATACCGGGCGCGATCAGGCCCAGGGTGCGCGGGTCCGGACCGACGCCGAGGGGGACAAGCACCGCAAGAACAAGGAAAAAACCCAGTCCCAGCCCGAAGCCGCCGCCGGCGCGGAAGGCCAGGCGCAGATCGCGGGTCAGAAGCGCGATCATGCGAAGGCCTCGTCGAAACCCTGCGGCAGGCGGGGCGCGGCGCGGTAGGGGGCGAGTTCGAGGATGCGGGCTTCCTGAAGGCCGAGGTCGATGTGGGTGGCCATCAGCGCCGCGCCGCCCTGCGCCAGATGGGCGCGCACCACCGCGGCGAAGAGCGCGACCGAGGCGGTGTCGAGCGACACGGTCGGCTCGTCGAGAAGCCAGAAGGGCCGGCCCGTCACCATCAGCCGCGCGAGCCCCAGCCGGCGCTTCTGCCCGGCCGACAGATGTTGTGCCTGCCGGTCGGCCAGGTCATTGAGATTCATGGAAGAAAGAGCGTGGTCGATGCCGCGCGCACCGTGGATCGCGGCCCAGAATTCAAGGTTCTCGGCGACCGTCAGCACCGCCTTCAGCCCGTCGGCATGGCCGGCATAGGCGATGGTTTCGGGCGCGCACGAGATGTCGCCCGAGAGCGCTGGTTGCAGCCCGGCGAGCGTGCGCAGAAGGGTGGTCTTGCCGCAGCCGTTGGGGCCGCGCAGCACCAGCGCCGCGCCGCGGGGGAGCGTGAAGCCCAGCCCCTCAAGGATCGGCACGCCCCCGCGGGCGACGGTCAGATCGGAAACGGTCAGGTCCATGCGGGCGGTTTAGCCGAACGGGCGGCGCGCGCAACCGAAAGCGGCGACGGGGCCGGGCGGCGGCAGGGTTAATGAAAGGTTGAGAGGGTGATTGACTGTCGCCGGGGAATGGGTCGGATTGCCCATGTTTCATTGGGAATTCAGGCGCTGGCAAGCGTATGGCAAACGTATGGCAAGCGTATGGCAAACGTATGGCAGATTCCGGGATTTCGGGCCGATTCCGGCGCAAAGCACGGTTCGGGCGCAACGTTCGGTGGTAGCGGGATGCACCACCAGACCGCGGGCCGAGCCCCGGTTGGCGGCCTGCGCCGATAAATAATACCCTGAATATTATTTTGCTCGGGCGGGCCGGGATCAGACGCCGATCAGTGCCACGGCGACGCGCCGACCTTCGGAGAGGAGCACGTTGTAGGTCCGGCAGGCGGTGGCGGAGGCCATGATCTCGACCCCCAGTCCGGCGGCTTCGAGCTGGCTGCGCAGGGCAGGGGGGATGGGGCCGATCTCGGCGCCGGTGCCGATGAAGAGGACGTCGATCTGCCCGGCCAGTTGCAGCAGCGGGCCGGGGTCGTCGTAGCCGCCCCAAGGGGCGACATGGCCGGGCGCGATCAGCAGGGGCGCGTCATGCGCCTGCCCGCCGATGCGGTAGAAGCCCGGCCCATAGCCCTCGATCGGTTGGGCGGCGCCGAAATCGATCTCGGTCAGGCGCATGGCCGGGCCTCAGTTGCCGCTGGTGGTGAACTGCGTGCCGGCCTTCTCGGCGTCGTTCTTCGACCAGTCGCGCGTCACACCGAGGCGCTTCACGACGACGGCGGCGACAAAGACCGACGACCAGGTGCCGACGATCACGCCCCAGATCATCGCGAAGACGAAGCCGCGGATCACGTCGCCGCCAAGCGCGAAGAGCGAGACGAGCGCGATCAGCGTGGTGAGCGAGGTCATGACGGTGCGCGACAGCGTCTCGTTGATCGACAGGTTCATCACGTCGATCAGTTCGCGCTTCTTGAACTTGATGAGGTTCTCGCGAATCCGGTCGAAGATGACCACGGTGTCGTTGATCGAATAACCGACGATGGTCAGCAGCGCGGCGATGATCGCCAGGTCGAAGCGGATCTGCAGGGCGGCGAAAAGCCCGATGGTGAGGACCACGTCATGCACCAGCGCCGCGACCGCGCCGACGCCGAACTGCCATTCGAACCTGAGCCAGATGTAGACGAGGATCGCCGCGAGCGCCGCGGCCACGGCAAGGATGGCCGATTGCACCAATTCGCCCGAGACCTTCGGCCCCACCGATTCAACCGAGGTGAAGCGCAGCGTCGGATCGACCTCCTGCAAGGCGACCAGCACCTGATCGAGCACCGCGGGGGGCACCGATTCCAGCCCCTCCTGCGTCTGGATGCGGATCATGGCGACGTTCTGTTCGGCGCCGAAGGTCGGGTCGAACACCTCGGAAATCGCCACGTCGCCCAGCGCCAGGGGCGTGATCGCCGCGCGGTAGGCGGCGACATCGACGGGTTGCGTGGCTTCCGTGCGGATCGAGGTGCCGCCGCGGAAGTCGATGCCGAAATTCAGCCCGAAGGTGAAGAAGGCGATCACCGACAGGACCATCAGCACGATCGAGATGCCCGAGGTCAGCCGCCAGGTGCCGAGGAAATCGACGGAGGTTTCGTCGGGGACGAGTTTCAGTCGCATGTCTCGCGCTCCTCAGATGGCGATGGTTTTCGGGCGGCGGCGTTCGAACCAGAAGACGATCATCAGCCGCGTGACGAAGAGCGCGGTGAAGACCGAGGTCACGATGCCGAGGCCGAGGGTCACCGCGAAGCCGCGCACCGGGCCGGAGCCGAGCGCAAAGAGGATCGCGGCGGTGATGAAGGTGGTGATGTTGGCATCGAGGATCGCCGAGAGCGCCTTCTCGTAGCCGAGCTGGATGGCGCGGGCGGCGCCCTTGGCGGTCTTCATCTCTTCTCGAATCCGTTCGAAGATAAGCACATTCGCATCGACCGCCATGCCGATGGTCAGCACGATCCCGGCGATGCCCGGAAGCGTCAGCGTGGCGCCGATCAGCGACAGGAGCGCGAAGATCATCGTCACGTTGAGGATCAGCGCGATATTGGCGATGATGCCGAAGAAGCCGTAGCTGGCGATCATGAAGACGAGGACCGCGACGCCCGCGACCATCGCCGCGACGCGACCGGCGTCGATGCTGTCCTGGCCCAGTTCGGGGCCAATGGTGCGTTCCTCGAGGAAGGTCATCTCGGCCGGGAGTGCGCCCGAGCGCAGCAGGACGGCGAGTTGCGTCGTCTCCTCGACGGTGAAGCGGCCGGTGATGATGCCGGCGCCGCCGGAGATATGGGACTGGATCACCGGGGCCGAGATCACCTGCCCGTCAAGGACGATGGCGAAAGGCGAGCCGATATTCTCGGCGGTGTAGAGGCCGAAGGCGCGCCCGCCTGACGGGTTGAAACGGAAGCTGACGGCGGGGCGGTTGTTCTGGTCGAAATCGGGTTGCGAATCAACAAGTTGATCGCCCGAGACAACCGGCGTCTGCTCCAGCACATACCAGGTGCCGGGCTCGTCCATCGAGGGGTAGATCACCTCGCGCGGGCCGGGAACGGCGTCGCCGTCCGAGGTGACGTTGAGCACCGGGTGGAAGGTCAGCCGCGCGGTGGTGCCGATCAGATCCTTCAGTTCGGCCGCCGAGCCGATGCCGGGGACCTGGATCAGGATGCGGTCGGTGCCCTGGCGCTGGATGGTGGGTTCGCGCGTACCGGCCTCGTCGACGCGGCGGCGGATGATTTCCAGCGACTGGCGCATGGTGCGGTCGTCGGTGGCGAGGCGCTCGGCCTCGGAGAGGGTGACGATGATCTCCTCGCCGTCGAGGCGGACATCGAGATCGCGGGCGCCGGCGCCGAGGAGCGTCTGGACGGGGCGGGCGATGGTCTGCACGGTTTGCAGCGCATGCTGAAGCCCGTCGGGGTTGGAGACGGCGACGCGCAGCACGCCCGGATCGTCCGAGGGCATCCGGCGGACATTGCCGACCACCGCGCGTTCGTCGCGCAGCAGGTCGCGGACCTCGGGCCAGAGGCCGTCGATGCGGTCGGCATAGACATCGGTCACATGCACCTCGGCCAGAAGATGCGCGCCGCCGCGCAGGTCGAGCCCGAGGTTGACGAGGAACGAGGGCGCCCAGTCGGGCCAGAGGCTGCGCTCGCCCTCGACCGCGGCGGGGTCGGCGCCGGCCTCGATCGCGGCGACCGCGTCATTATGCCGCTCGACCCGGTCGTAGAAGAGATTCGGGGTCGAGAAGACGAGCGCGGAAAGGCAGATCAGGATGATCAGCGCGCGTTTCCAGAGCGGGATCTGCAGCATGTGCGGGCCTTGCGTTTCAAATGCGGCGGCCCGGGGCGGGGAACCCCGGGCGGCGAAAGGGGCCGTCCGGGCCGGGCCCGGGCGCGGGGATCATTCCTTGACGGGTTCGGTCTTGGAGACGACGGCGCTGATGGTCTGCTTGACGACGCGCACGCGCACGCCCTCGGCGATCTCGACCTCGACCTCGCCGTCTTCCTTGACCTTGGTGACCTTGCCGACGACGCCGCCGGCGGTGACGATCTGATCGCCCCGGCGCAGCGCCTCGACCATGTTGCGGTGGTCCTTCATCTTCTTCTGCTGCGGCCGGATCAGCAGGAACCACATGATCGCGAAGATCAGGA
>CAZKSE010000109.1:7975-12480 GCA_964555305.1 uncultured Rhodobacter sp. | reverse complement strand
CCAACGATTCCGGTCCCTGGGCTGCGGTGAAGATGAAGGTCGAAGGCAAGGACCGCGCCATCGCGATCCTGGTCACCGGCGACGAAGTCGAGCGCGTGAAGGCCGCGGGCGATGCGGAGATCTCGATCGACGCCGTCTGGAAGGTCTCGCGGCGCGATGACGGCAACTGGGGTTCGAGCGCGCTGAGCGTCAACAGCCTGCAGCGCGCCCCGGCCGCGCCGAAGCCCGAAGAGGCCGAAGCGCCGGGCATGTGATCGGCCCAGCAGAACGACAAGAGGGAGGCTTCGGCCTCCCTTTTTTTCATTTTCGACGCAGCTTGAGGGCGAGGCTCGTGGCGCGAGACTCGCGCGAAATGGCTTGTGCGAATCGGGATTTGATTAACTAATCATTAATTCATTTTCATCTTAGGGGGGATCGGAATGAGACGTTTCGTGTGGGCTGCCGCCTTCGCGGTGGCAACGGTTGCGACGGCGCCCGCGATGGCGCTGACGATCAGCAGTTTCGTCGTTTTCGGCGACAGCAATGTCGATATCGGCCGACTGTCCGCTGAGCTTGCCGGAGATCCGACTGACGGTGTCGTGGTGCCGCCGAACACCGTGGCCGGCCGAAGTGCTGACGGGACGATTCTGCCTGAGTTCCTGTCCCAGCGGGTCGGGGTGCCGCAGTTGAATTTCGGTTGGGGCGGGGCACAAGCCGGTCCCGACAACATCGTCGGGATCCTGAACCCGGCAGCGCCTGATACGCTTGCGACGGGCACGCTTAGCCAGATCGACGAATATGAGGCCATGCTTGGCGGAGCCCTTGCAGACCATCGTGCCTTGTTCCTCGTCTTCGCAGGCTCTAACGACCTCTTTTTCCCAGACAAGAATGACCAGGCCGCTGTGGATGCGGCGGTGGCGAGCGCCGACGCCTATCTTCGAACGGCCGTGACCCGCCTGACGGATCTCGGGGCACAGAACATCGTCGTTGCGACGCGCACCCCGCGACCCGTGCTCTCCGATGCGGCGACGATCAGCGACGAGCCCGATCCGGAGGCCCGCAACGACGCGGCCGGCCGTCAGCTCAACGCGGCGATCGCGTCGATGGTGGCCGAACTCGACCTCACGCTGTCCTCCAACCTGCTGCTCTTCGACAGCTACTCGATCATTCGCGAGATCATCGCGGAGTCGGGCAGCAACGGCTTCTTGGCCTATACAAGCGATCCGGCCGACTTTTGTGTCGTGCCGGGATTGCCGCCGCGGCCTGACTGCTCGCAGCTGATCAACTACGATGCAGCTCACAAGACCTCAGCGGTGCATTCGGTCCTCGCAGATCGCTTCATCGAGCAGTTCAGCATTGCGCCGATTCCGCTCCCGGCGGCTGGCTGGATGCTGCTCATGGCGCTTGGTGGTCTCGGCGTCGTGCGGGCGCGTCGCGCCGCCAAACGGCATAAGTGAGCGGGGGGCGTGGACGGTCTCCTCGCCCTCTGCGGGTCGAAGTAAAACGGCTTGCCGGTTGCGCGGCATTTTCTAGCTAGAGGAAATTGCCGGCGCCCCTCTTTTCATTGATCGGCGCAGAGGTTTGCATCGGGGTCGACAGCAGCATCCCCTGGCGGGTAGAACCTTTTTGTTGAACTGGCGAGACTTGCAGGGGTGAGTTCGAATGATTTGGCGTGGATCATTCGGATTGGCATTCCTCGGGGGGGCCATTCTTTCGGCCGGAACGACTCTGGCACAGATCTGCGATGAGCCGTTTTCGCGGCCCTCCTATCCAACCCGCCAGGCCTTCTGCCAAGTCGGTCAACTCGTGGATGACGCCTACGCTCCCGGCGTGCAGATCCTCTGCGAGGAGATGGAGGTCGACCACCTCGTTTCGCTCCGACAGGCTTGGGCGAGCGGTGTTTGCGGCGAAGATTTGCGGCGTCTCGCCCGCGATCCGCGCAATCTTCGCCAGACATACTGGCTTACCAACCGACGCAAGGGATCTCTCACACCCGAGGAGTTCGCCACCAGACTCCCAGACCCGATCGCCGCGAGGGTAATTCAAGACGCCAATGCGCTGATGCAGGACTATGGCATTCTACCTCGCGAGGCGGCCCTGCTGCGACGCATGCGCCAAATCTCGGAAAGAACAGGGACCCACCCGCGCATCCCTCTTGTCGACCCGACGCGGCGACCGCCTCCGCGGATAACCACCCGTGCGGTTGCGGGAAGGGCTTTGGGATATGTTTCCCGAAAGTTCGCGATGATTCCTTTTGGCCCTACGGGTTGGGTTTATGATGGATATTTTCTGACCAGTTGGGCGGCGCGAAAGATCAGCACACCGCGCCAAACCGAAGAGATGTTCGCGCGCAGCCAGATGTTGGGGCGGATTATCACGGGGGAGCGATGAGGGGCCCTGTCGTGGCGCTTGCGGTCGCCCTGACCTCCTCCCTCGCGAATGCGGGCGATCCGGAGTCTTTTTTCGCCGATCAATCGCACCACCAATTGGTCTATGACTTTGTCTACCAGACAAGTCTGGTGGACAGAATGATCTTCGAATGCACCGCCGACCGTGAAGTCTCTGGGAGTTTCGCAGTCGCGGCAGCCTCAGTCTCGGATCCCTATTTCGAGCATGTTCTCGGGCCCTCCGCTGTCGATCTGAACCCCTTTTCGGACCAAGGTTGGATCCGTCGTCAGTGGCAGGACTTCACTCTGAATATTTGGGGAAGCACGACCCTGCGCGGCGATCCGGCGGACCCGTTCCCCATGGCGCAGCGCGACGCCCTTCTCCTGTTCGAGAGCTCCCCGGAGGAGCGTGAGTCGATCTGCGATTACACCTTCTGGGAAGAGGTCGGACTACTCGAGACTGTTGTGGACGATCTTCTGTCCGATGCGGAGAACCGACTGGACCCCGACGCCCATGCCGCGTTCATGCAGCGATCCGAGGAAGGACTTCCATTGCTGCGCCGCCTTTTCGAAGCCAATCCGTTCCGAGTGGTTCCTGAGCCTGAGGTGGAAGAGGAGTCCGGGCGCAACCTTGTCGCGATCGCGATCTTCTTCGTATTGCCCATTCTTTGCGGGCTTGCATTGATCAAATCAAACGAGGGATCAAAGACGGGGTAGGGCCAAGCTTCGACAAAGGGTATGCCACGCCCATCGGTTGCTCCGACGTAGGTTTTTTCACTTCTTCCGGGTATCCTTCACGGAGAGGCGTCCCTGGCGCCGATCCCACCTCGAAGGACCCGCCATGCTCAATCGCCCCGTCCAGCACTTCGCCGCCCGCGTCATCGCGCTCCATGCGGATATGAAGCTCTCCGGGCGCGATGCGCTCTTCGTGGAATTCGACTTCGCGCTCCTGCGCAACGGATACCGCGTCACCTGCGCCCTCACCCCGCCGGGCGGCCCCGGCCGCGACGGCCTGCCGATCCCGTCGATGTCGGCGAGCTGGCAGGACTATGAGGCGACACAGGTCCTCGGCGATCTCCTGCGCGGCGAGATTTTCCCGGGCGGCGACGGGCTCGATTACCTGCGCGGTCCGCTCGGGCCCTGCGGCTGCCTGACAATCCCCGATGATCAGGTTCTTAAGCTCCGATATTACGACCGGACCACGCAGGTCAGCCGCGACAGCGATATCCTGGTCGGCGAGATGGCCGATGCCGGGCTGCGCACGGGCGATCCCGACACCGTCTCGCGACTGCTGCGCGCCAGCTTGCACAAAAGCTGCCTGCGGCTCGATGAGGATTTTACCTGGGTGGTCGAGCTTTCCATGCGAAAAAGCTGGGACGCCACCGATAATCCCGGCTCGATCGCGCGTTTCTCGCAGGCAATGGATGACCATTACACCGGCAGCGGCGACAGCATTCTCGAAGGGCTCAGCGAGCGCTTCTGCCCCGAGCTGGCCGAAGCCGAGCCGGCGCCCGCCGCTTTCGAACCGGCTTTCTGAAACCACCGACCAACATTCCGATTTCCAGAGGAGAGACCGCATGACCAAAGTCGCCAACCAGATGCTGCAGAAGACGATCGGCAGCGAGCGCCTTCGCGAACTGACGCCCGAGGAGCGCAAGCGCATCACCGCCGAGCTGGAGCGCGTGATCGCGCAGCGCGGCACGCAGGAGGCGGAATCGCGCCTGCGCCGCTTCGAAGCCCTGCGCCGGCAGCCGCAGGGCCCGGTCCTGCCGGGCGATCCCAATGCCGGCAAAACTGACCTCTACGCAGTCAGCACCGCCGTTCTCCTGATGAAGACGGTCAGCGCTGCATTCGACAGCCCGGAACCGGAAGCCGAGGAGGAGAAATTCGAGAGAAGCGGCGCGGATGACTCGCCCTTCGCCGACCCCTTCACGATGCGCGACCCGAAGCCCGACTACGTCTGATCGCCGCGGATCTGCCATTTTCCCACCACGATCGCGCCCGGGTTCCGCCCGGGCGCGCTCTTTTTTTCTAGGATCGTTCGTATCGATCCCTTGCGTTCTGGCCGCTTTGCGCCGCATGGTGGGGAAAACACCTCCGAGGCACGGCATGAAGGCGGACAGCGTTGCGGCACTGCAG
>CAZKSE010000109.1:0-7875 GCA_964555305.1 uncultured Rhodobacter sp. | reverse complement strand
ATTGACCGACATGCCGAGCGCGACGAAATCTGCGGAGATGCCCTGGCCTCATTCACCATGGATTGCGTCGAAGTGGAGGATATCCGTCAGCAGGAAGAGGAGATCGACGCGCTTCTGCTCGAGATCGGCTCGGCGGGGACCGGCGAAGCGCCGCAGGTGGGACCGGAGGAGATCCCGACGACGGCGCGCGCCCGACCCGAGATCGGCGACCCCTTCCTGCCCTATATGCGCGAGGCGCGCGGACCCGTGCAGACGCCACCACCGGAGGAGGCGCGGCAAGCCGCACCGCGTCCCGCGCAGGCACAGCCCGGAACAAGCCACCTTGCCCGCGATGCAGCCGAGGTCGAGAAAGCTGTGACGCGCGCCTTCCGCTCACTCACCGACGATGTGGCGGAGGGCAGGATCGATCCGGTGATCGGGCGCGAGCGCGAGCTGGAGCGGATCATCCGCGCGCTGATGCGCCGCCGCAAACGCTCGGTGATCCTCCACGGGCCGGCCGGGGTCGGCAAGACCGCCATCGCCGAGGGAGTGGCCGCCGCCCTGCGCGCCTCGGGGGCGCCGGAGGCGCTGGCGAGCAAGACCGTTTACGAGCTGTCGCTTTCCGAGCTCGTCTCGGGGACACGCTACCGCGGCGATTTCGAGGAGCGGATGACCAAGGCGCTCGAACGGCTGCGTAAGGAAGAGGCGATCGTCTTCATCGACGAGATCCACACGGTCATGGGGCTCGGCTCGGGCCAGACGCGCGGAATGGACGCCCCCAACATGCTCAAGCCTGCGCTGGCACGCGGCGAAGTTGTCGTGATCGGCGCCACCACGACCGAGGAACTGGCAGAACTGCGGGGCGACCGGGCCATCATGCGCCGCTTCGAGTTGATCGAGGTCTGCGAGCCAGATCTCGAGGAGATGAAGGAGATCCTTGAGCGTGCCGGCTGGTCCTATCTTGATCATCACGGGCTTCGCCCCGGAGCCGAGCTTTTCGAGGCTATCCTCGAGACCTGCGAGGTTCGGATGCCGGAGCAGCGCTTTCCCGACAAGGCCTTCGACCTGCTCGATCGGGCCTGCGTCGAGGCTGTCCAGGATGGATGTGCCGAGGTCGGCCCCGAACACGTCCGGGCCGCCGCCGAAGGCGCCGGGATCCTCTTTCCAGGACCGCCTGACGAGCGCGCCCTGCGCCGCCTGAAGCGCGCGCGCGCGCGCCTCTCGGCTTCCGGCCTCGGCGAGAAGGCGGTCGCGACAATCGATCCGGGACTCTCGCTCTCCTGCCTGGCGCCGGCGGCACTCAGGGGGGCGCAGGCCTGGCTCCTGCTCGGCCCGGAGGATGCCTGCGACAGCGCTGTCGCTGCGCTCGCCGAAGCGCTTGAGGCCCGCCCGGTGCGCTTCCCTCGCCTGCGCCTGTCGGAGCCGGGGGGCGTCGACTGGCTCATCGGGTCGACCTATCTCCAAGGGTCGGGCAAAACTGGCGCGCTCATCGAGGCAATCGAGACCGGACCGGGCGATCTTCTGGTTCTGGAAGGAATCGATAAGGCGCCGCCGGCGATCATCGATCTACTGGAGCAGATCATCGGCCGCGGCGAGATCCGCACCGGCAGCGGCCGGATCGTTTCCACAAAAGGTCTGCGCCTGGCGTTGAGCGCAGCGCCCGAGACGCGCAACGCGATCGGCTTTGGCGCGTCGCCGGTGGATGCTCTACCCGCAAGCCTCGAGAAGCTGAACGCGCTCTCCGGGCTCAATGTCGTGCCCCTGGCCGAGTCCGAGCCAGATGGCGATGCCGTCGATGCGCTGATCGCGGATCTGGCCGATTATCTCGGCGCGGCGGGCTACGAGATCGATATAGATAATGCTCTCGCGGCCCGGCTGAAAGTGAACGCGCCCGGCTGGGCCGGGCGCGAAGGGCAGGTCCGGGATCGCGTGCTGGCGCAGCTGATGTCCGACCTTTCGCGGCTTCCCGAACATCGCGCCTGGCGGCTCGAGTTCCGGGAAGACGCGGATCAGGGCGATGCCGGAGGCAGCCCGCAGCTGACGCTCACCGTCGCAATCCCGTAATTGCCTGAGATCCCGACGGGATAAAGCTCGTAGACATCCGCGCGGTTGTTGCTGTTGGGGATCACATCCCCCGGCGAACTGGGGTCCGGCCTGTTGCACTGCGCGATGTCCGGCCAGGGCTCCGAGCCGTGGAATTGCCCCGCGGAAGCCGGGTTGTCGGGATCGGCAAAAATACTCTTGATGTTGATCGGATTGCCGAACGAGGATTCGCAGTAATCGGCGTTGAGCGTGTAGCGGATCCGCGCCATGAACTTGTCGCCAGCGGAATCGGGCGTCCAGCTGTCGGAGTCTCCGGTTCCCCGCTCCGCAATGGCAAAGACTCCGGAGACGGCCCGACCCCACGGATCGAGAGCGGCCGCGACCTGCGCGGTCGCCTGAGGTTCGAGGGTGCTTCCGTCAATGGCGGTATCGCGGCACTCGGGCACATCGATCGTGTCGCGCGCGGCGAGGGAAACCGATTGGAAGACGTTCTCCAGAAGATCCCGCTCATCGCCACTGGGCAGGCGAAGCGCTACGCGGTCGGCCACGACCACCGTCTCATCCGCACCGGCAATATTCCGAGTCTCGACCAGCGTCTCCCCCGCGAAACGAATGGCGTCCCCGGTGACATCCAGGATCCCGTTGACCTGCGTCGTCTGGCAGTCGATGAGGAAGACATCGGGGTCGACCGCATCCGCCTCGTCGCCGATTGCGTCCAGGCAAAGGATTCGTGTCGCGCCGGTGATGGCGGGGTAGCTGTCGATCGTGCCGTCGTTGTTGGAATCGAACGGGGTCATGCGGATCTGGCTGTAGACCGTGTCGCGCGATGCCGAAGCGCAGTCCTCGTAGGCCGGCACGGTCGGATCGACGCCGACACAGCGCAGGAAGACCTCGCGGTTGTCCGGCGCGATGCCACCCCCGATATCGCCGAGAACCCCCACTGAACCTAGCGAGACCGGGGAGGCGAAGCGCCCGGCAGAGACAGAGGCGTATTCAGGGAAGGCGGCGAAGCCTGTGGTGTCGAAATTCATTGTCCCGCCCGAACCGCGCGACTGCGATCCGGTGAAGATGAAGCCTGCGTTGATCCGCTGCGCGGCATCAAGGGCGCGGCCAGCCATACCCAAGGGCAGCGCATTTCCGCCGCTGCTGAACAGAACCGCCTCGATGCCGATCTCCTCATTGAGCGGATCGCCATCGATGAAGCGCGGGTCAATGGAGCCGGTCGCGAACGGGTCCATTTCGGGCTCGCCAAGCGAAGTCGCTGGAAGGCCCATGTCGGACTGGAATACAGCGCGCAGCAGCAGGACGTAATCCTGCCCGGCGATCCGGTTGAGAGCCGCTCCCGGCGTGAAGACGGCGGAGAGATACCCCGCGGCGATCAGCTCCGACAGATCCACCGAGATCTCGGCAAAGGCGCCCCCGGATTGCGCCGAATCGAAGAGATCCTGGATGATATCCATCCGGTTGTCGCGGATATAGTTGCGCGCCGCGTCGAGGATGATCCGTTTTTCACCACCCAGAACGACAGCATCCGCCCGCATTTCCTGCTCGCGATTGATCGAAATTGTCAGGCCGACAAGCGAGACCGCAACACCGACGGCCAAGGCCGCTTCGAGCAGAAGGGCGCCGCGCTGCCGGGCATGCCGGCGTCGCGCCGGACGCGACAGGAGAGGTTTGTTCAACTGTGTCATTGATCAAGTTCCGCTCAGGATTGTGAGGATGACAGGCGCCCCCTCGAGGGCGGGCGGGCCAAAGGGCAACATGACGTTCCCTACCTGGTGGCTGAAGGCACCGGTCGCAAACTCAAGCGAGCCGTGAACGATCATGCCGGGCGATGCAGGGGCATTGGCGAGGTCCCGGGCGCCTTGACGGAAGGAATTTCGCAGAACTTCATCGCTGTGATGCGAAGGCGCAGCCAGCGTCGCATCGGCGCTGAACCGCGCCGGCCAGGTGACCAGGAAGGTCGTCCCGCCCTCGATATGAGCGTAGGTCTGCAGCCCCTCGAAGGCCGAGAAGATCCCGGAGGCGGGAACATCGACATATCCCGTCGCGGCCACGGGCTGGCGAACGGCGGCGTCATGGTGAAAGGCGATCGCCCGGGCGGAGCTCTCGACCATCGAGGCCTGCGCCTCGATCGCCTCGCTCTGTGCCAGCATGAAGAGGGTGATGGTGATGCCCATGATGATGGACAGCGGAATAAGCATGAGCATGGCAGGCCTCCTGTCCAGAGTATAACCAGAAAATCACAGGCGCGAAATAGGGCTTTCCGGATCTATTCACATCAGAAAGTTGGGATAAACGAGAAGAAGGGCCAGCATGATCAGGTAGACCGGCATCATCACCGCCAGCAGGGGCACGGCGGGACCCATGTCCCCTTCATAACCGAGATCGGCAGCGGCCTTCCGCATTGCCTCCGGGCGATGGAAGATCGCGATCGAAGGCGGCAGGATCCGCACGATGACCAGCAGGGCCGAGATCGCGATCAGCGCCAGGGCGAGATGGGCCCCGAAACCGAGAAGCACCGGGCCAATGGCAAAAGCCAGAAGATCCGGCGGCGGGGGCAGGGCGGTCAATCGGCTGGAGACCCCCGCATAAAGGACCTGGATCACGAAGAAGAGGCCGATCCCGAGACCCAGGCCGGCCTCGGCCGGTCCGCCGACCTCCAACATGGCATGCGCGCCAGCGAGCCCGGCAAGCGGGAAGGTCAGGAGATCGGGCGCCCAGGCGGTTTGCCGGTCGGTGGCGGCCAGCGCCATCAGGAAGGCGCCGATCCCGATCAGGACCAGGCCGTCGATCGACAGCGGTTCGGCCGGCGATGCGGCGAGCAGTGCATTGGCGCCGAGAAAGGGCGGCAGCGCCGCCCAGGCCCAGCCGAGATCGTCCTCGCCCTCGGAGAGGTGGCGCACCGACAGGCGCGCCGCGACGGCGATCAGGAGGGCAAGGCCCGCCGAGAGGAGAAGTTGCGCGATCACATCGCCCCCGAGGAGAGCTGCATGTTGATGCCGTAGATCCCGCCGATGATGGTCATGATGACCGCGAACATCAGCACCATGGCCGCCGAGCGCAGCACCGACATGCTGGCCTCGACGCTCTTTTCGCTGTCTGTCAGCCAGTCCTTGGCCATCCGCGACATGTGCTCGGACAGGTCCTGGGTCTCGGCAAAAACCTTGATGTTAAGCGCCATCGTCGTGTCCGGCCAGCCGGTGCCGGCGCGATACATCGCCGAGCCGAAATTGTCGCCGTCGAGCATGCGGCGCAGGATCTTGTCGACCCGCATGCGCACATAGGGGTTGGCGTTCGAGCGGATGCGCTCGATTGCGCCGGTCACCGACATGCCGCTCTTGGCAAGCGCCGCGACCGAGGTCAGGAAGTTGATCCCGGTATACATCCGGTAGGTCGAGTAGAAGGGCAGTTTGTCGGCATAGATGCGCGACTTGCCCGACCAGCGGGGCAGGGTCCAGACAATCACGGGAATCGACAAGAGGACCGCGCCGACCACCCAGAGGATGTAATCGGTGGCAAAGATCGAGAGCAGGTAAAGCACATAGGCCGCGCCCGCCCAGCGTTCCGGCGGCAGGATGCCCGACAGGACCGGGACAACGGTGGCGCCGAAGTAGAAGATCACCCCGGTCACGATGCTGAGCAGGAAGGCCGGATAGAGCAACCCGCCGATGATCTTGCCGCGGATCCCCTTCTGCTTCTCGGCGAGGAACAGGAATTCCTTCAGGTTGCCGGCGAAATCCGATGAGCCCTCGATGGCCTCGATGGCCATGAACTCGTCCTGCGGGATCCAGGGCTTGAGCGCCTGGCCGAAGGTGGCGCCGCCCTTGAGCCGCTCCATCACGTCGGCAATGATGATCGGCAGCGCCTCCTTGGGCTTCTTGCCCTCAAGCGAGGCGATATCCCAGACCATCCGCAGCGCATCCACCCGCGAGACGCCCGCTTCGGAAAGCGAGATCATCTGGTTGTAGAATTCCTTGCGCTTCTTGTAGCCGAACTGCATTTTCGCGAGCTTGCGCTCGAGATTGCTGACCTTCTTCACAGCCCGATCCTCCGCATCTGGGCGCGCACGTCATCGGCCATCTGCGGAACGAGATGGGAATAGTCGCGCAGGTAGCTCGAGACGAGATCGACTTCTTCCTCGATCTCGAAAATGTTGCACATGCCAGCACCGACCTTGGTCAGCGCGTGATGCATGACGGGAATGCCGCCCATCCCACCGGCATCTTCGGTCTGGGTCCAGTATTTCCGCATGTCCATCCGGCGGCCGTCCTTGAAGAGGTCCAGAAGCTGCGGATCGGTCAGGCAGGTTTCCGAGACGACGGTCCGGCCGATGAGGCCCATATGGTTGCAGTGGTTGCAGCCGTCGCCGCGGATATAGAGCTCGGATTGCGGCCGGCCGAACATGTCGGCCAGCTGCGCGGCGAGATCGGCCTCGAGCCGCCCCTCGGCCACGGCCTTTTCGAAGCTGATCCGGCAATGCGGGCAGATGACGCCGCAAAGACGCTGGTAGACGAGGCCCCGCACGACCGTGGGGTCCTGCAGCTTCCAGGGCTCGACGCCGAAGTCCGAGAGACGGTCGAGGATGCCGAGGGCGGAGCCCGCATGGATCGTCGACCAGAGCGCGTGCCCGGTCATCACCGCCTGGATCGCCAGGTCGGCGAGCATCTTCGAGCGGATCTCGCCGACGACGATGACGTTGAGGTCCGAGCGCAGCGCCGCCTTCATCGCCTCGATGAAGCCATCGGTGCCGTCTGGTAATTTTTTCGCAGGATGCTGGATGGCGTTCGGCAGCTCAAGCTCCTTGGGCTCCTCGATCGTATACATCGAGATTTCCCGGTTCTTCTCGATGATCATCTTGTTGAGCACGCGCTGGAGCGTCGTCGTCTTTCCCGAGGACACCTTTCCGGCGAGGATGTAGAGGCCGTTGGTCCGCTTGCGCATGATGGCGATATTGTCCATCTGCAGGTCGTTATAGCCCAGCGAGTCGATATCGACCTCGGAAGCCTTGGTCTTCGGCTTCAGTCGCATGATGACCGAGCCACGGCCTTCCGATTCCGGGGTGTATTGCAGGCGGATCATGTCGAGCCGCGGCGGCAGCAGCTTCGAGCGCCAGGTCAGCGCGCCCTGCTGGAACGAGATCTCCGAACTGGCGCCATCGAGGTCAGAGGCCACGGCGAACATCGCCTTGATGAGCGGCATCCCGTCCGAGGCCTGCTTGGTCATGAGGTCCTTCAGACGGCCATGCACCCGGATGCGGATCTCGGTGTAGTCGCGCAGCACGCGCATGTGGATGTCGGATGCGCCGGCTTCCGAGGCGCGCGCGATGATCTCGGCGAGCTCCTTCTGGCGCTCGATATCGGGCGCTTCGGTGGCGACAATGGACTTGTCGCGGTAGAGCGACACGATCTGCTCGGTGCCGACCTCGCGGAAATACTGGGCCGGCACGCCATTGGCCTTGGCGATATCCAGCGCCGATCGCACCGGGGCTTCCCAGCGCGAGCCCGGCAGAAGATAGACGACGCCGGATTCGAAGATGGCGATGCGCAGGCGCATCTCTTCAGAAATCGGCACGCGACCGCCCGGTCCGGTGACTAGCGCCCCGATCGTGTCGGAGCTGACCCCATCGGGCCAGTCCTTGTCGATAATGCTTGCTGTGGACATCAATCGTATCCCTGTCGGTCGTTATCCCGGGCTGGTTCCTCCGGCCAGGCCGCTTGCTCAACCGCGCAGGTGGATATCGAAAGTCATGTCGCGACGGCGGATCTTGATGCGATCGATCATGACCTCAATGATTTCCGTGTCGTTGGGCAGCATGTCGCCCGCCTCGATGCGGATCAGCTCGTTTCCATG
>CAZKSE010000108.1:0-12548 GCA_964555305.1 uncultured Rhodobacter sp. | reverse complement strand
CTCATCGCCATCGAGCGCCACGACCCGCGTTACCGACGCCTTGCCGGTCGTCAAGGTGCCTGTCTTGTCGAAGGCGAAGGTATCGACCGCCGCCAGTGTCTCCAGCGCCGCGCCGCCCTTGAAGAGGACGCCCCCGCGCGCCGCCGCCGAGAGCGCCGACAGGATCGCTGCGGGCACCGAGATAACGATGGCGCAGGGACTTGCCGCCACCAGCAAGGTGGCGGCCCGGTAAAGCGCGTGTTCCCAGTCGCCCCCCCACCAGTAGAAGACCGCAAAGGCCAGCGTGGCGCCGGCCATCACCGCCACCGTGTAACGCTGGCCGAACCAAGCGCTGAAGCGTTCGGACGGCGCCTTGGCGGCCTGCGCCTCGGTCACCAGGGCGATCATGCGGGCGACCGTGCTTTCCGCCACGGTTTTCGTTACCGCCACCTCGAGCACGGCATCGAGGTTGACCGTCGCCTCGAAGACCTGTGCGCCGGGTTGCTTGGCGACGGGCATCGATTCGCCGGTGATGTTCGCTTCGTCCAGCGAACCACGGCCGCTGACGATCACACCATCCGCAGGAACCCGCGCGCCGGGGCGCAGCACGACGACATCGTCCACCCTGAGATCGGCCGACGGGATTTCCGCGACGGTTCCGTCCGGCGCGCGCCGCAGCGCCGTTTCGGGGCGGAGTTCCATCAGCGCCTCGATGGCGCGGCGCGCACGGCCCAGCGCCCGTTCCTCGAGCGTGTTCGAGATGCTGAAGAGCGTGAGCAGAACCGCCCCTTCGTAGGGGGCCCCGACCGCCGCCGCGGCGATGGCGGCGACGACCATCAGCAGGTCGATATCGAGGATGCGCGCATGCCACAGGGTAGCGGTCGCGCGCCAGGCGGCCGGAAGGCCCCCCGTCAGATAGACGAGCGAAAGACCGACGACGGAGACGAGGCTGGCCGTGGCGCCCTGTAGCGGCCAGAAGGCGAGCGTGGCCATGATCATGCCGAGGATGGTCAGCGCCGTCAGCATCATGGAGCGGTCAGGATGGAACACGCGAGTCTCCGGTCGTGGCGGCGAACCTCATCTGGCCCACCAGGCCACGCGGCGGCAACCGAGGGGCGCGCGGACGCGGCGAGGGGCGGCGGCATGGTCGTCCAGCGTTCAATCCAGCGCATCATGGCCGATTGCGCCGCAGTCCGACAGGTCCGATCCGCCCGAGCCCGCCACCTCCCTTGCCAGGTCGCGCAGGGCGCCGCGCAACCCCTCTTCGAGGACGGGGTGATAGAAGGGCATCGCCAGCATGTCGGCAACCGTCAATTCCCGCTCGATGGCGAGGGCCAGAAGATGCGCCAGATGTTCTGCGGAGGGCACACACATCTCGGCGGCCAGAAGCTGCCCGGTGGCGCGGTCGGCATGCACGCGCAGCAGGCCCGAGGCCGTCTGCGCCATGCGCGCGCGGGCCTGGCGCGAGAAATCCACCGTTCCGGAGGCGATATCCCGGTCCTTCAGCTGCGAGAGCGGCGGGCCGACCCGCGCGACCTGCGGCGCGCCGAAGACAATGGAAAGCGGTGTGCGCCGGCACAGCCCGTCCCCCGCGGCATCCGGGGCGGCCATGCGCCCGGCGATATGCCCTTCGTCGGCAGCCTCGTGCAGGAGGGGGCGATAGGCGTTGGCGTCGCCGGCGAGGAAGACCGGCAGGTTGCCGATGCGCAGCGTCGCCGGATCGATCTGCGGCATGCCCTTGTCGTCGAGCGGGACGCCCAGCGTCTCCAGGCCGAGGGTGTCGATATTGGGCCGCCGGCCGACAGCGGCGAGCACCGCATCGACGGTCACGCTGGCATTCTGCGTGCGCACGCGGATGGCGTCACCCTCGGGCGCGAGTTCGGCCGATGTGCCCAGGTGCAGGGCGATCTCGGCCGCGAGGAGCGGATGGAAGGCGGCCAGCACCTGCGCATCGTCGATGCCGGCCAGCCCCTCCGCCGCGTCGACGCCCGCGACCTCAAGGCCCAGCCGCGCCAGCGCCTGGGCAATCTCGACGCCGATCGCGCCCATGCCGATGACAGCGATGCGGGGCGGCAGGTCGGTCTGCTCGAACAGGCTGTCGGTGGTCAGGATCCGGTCGCCGAAATCGGACCAGGCCCCCGGCACGATGGGGCGGCTGCCGGGGGCGAGGATGATGGCGCGGGCGTCGATCTGCTCGCCATTCACGTCCAGGCGCCCGGGGCCCTTGAGCCGCGCGCGCCCCGCGATGGCGCGCTCGCCCAGTTCCGCGGGCACGGATTGCGGCCCCTTGACGAAACCGTCGCGCATCTTTCGCACCCGCGCCAGAACGGCCGGGATGTCGGCGCGCAGGCTCTCGCCGCCACGGATGCCGAAGTCGTCTAACGCATGGCGCCGGTGGAAGGCATTGGCGGCCTCGATCAACGCCTTCGAGGGCATGCAGCCCACCGCCGCGCAGGTCGTGCCCCAGTGGCCGTCGTTGATCAGCAGGAAATCGTCGGTGTAGCGACGCACCTCGCGCAGCGCGGAGAGGCCGGCGCTGCCCGCCCCGACGATCACGGTATCGACCTTCATTCCTCGATCCCCCTTGGTGGCTGCGGGCAGTGTAGCACGTTCGGCGCCGGATGCGTCGGCGCGACACGCGGCGGCCGCCTTGTCCGACCGCCACCGGCCCCATTTCGACACGCGGGGCGCGGCAGAAACCCGCAGCCGGCCCGTTTGGACGCGCCTCTTTACGATTTGCGCATCAGGGTGCGCCAGGAAGTATCGTTAAAAGAAGATGCGCAAATTGAACATTTGGCAACCCAAAGGCGCGTAATGTCGCGCTCAGCGGCGAGGGTCCGGCCATCGAAGCACCGGGCCAAGAACGCCAACTTGAGGAGACTTGCCAGATGTTCACCGCGGATCATTCCCTCTCCCCGGTCGCCCGGATCCGGCGCGCGGCGATCGCAGGCGCGGCGGTTCTTTCGCTGCTGATCTGGACCGGTGGCGCGCACGGCGAAGGGGCAGTCGATGGCCAACCCGCAGGGCGGCCCCGGACCAACGACATGCTCACGCTTCTGGTCGGGCAGGCCGAGGTGGTGCGTTACGCGCAGGAACCCAGGACGATCATCATCGGCGATCCCGCGGTCGCAACTGCGTCGCTTGCAACGTCCGATATCCTCGTGCTGACGGGGCTGGAGGCCGGTGAGACCAACCTGATCGTGCTTGATGACAGCGGCGTGCAGATCGACCGGATGACCCTGCGGATCGTCGAGCGGGGCGAAACGGTGGTGCTGCGACGGGGCATCGAGCGCGAGGTGCTGCGCTGCCATCCGCTCTGTCTGCCGAAGGGCGCGTCGGGGGCTGCCTCCTCGGATGCGGAGCCGTCACGCGTGATCGGGGGGACAATGCCCGAGACGGGCGCCGCTGCGCCGGCAGGCGCGGGCGGTTGAGGGCCAGTTTCCGCTTCGAGTTGGGTACCACAAAACAAGGCTGGCGCGGCTCAAATTAATTGAAATGTTAATAAACATTTACTTGAAAGGTGCCGATTATCCGGAATGTGATTTATTTCCGTTAAACCATCGCGCGGTAACGCTGGATCAGCCGAAAGGTCAGCAAGGGAAACGACGTGCCAGGCGGCGAGCGGCGACACGTCGCTTCGCTCTCGTGCAGTTGAAGAACTGGCCAAGCGGTGGAGAAACCTGAAATTCCACTTCTGGAAAGGAAAAACGAAAATGCTGAAACTTGTCACGCAGATCGCGGCTGCTCGGCGCTTCTCAAGAAATGAAAATGGTGCCACGGCTATCGAGTACGGCTTGATTGCTGGCCTTATTGCAGTTGTGATCATACTCGCAGTTACTGCGGCCGGCGATAGTTTGTTTGAAATGTTCAACGAGATCACAGAGGGCCTCGGCGGAACGCCGGCTTCCTGAGATAAAAACGCGATCGGCTTGCGCTGGCTGGCCGTTCGCGCTTCATTTTTGGAGGTAGCTGATGCGTCATAAGCGTAGCGGATTTGGACGCAGAGGCGAGCACAGCTCAGCAACGGCCTTTCACGCGCCTGCTGCGGCTGCAAATGCCTCGTCGACCTCTGTCGCGCTCAAATCGTCGCCTGAGCTCGCAACTGTCAGAAGCGTTCGTATTGCGCTGACTGAAGCGACGCCCGCGCGGAACGAAAGCCGGTCAACCGAAGTCACTGTGCTCAAAGACAAGCTTTTCTCAGCGCTTGTCGATCTGATCGACCTACCCGCACTCGGCAAGCTCTCACCCGACGCTGCGCACAAGGAAATCGCGACGATCCTCGGCGAGATCATCGACGAGCAGAAGATAAGCGTCGCCAGCGCGGACCGGGCGCGGATCGTCACCGATATCACCAACCAGGTGCTGGGCTACGGGCCGCTGCAACCCCTACTCGACCGCGACGATATTTCCGACATCATGGTCAATGGCGCGGGGCGGGTGTTCATCGAGGTGGCAGGCAAGACCCGCGAGACGGATATCCGTTTCGACAGCAACGACCAGTTGATGAACATCTGCCAGCGCATCGTCAGCGCGGTGGGCCGGCGGGTCGATGAATCCTCGCCCATCTGCGACGCGCGCCTGCCGGATGGCAGCCGCGTCAACGTGATCGCGCCGCCGCTGGCCATCGACGGGCCCACGCTGACGATCCGGAAGTTCAAGCGCGACAAGCTGACGCTGGACCATCTGGTCCGCTTCGGATCGATCACCGAGGAGGGGGCCGAGATCCTCAGGATCATCGGGCGGGTGCGCTGCAATGTGCTGATTTCAGGCGGGACGGGGTCGGGGAAGACCACGCTCCTGAACTGCCTCACCGCCTATATCGACCCCGACGAACGCATCGTGACCTGCGAGGACGCGGCGGAGTTGCAGTTGCAGCAGCCCCATGTCGTCAGGCTGGAAACGCGCCCCGAGAACCTTGAAGGGCAGGGCCTGGTGTCGATGCGGGACCTGGTCAAGAACTGCCTGCGGATGCGCCCCGAGCGCATCATCGTGGGCGAGGTGCGCGGTGCCGAGGCGTTCGACCTGCTGCAGGCGATGAATACCGGCCATGACGGGTCGATGGGGACCCTTCACGCGAACAGCCCGCGCGAGGCGCTGTCGCGCCTTGAATCCATGATCTCGGTCGGGGGGCTGAGCCTGCCGTCGCACACGGTGCGCGAGATGATGGTGTCGTCCATCGATGTCATCGTGCAGGCGACGCGACTGCGCGACGGTCGCCGCGTGATTACCCACATCACCGAGGTGATCGGGATGGAGGGCGACGTCATCACGACGCAAGACCTCTTTCTTTATGAGCTGCATGGCGAGGATTCGCACGGCAACATCCTTGGACGCCATCGCTCGAACGGTGTCGGGAAGCCCGCCTTCTGGGATCGGGCACGATACTATGGCGAAGAGAACCGACTTGCCGAAGCCCTGGACAGATCCGATCGCCGTGAACGCCGCCGGGGCATCAACGACGACGATGCCGACACGCTCTTTGGGGTGGGCACATGAACGAGCTCGACCCAGCCATCCTGTCCGCGCTGATTGCCGGGCTTGTCGTGATCGCGGTTGCAGGGGCGATCTGGGCGGTGCTGGCTGGACGTGTGAGTGCGAACGAGAGTTACAAGCGCCGGCTGGGCACGCATGCACGTCCCCTCGGATACGCGCCCCGGCAAAACAGCGCCGAGGACGAAATGCGGCGCCAGCTCGACCTGATCAAGGCGCGGCGCCGGAGATCGGGTGTGTTGGCCTTCAACGTTGCGCTGAAGCAAGCTGGCCTGTCCTGGCCGTTCTGGGCCGCGCCACTGCTGGTTCTGGCGTTGATCGGCGGACTGGGACTCGTCGCGCGTATATTCGGCCTGTCGCCCCTCATGGCATCTGTCTTCGGCCTGGCCACCGGCCCTGCGGTTTTTCTTCTTTTTCTCAGCATCCGGCGGAAAAAAAGAATCAAAGCCCTTGAGAAGGATTTCCCCACCGCGCTTGATATCATTGTGCGGGGCGTCAAATCCGGCCTGCCGCTGGTCGATTGCTTGCGCATCGCCGCGCGCGAACTGCCCGACCCGCTGCGTTCCGAATTTGCCCGCATCGTCGAACAGCAGGCCCACGGGCTTTCGGTGTCGGAAGCGGTCGATCGCTTTGCGGAAAGAGTGCCGCTCACGGAGGCGAACTTCTTCGCCATCGTCATTGGTTTGCAGACCAAGACGGGCGGTCGTCTGTCCGAGTCGCTCGACAACCTGGTTTCGGTGCTTCGGGCGCGGGTTCAGCTGCGCGCCAAGATCCAGTCGATGAGCTCCGAGGCGAAGGCGTCGGGCATGATCATCGCCGCGCTGCCGGTGGTCGTGTCGGTTCTGGTCTATATCACCAGCCCGCAATACATCGGCCTGCTTTTCAGTGAGGTCATCGGCAACATCGTCCTGATCGCAAGCGCGGTCTGGATGATGATCGGCGTCTTCGTGATGCGCGCCATGATCCAGTTCGATTATTGAGGGCCGTCGATGGATCCCCTGCAGATCATCTACGCCATTCTCGACGATCCGATCCGGCTCGCCCCGTTCATCGCGGCGATCTCGGCGATGGCGACAGTGACAGCGCTGTCGTGGCCATTACTCGATGCACAGCGCCGCCGCAACAGAATGAGACGCGCCGCCGGCACGGAGCGTCATCTGCGCGATACAGCGGCGAAACAACGTCACGGACAAACGGACGCGGTGATACGCCTGCGGCACGCGGCACCCAAACGGCTTTACACCGCGATTGTCGAGAAACTGAATCTCGGGGGGCTGATCAAGAACCCGAAGACGCAGAAACTGATCCATCAGGCGGGCTACCGGGGGCCTGCAGCAGCGATCAAGTTTACCGCCCTGCGGGTGCTAGTCGCTGTCGGTCTTTCCGCGGCAGCGGTTTTCTACACGTCTTTCGTGATCTTCGTCGATCAACCTCTGGCGATCCGCTCGTTAGTCGTTGTCGGGGTTGCCTATGTCGGCTGGCAGGGACCGATCATCTTCCTCAAGAACCGCCTCCAGAAGCGCCGGACGGAAATACAGCGCAACTGGCCTGACGCGATGGATCTGATGTTGATCTGCGTCGAATCCGGTATGTCGATCGAGGCGGCATTCGGCAAGGTCGCCGAGGAAGTTTCGGTTCAGAGCCTCACGCTGAGCGAAGAGCTTTCGCTGACCACGGCGGAGTTGGCCTATCTTCAGGACCGGCAAAGAGCTTATCGACGTCTGGCAGCGCGCACCGATGTCGAGGATGTGCGCTCGGTCGTAACCAGCCTCATCCAATCCGAAAGGTATGGCACGCCCGTCGGACAGGCCTTGCGCGTTCTGGCGAAGGAAAGTCGCGCGTTGCGGATGGCGGCGGCCGAGAAGAAGGCTGCGGCACTGCCACCGAAGCTCACGGTGCCCATGATCTTGTTTTTCCTGCCAGTACTTTTCGCCGTGATCATGACGCCGGCAATCATCCAGATGATGCGAGGGTGACCATGAAGAGTAGAAGGAAAATGCTACCGCCCCGCGGCTCGTTGAGGAAATTCGCCAATGACACCTCCGGCGCGGTTGCGATCATGGCGGCTCTTGCTTTTCCGGTCTTGATCGGCGGTATGGCCTTGGGCGCAGAGGCAAGTTTCTGGTATCTCACTCAGCGCAAACTGCAACAGGCGGCCGACCTCGCCGCCTATGCCGCAGCCGTCCAGCTTAGGTCCGGGCGGGAAGAGGATGAAATGTGGCCCGCTGCCAGGGCGGTAGCGGAAGCGAATGGTCTGCAGCCGAGTGACGAGTGGGACCCTCATTACCCTCCCTCTCGGGGCGTTCGCCAAGACAACCGCAACGCGGTCGAGTTGATATTGCTTCGCCAGCAAACGCGTTACTTCACTCTGATTTACTCGCCCGATCCGGTCGCGATCTCCGCACGCGCCGTCGCCGAGGTTCGCGGTGGAGGGGATGCCTGCCTGCTTTCCCTGGATCCTACGGGGGGAATGGCGATTGAGGTGGCGGGGTCTGCGGAAGTGACCTTCGACGGCTGCGACGTCGCCACGAATTCGAACGCGGGTAACGCATTTCAAATGCAGGGCGGTGCCGTTCGTATGACGACGGGCTGCGTGCATAGCGTCGGCGGGGCGAATGCAACCGGCGGGCTCACGATGACCAATTGCACGAAGCCGAACATAGAGGCGCCCGTGATCCCCGACCCCTATGCGGACGTGAGTGAGCCGGAGGTGAGCGGCGATTGCGTATCCGGCGACGTTGGAAAGAACAACGACGCGACAACAGTGACGCCCACCACGGACCATGCCCTTGGCATGAAATCGATGAGGTTCTGCAATGGTTTGAATCCAAGAGGGAATGTCACATTCGCGCCTGGTCTATACATCATCGACGGGGGAGAGCTTACACTCAACGCGCAAACCACGGTCGTCGGCAGCGGGGTGACGTTCTACCTCGCCAATGGAGCCCGGCTCGGGTTTAACGGGGGCGCGACGCTTGAACTGGCCGCACCGGAAACCGGCCCCCTTGCAGGGCTCCTGTTTTTCGGCGGGCGCGGCTCTGTCGGCACTCAGCACACGATCAACGGAACTGCCGGATCAAGGCTCAACGGCGCGGTTTACCTACCGTCAGGGGATCTGGACTACAGAGGGAACTACAGTGGGTCGAACGGCTGCACGCAAATAGTCACGCGGCGGATCGTGTTCAGCGGGAACTCGTCGCTGTCCGTGAACTGCTCTGCGGCGGGGACCCGTCGTATTGCGGTCGCGGAAACGATCGCGCTGGTGGAGTAGTCGGGATGGAAGTACTTCCCACGATCGGGTTCGCCGGCCTGTTTTTCGGCTTTTGCCTACTGGCGGCCCTTTATGACGTCGCAGAACTGCGCATACCGAACTGGTTGACCGGAGCGATGGCGATAGCGGCGCCGTTAGCGGTGGGCTTCCTCGGGCCAGGCTTCAGTGCGGTTCCGATTGCGCTTCTGACCGGGGCGGTGGTTCTTGCAGTAACCTGGGCCATGTTCGAAATGAACTGGCTCGGCGGGGGCGACGCCAAGCTTGCCGCCGCGGCCGCACTGTGGCTTGGGCCGCACGCCAGTCTGGTCTTTGTACTTGCCACAGCGCTTTTCGGCGCAGTGCTTGCGGCGCTGCTTCTGATGCTGAGCCGATGGAACGCTGCACGAGCTCTTGTTGGTGGACGCTGGCGTGAGCGCCTGGAGGCCGAAGCCATATCTGTCCCTTATGCAGTCGCAATGGCGCCAGCAGGCGCCGTCGCAATGTCCGCCGCCTTGCTGAACTGAGCCGAGGATACCCATTATGTTGCGCCTGCTAGTTGTGATGATCGCCTTGGTGGCCGGTGCCGGTGCGGGCTGGCTGGCTTTGACCGCCACTTGGCGCGAGCCGGCAGAGCCCGTCACGATCTTTGTCGAGGAAGAGCGGACAGAAGTCCTCACTGCCAATCTGGATTTGCTGCGCGGCGCGACCCTGCAGCACGAGCATTTGACCTGGACGTCATGGCCCGCGGCACAGGTGAGCCCCGGAATGATTCTCAGAGAAGAGAAGCCCGATGCTCGCGACGAACTCGCGGGCCGCGTTTTGCGGTCCAATCTCTATGCCGCCGAACCCGTGCGGATGCAGCATCTCTCGACCGGGGTTGGTGGATTTCTGTCGACGGTTCTTCAACCCGGACAGCGGGGGATCGGCCTGCTTATCAGCGAGGAAAAGACGGCGGGCGGATTCATTCTGCCCAACGATCGGGTCGATGTGCTGCACACAGTGGTGCGAGACTTTAACGGTGACGGACGGCAGACCGGATCAACCCGCACGATTCTGACCAACGTCAGGGTCCTTGCGATTGGGCAGACAACGCTAGAAAGCAGCACGTTGGTCGTGGACGAAACCACACGAAACAGCGCGCAAGCAGCCAGCGCGAATGGCCAGAACCTGACGGGAAGGACAGCTACACTTGAGGCCACACCAGAGCAGGCTGAAATCTTGCTCGCGGCGGCCGCATCGGGACAACTCGCCTTGGTCCTGCGCGCAGCGGACGACTTCGGCCTCAGCGAGATTGGCGACCTTTCACTAATCGAGGAGCGCGCATCATCAGAGTCGGGCGCCGCGACTGCGGATGCTGGATCGGGAGCAGACGCGTCCACTCCGCTGCAGTCGCGGCAACGAGAAGTCACCATCATTTCCGCCGGCATTCCACAAACCATTCTCACGTCGGTGAAGGAGGAGCGATGAGCACGATCCGACAGAAACTCACCGACACGGGAACGCACAACTGGGCTGAGGAGCCAATGACGACTTCTTCAGAGGTAGTCGGGACAGCAGGCGAAACATTGGCTTGGCCACATGCCGCCGGCACAGACGCAGACGTACTTGCGAAAGCCGCCGAGCATCAGCCGCGGGCGGTCTTGCCAAGGGCGCGCATCGAGGTCTTCGCCAATAATCCCAGCATACTTTCCGCCGTAGATGATGCCGCGCAGGACAGGCGCGCGGTCCGCAGCGAGTTCTTTGTCCACCGAGGTGGCTTCGCGGAAGCAATTGATCGGTACCGCGAGTATCCGCCCCCAGATCTTATCATAATCGAAGAGTCGGGGTGCTCCGAAAAGTTAGAGTTTCAAATCGAGGCTTTGGCCGAGTTTTGTCCGCCGACCACCCGGCTTGTCATCATTGGCGAACGCAACGACATTCTTCTCTATCGCCGGTTAACCAAGCTTGGCGTCAGTGACTACCTGGTCCACCCGATCACGCCGCTCATCATTCTAGACGGTCTAGGGGTGATATTGCTGGAAGACGATGCCGCCAGAGATCTTGGGCTTGTGGTGGCGGTTGTGGGTGCCCGTGGCGGCGTCGGTTCGTCAACGCTGGCGCATAATGCAGCTGCGATTCTGCGGCGCCGGTTCGACGCCACAACCTTGCTTGTAGACGCCGACATGGGTTTCGGAACGGCCGCGTTGCAGTTCGACATCACTCCACCGCATAGTCTCGGTGACGCGCTGAAGGAACGCGATGATCTTGACGGTGAAGTTCTTGAGCGCCTGACGTACTGGCTCGACAAGCGGTTCGGAATTCTCGCCGCGCCGGATCGTTTGGATCAGATATTATCGCCCGATCCCGACGGCATGCGCCACCTTATCGAGCAGTCGCGGAGGATCGCAAGCTACATCGTACTCGACCTTCCCAGCGGCTGGGCACCACAAACCGTCGAGGCGATTACGGCTGCTGACCGTGTGGTTGTGGTAGCAACGCCAGATCTTCCGTCCCTCAGAAACTCACGAAATCTCATGGAAATGATCCGGAAGTTGCGCCCGAACGATGCGCCCGCGCATTTAGTCCTGAACCGAATGCCGACAAAGGGCAAGCCGGCAATCTCTCAAGAGGATTTTTCTCGGGTCCTTGATCGGAAGATCTCTGTTGTTCTTCCGTGCGACGAAACCGCGGTATCCAGCGAAATGGCCGGCCAGTTGCTTTGCGATACCATGCCAAGATGCCAGGTGGTCCAGTCGATCGACGCGCTCATCACCGAGATAGTGGGGCGTGGACCGTTGGCTAAGGCCAGCACTGCGCCGAAGTCGTTGCTTCGTCGTCTTTTCTCGAGGGAGCAATGACACAGAATCTCCGCCGGAAACAATGCAACTCGTCCGGCAGCGCAACGGTGGAGTTTGCCGTGATCGCCCCGGTTCTGATCATGGCGGTTCTTTCCACTGCGGATATCGGCTTCGCAATCCACGAATCCTTCAAGATGGACCAAGCCGTGCGGAATGGGGCGGAAGTCGCAATGCGTGATCCCGGTAAATCCACGGTTTGCGACGTTCTGGCATCAGTTGATCCGAACGGGGGGCGTTGCTTCACCGATTGGAATGTCAGACGGCTTTACGCTTGCCCAGATGATCTGAGCGTAAGGATGGATGAGGACACGACATGCGCGGGCAACCGCGCAACGGCGATTTTCTACGAGATCACTGGCACCAGAGCATATTCGGGGTTTCTGCTTCCAACGCGCGACATAATCCGCTCTGCTTCGGTTCAGGTCCGATGAGAAGGTTGGGGCGATTCATCACGGATAGGGGTGGAGCGGCGGCAATAGAATTCGCCCTCATTGGGTTACCGCTTATTCTCCTTTTGCTTGGCCTCATCGAATTTGGTCGGGGTTTGCACATTCGCGCCGGACTGGACTCAGCAGCGGATCGCGTCCAGCGCATGATCCTGATCAATCCAGCGGAGACGATCCAAAAGATCGAGGCTGAAGTGCAGAGTTCTTTTCAAGCCGGGAGCATCGATCGGTTGAATGTCGCTCTTGATCCACCATTAGGCGGGGCTTTCCGCACCGTTATCTTGTCGTACGACATGACTTTGATAATGCCCGCTCCAATCGGAGGTACTGTAACTATTGTATCGAACCGGCGGGTCAGAATTAACCCCTGACAGGGCTCTGTTGCACAAATCCCGTGAGGGATTCATCTCGTGAATCCAGTGTGGTAGCTGGAGGGCATGAGCAGACCCATGCCCCCCGCCTACAAGACCAGGAACTGGCCGGCCTATAACGAGTTCGGCCTGAACAATGCGCATTCAACTGATTTCACGTAGGAATTTGGTTATT
>CAZKSE010000107.1:0-12620 GCA_964555305.1 uncultured Rhodobacter sp. | reverse complement strand
TACTCAGGTGGCCTCGACACCTCGATCATTCAGAAATGGCTGCAGACCGAATACGGCTGCGAGGTGGTGACCTTCACCGCCGATCTGGGCCAGGGCGAGGAGCTGGAGCCGGCGCGCCGCAAGGCCGAGATGCTGGGCATCAAGCCCGAGAACATCCATATCGAGGACGTGCGCGAGGAATTCGTGCGCGATTTCGTCTTCCCGATGATGCGCGCCAACGCGCTCTATGAAGGGCTTTATCTGCTGGGCACTTCCATCGCCCGGCCGCTGATCTCGAAGCGTCTGGTGGAGATCGCCGCCGAGACCGGCGCCGACGCGGTCGCCCACGGCGCCACCGGCAAGGGCAATGACCAGGTCCGGTTCGAGCTTTCCGCCTATGCGCTCAATCCCGACATCAAGGTGATCGCCCCCTGGCGCGAATGGGACCTGACCAGCCGCACCAAGCTTCTGGAATTTGCCGAGGCGCACCAGATCCCCATCGCCAAGGACAAGCGCGGCGAGGCACCCTTTTCGGTCGATGCGAACCTCCTGCACACCTCCTCCGAAGGCAAGGTGCTGGAGGATCCGGGCCAGGAGGCGCCGGATTACGTCTACCAGCGCACCGTCCACCCCGAGGATGCGCCCGACACCCCCCAGATGGTGGAAATCGCCTTTGAGAAGGGGGATGCGGTCGCCATCGACGGCGAACGGATGTCGCCCGCCGCGATCCTGACCAAGCTCAACGAACTGGGCGGCGCGCACGGGATCGGCCGGCTCGACCTCGTGGAGAACCGTTTCGTCGGCATGAAGTCGCGCGGCATCTACGAAACACCGGGCGGCACCATCCTGCTGGAGGCGCATCGCGGCATCGAGCAGATCACGCTCGATTCCGGCGCGGGCCATCTGAAGGACAGCCTCATGCCCCGCTATGCCGAACTGATCTACAACGGCTTCTGGTTCAGCCCCGAGCGCGAGATGCTGCAAGCCGCGATCGACCGCAGCCAGGAGCATGTGACCGGCACGGTGCGTGTGAAGCTCTACAAGGGCGCGGTGCGCACGGTCGCCCGCTGGTCCGAACACAGCCTCTATTCCGAAGCCCATGTCACCTTCGAAGACGACGCCGGCGCCTACGACCAGAAGGACGCGGCCGGCTTCATCCGGCTCAACGCGCTGCGGCTGAAGCTTCTGGCGGCGCGGAACCGCCGGCTGAAGGGCTAGGCACTCTCCAGAATTCCCAAGATTACGGACGCAGATAGCACACCCCGGCCACGCCGGGTGTGGTGTGTGTCTTGGAGCGCGCTTCAATTCCAGATTGTAAATTAACCTTTTGGTAACTTTTTGCTTGCCCGCCCCTCACGAGGCTGTGATTAATGCTTCGTTAACTTGTTCAGCACGAGGGGTGAAATTGGCACCATGAAACGCGTTTCGAAGCAACTCATCTTGGCCGGCACCGCCGCGCTCCTGGCCGGCGCGGCATCCGCCGCCACGGTCCCGTCGCCGATGGCGACATACGAATCGACCGGCACGGCGAGCTTCAACCTCGCCGACGGGCTCATCATCCGCGGCACCTCGACCGCGACCTACCAGCGCCCGCCCCTCGGCGACCGCAAATATACCTATCAAGCAACAGTCGGTCATGGCGCGGTCACGCTCAGCCCGAATGTGACCGTGTCCACGCCCGCCTTCACCACACCGGGGGTCGAGATTCCTCCGTTTTGCATACCTTTTCTGGGGTGCAGTGAAGGGGGCGTCACACCGGGGGTTCCGGTACCCGCACAATCGTTCGACCTGGACCTTCCGATCCCGGTTGCATCCGGCGCGACACTGTTCGACGCCACGCATACGACCGAGCGTATGCCGCTCGGCAACGTGATGGCGTATGATTTCGGCTCATGGATCTTTGGTCATCCGCTCAGCTTCGGTGATCTCGTTCAGGACCAGTTCGAAACCGGTGCCACAACGGTATCGAAAAGCGGCAGCCTCGGTTCGATTGAGGGAATGTTCACCTATGACGGCGTTCTGTCAGATTCGCGGGACACGATCACCGCGGACTACGAACTCCGTATCACGGCCGGTGAGCTGCTGGCCGGACTCGAAGGCTTCGCCCTTGGCCTTCTGAACGACAACATCGGCGCACTCGCGGATCAGGCCATCGACGCCTTGCTGGCAGAGATCGGAATCTGCGACTTCGCGCTTATTGGCGACGCAATCTGCGACCGCCTTGGCGAGGACGGCTTCGTGACCCTCACCGCCAACAGCATCGGGACGCTCAGCACCAGCTTCTATATCTCCAAGTCGGTCACGCCATCCCCGATCCCGCTGCCGTTCGGCTTGCCGCTGCTGGCCAGCGGCATCGGGCTTCTGGGTCTGGTAAACCATCGCCGCAAGCGCATGGCGGTGGCCTGATCGCCATGCCTGATTGCTCTACGGAAACCGGCGCGCCGACGGGCACGCCGGTTTTTGGCATTACAGGTATCGCCGGACCCACCTGGGCGTTTGCGCGCTCGCTGCGCTGACGCCCGAACGGTCTCCCCAGTCCTCTCGGGGATGGCGAGAACCTTTCATTGCGGTTAATAACGGGAAATTTCCATGTAATTTCCGAGACAGGTGGAGGCGTGCAAATTTGCACGCCCTCGGCCACTGTCGCTCGCGCCGGGGCTCAGACCCCCAGGCACCAGCGCATGATCGCCTTCTGGGCGTGGAGCCGGTTCTCGGCCTCGTCCCAGATCACGGACTGGGGGCCGTCCATCACCGCATTCGTCACCTCGTCCTCGCGGTGTGCGGGCAGACAATGCATGAAAAGCGCGTCGGGTTTCGCCGCCGCCATCAGCCGTTCGTTGACCTGATAGGGGCGCAGCTGGTTGTGACGGCGCTCCTTGGTGGACTGGCTGTCATGCATGCTGACCCAGGTATCGGTCACCACCAGATCGGCGCCGAGAACCGCCTCGGCGGGATCGCGCACGATCTCCACGTTGCTGCCCCTCTCGCGAGCGAAGCGGACGAACTCGGCCTCGGGGTCGAGGGGCGGCGGGCCGGTGAAGGTGAAGTCGAAGCCGAACTGCCCGGCGGCGTGCAGGAACGAGGCGCAGACATTGTTGCCGTCCCCCGACCAGACGACCTTGCGCCCGGCAATCGGGCCGCGATGTTCCTCGTAGGTCAGGACATCGGCCATGATCTGGCAGGGATGGGTGCGGTTCGTCAGTCCGTTGATCACCGGCACCTCGGCGTATTCGGCCAGCTCGTGCAGCACCGATTCCTCGTAGGTGCGGATCATGATCAGGTCGACGTAGCGCGACAGAACCCGCGCCGTATCGGCTATCGTCTCGCCGTGACCGAGTTGCATCTCGGTCCCCGAGAGCACCATCGTCTGCCCGCCCATCTGGCGCACGCCGACATCGAAGCTGACCCGCGTGCGGGTGGAGGGTTTCTCGAAAATCAGCGCGACCATCTTGCCCGCCAACGGCTGCGTGTCGTCGGCCGCCGCCCGACCGCGACCGTTGCGTGCGGCCTTCATCGCCTGGGCCTGGTCGATCATCGCCCGCAAGGCGGCAGGGTCGGTGGTATGGATGTCCAGAAAATGATTCATGCGCGGGTCCTTCCGGGATCGGAGGGTGGGGCGCTGCCCCCTTGTTCGCCTGCGGCGACTGCACCCCCCGGGATGTTGTGACGAATGCCGATGCGGATCAATCGGCTTCCAGCGTTTGCGCGGCCTGCTCAAGGCGGGTGACCGCTTCGGCCAGGTCGTCGTCGGGGATGTTGAGCGCCGACAGAAGGCGGATCACGTTGTCCGCCGCCGGCACGACCAGAAGGCCGGCATTCCGTGCGGCGGCGACCAGGTCAGTGTTCGGACGCGCGCATTTGATGCCCATCATCAGCCCCGAACCGCGCACGGAATCGAAGGTATCGGGATGCGCGGCGACCAGCCCTTCGAGCTTCTGCCGAAGAAGCGCGCCCTTGCGGTTGACCTCGGACAGGAAGG
Organism: uncultured Rhodobacter sp.; assembly: GCA_964555305.1. Lineage (GTDB taxonomy): Bacteria > Pseudomonadota > Alphaproteobacteria > Rhodobacterales > Rhodobacteraceae > Pararhodobacter. The sequence goes on along the minus strand of CAZKSE010000107.1, from coordinate 8,662 downwards.
CGGGATCGCCGACGATCTGCATCACCTTCAGGCCGACGGCGCACGCCAGCGGGTTGCCGCCATAGGTCGAGCCATGCGTGCCCGCCGTCATGCAGGCGGCCGCGCGTTCATTGGCCAGGACCGCGCCCAGCGGGAAGCCCCCCCCGATCCCCTTGGCGACCATCATGATATCGGGCGAAATGCCTGACCATTCATGCGCGAAAAGGCGCCCGGTCCGGCCCATGCCGCATTGCACCTCGTCCAGGACCAGAAGCGCGCCGGTGCGGTCGCAGGCGGCGCGCAGGCCCTTCAGGCAGACCTCGGGCAACGGGCGGATGCCGCCTTCGCCCTGGATCGGCTCGATGAGCACCGCGGCGACGGTGTCGTCCATCGCGGCCTCGAACGCCTCGTGATCGCCCCAGGGCAGGGTCTTGAAACCGGGCATAAGGGGGCCGAACCCCTTGACCATCTTCTCGGACCCCGCCGCGGCGATGGCGCCGGTGGAGCGGCCGTGGAAAGCCCCTTCGAAGGTGAGGATGGTGGGCCGCGCTTCGCCCGCGTCATGCCAGAACCGGCGGATCATCTTGATCGCCAACTCGGCGGATTCGGTGCCGGAATTGGTGAAGAAGACGCTGTCTGCAAAGGTTGCATCGACCAGCGCATCGGCCAGCGCCTTCTGCTCCGGAATTTCGTAGAGGTTGGAAACATGCCAAAGCCTGGCCGCCTGCTCGCTCAGCGTCTCCACCAGTGCGGGATGGGCGTGACCCAAGGCGTTCACTGCGATCCCCGCCCCAAGGTCCAGGAAACGTCGGCCATCGGCTTCAATCAGCCAGGAACCCTCGCCCTTCACGAAGGTGAGGGGTGTCCGATTATAGGTGGGCAGAACAGAGGAAATCATCGCAGGTCCCCGAGATAGAGCCCAGAGGTGCCAAAGCCGCCGGGACAAGTCAACGTAAGGAATGAAGGGGCAGTCAGGATCGGCCGTCAGCCACGGAGGCGTCGGCGTCGCAGGAAGGAAGGGTCTGCAAGACATTCGATCATGCGTCTCGGATAGCGGCGGAAATGGGTTTTGTCGACGGGAATTTCGCACCCCCGCGGAGAATGCTTTGCCACCTTGCCCCCCGCAGGTGCATTCTTTATCCCTTCCGTCAGCCAGTTGCCGGGAGGGACCACCATGAACAACCAGCGTTTCGACAAGTCGAAGCTGCCCAGTCGCCACGTGACCGAGGGGCCTGCGCGCGCGCCGCATCGGTCCTATTTCTACGCGATGGGGATTTCCGAGGAAGAGATCCACCAGCCGTGGGTCGGCGTCGCCACCTGCTGGAACGAGGCCGCGCCCTGCAACATCGCGCTCAACCGTCAGGCGCAGGCCGTCAAGATGGGCGTGAAGAAGGGCGGCGGCACCCCGCGCGAATTCACCACCATCACGGTGACCGACGGCATAGCGATGGGGCATGAGGGGATGCGCTCCTCGCTGGCCTCCCGCGAGGCGATTGCCGATACGGTCGAGCTGACGATGCGCGGACATTGCTATGATGCGCTGGTGGGGCTGGCGGGCTGCGACAAGTCGCTGCCGGGAATGATGATGTCGATGGTGCGGCTGAACGTGCCCTCGGTCTTCATCTATGGCGGTTCGATCCTGCCGGGGCGGCTGAACGGGCAGGACGTGACGGTGCAGGACGTCTTCGAGGCCGTGGGCAAGCATCAAGCGGGCAACTACTCGGATGCCGAACTCGCCATCCTGGAGCGGGTGGCCTGCCCCAGTGCCGGGGCCTGCGGGGGTCAGTTCACCGCAAATACTATGGCCTGCGTCAGCGAGGCGATCGGCCTGGCGCTGCCCAATTCCTCGGGCGCGCCCGCACCCTACGAGAGCCGCGACCAGTATGGCGAGGCCTCGGGCGAGGCCGTGATGCGGCTGATCGAGAAGAACATACGGGCCCGCGATATCGTCACCCGCAAAAGCCTGGAGAATGCCGCGCGGATCGTCGCCTGCACCGGGGGCTCGACCAATGCCGGGCTTCACCTGCCGGCGATTGCCCATGAGGCGGGGATCGATTTCGACTTGTTCGACGTCTGCGACATCTTCCACGACACACCCTATTTCGTCGACCTGAAGCCGGGCGGGAAATACGTCGCCAAGGACCTTTACGAGGCGGGCGGCGTGCCGGTCGTGATGAAGGAACTGCGCAAGCTCGGCCTCATCCACGAGGATTGCATGACGGCCACCAGCCGCACCATGGGCGAGGAGCTGGACCTGGTCGAGCGCGAAGCCGACGGCCGGGTCATCTATCCCGCGGCATCCCCGCTGACGAAGACCGGCGGTGTGGTCGGCCTGAAAGGCAACCTGGCCCCCGACGGCGCCATCGTGAAGGTCGCGGGGATGAGCGAGACCGAGCAGGTCTTCTCGGGCCCGGCGCGTGTCTTCGAATGCGAGGAGGACGCCTTTGCCGCCGTCAAGGCGCGCGAATACGAGGAAGGCGAGGTCATCGTGATCCGCAACGAGGGTCCCGCCGGTGGCCCCGGCATGCGCGAGATGCTGGCGACGACTGCGGCGCTCTCGGGCCAAGGGATGGGCAAGAAGCTGGCGCTCATCACCGACGGGCGTTTTTCCGGTGCGACGCGGGGCTTCTGTGTTGGCCACGTCGGCCCTGAAGCGGCTCATGGCGGACCGATCGCGCTGCTGAAGAATGGGGACATGATCACCATCGACGCCATCAAGGGGGAACTGTCGGTCGATCTGTCGGACGATGAGCTTGCCAAGCGCAAGGCCGATTGGCAGGGTGCGCGTCCGACGATCTATGCGACCGGCGCGCTTTGGAAATATGCGCAACTGGTGGGCGGCGCGCGTCAGGGGGCGGTCACGCATCCCGGCGGGGGTGCTGAGGCGCATGTCTACATGGACCTCTGAGACGCGCCGCATCCCGAGCTTCTGGCTTCCGGCGACGTTGCTTCTGTTCCTTGCGGGCTGTTTCGAAGCGGCGCCGCTTTCGCGCTTTTCCAGCCGCGATGCGGTTCCGGGCCCAGCGATCCTGCCGGTCCTCGGCGGTAGCGTAACGGTGACCGGCCCTGAAGGCTATTGCATCGACAGCCGCTCGACCGTCGAAGGGGATAGCGAAGCCTTCGTGCTTCTGATCCGTTGCCGGAACAACGAGCGGCGGCGCCCTGTCCTCGGTGCTACTGTCACCGCGTTACCCGCTGAGGCCGCCACCGGCGCCGCGAACCTGTCCGCGTTGATGGAGACCGTCACCGGCGAAATGGGACGGGGATATCTGAGCCGGTCCGGCCGCGCCGAGGATGTGCGGATCGTTGAATCGCGGATCGAGAGCGGCGCGGTCTGGCTGCGGATAGAGGACGCCAGCACGCCCGAGACGTTTGCACCCGGTTACTGGCGGGCAGTCCTGCCAGTGGGCGCGCGTGTAGTATCGCTTTCGGTCCTGGATGTCCGCGGCACGTCCGGCACGCGCGCCGCAGGTCTGAGCATCCTGCAAGACTTCGTCGCCCGGATGCGCGCCGCCAATCCCGGCTGACGCAAGGTTCGGCGTGACAAACCGGACGCATCTCGTAACCCTGACGCCCGAACGCAGCACCGGAGGCCCGCCATGACCGCCATGCCCTACCCGCACCTGCTTGCCCCGCTGGACCTGGGGTTTACGCAGTTGAAGAACCGCGTGCTGATGGGGTCGATGCATACCGGCCTTGAGGAACGCGGGAACTGGGAACGCGTGGCGCGCTACTATGGCGAACGCGCGGCCGGGGGTGCGGCGCTGATCGTCACCGGCGGCATGGCGCCGAATACAGAGGGCGCGGTCTTTCCCGGCGCCGCGGGGCTTTTCACGGACGCGGACATCGCCAACCACCGACGGGTCACTGATCGGGTTCACGCGGCGGGCGGCAAGATCGCCATGCAGATCCTGCATGCCGGCCGCTATGCCTACGGCAAGGATTGTGTCAGCGCCTCGGCCATCAAGGCGCCGATCGCCCCCTTTGTCCCGCGGGAACTGGACGAGGACGGTATCGAGAAGCAGATTGCCGATTTCGCCACGGCGGCTCTGCGCGCCAAGGAGGCGGGCTATGACGGGGTCGAGGTGATGGGGTCCGAAGGCTACCTGATCAACCAGTTCCTCAGCCTGCATACCAACCGGCGCAACGATCGCTGGGGTGGCGATTACGCCAACCGAATGCGCCTTGCCGTCGAGATCGTTCGCCGGGTGCGCGCAGCGGTGGGCCGGGAGTTCATCATCATTTACCGGATCTCGCTCCTGGATCTGGTGCCGAATGGGCAGAAGTGGGCGGAAGTGCTGCAACTGGCCGAAGCAGTCGAGGGCGCAGGCGCCACGATCCTCAACACCGGGATCGGCTGGCACGAGGCGCGGGTGCCGACCATCGCGACCTCGGTGCCGCGACGCGCCTTTGCCTGGGTCACGCGGAAACTAATGGGCGAGGTCGGCATCCCGGTCATCACCTCCAACCGGATCAACACCCCCGACGTGGCCGAAGCGGTACTGGCCGAAGGATGCGCCGATATGGTCTCGATGGCGCGGCCGTTCCTTGCCGACGCCGAGTTCGTGAAGAAAGCCGCCGAGGGCCGCAGCGACGAGATCGCGCCCTGTATCGCCTGCAATCAGGCCTGTCTCGATCACACCTTCGCCGGAAAGATTTCGACCTGCCTCGTCAATCCCCGCGCGGCCTATGAGACCGAACTGAACTATCTGCCCACCGAAAATCCCAAGTCCGTGGCCGTGGTGGGCGCGGGACCCGCGGGCATGATGGCGGCGCTGGTCGCCGCGCAGCGGGGTCATCGGGTGAGCCTTTTTGAACGCGACGACCGGATCGGCGGGCAGCTCAATATGGCAAGGGTCATCCCTGGCAAGGAAGAGTTCCACGGATTGGTCGACTGGTTCGAGCGTATGGTTGCGCGAGCCGGGGTGTCGGTGCATCTGAGAACCGAGGCCAATGCCGAAGCCCTGCGCGATTTTGACGAGGTCATCGTCGCCACCGGTGTCAGCCCGCGCGAACCGCAGATCGCCGGCCAGAACGCGCCCCATGTTCTGAGCTATGTCGAGGTGCTGCGCGGTGGCGCCAAAGTCGGTGGTCGCGTGGTGATCATCGGGGCCGGCGGGATCGGTTTCGACGTCGCCGAATTCCTGACCCAAGAAGGCGAAAGCCCGACACTGAACCTGAACGAGTGGAAACGCGAATGGGGCGTTACCGACCCCGCCAACAGTCCCGGCGGTTTGGCCGAACCCGCGCCCCCACCAGCCGCACGCCAGGTCACGCTCCTGCAGCGCAAGGCCGAAAGACCAGGCAAGCGGCTGGGCAAGACCACCGGCTGGATCCACCGCGCGAGCTTGGCCGCGCGCGGCGTGAAGATGCTGGGCGGCGTCGAATACCGCGCCATCACCGAAGCCGGGATGGTCATTGCTACCGAGAAGGGCGAGGAACTGATCGAGGCGGATACCATCGTGCTCTGCGCGGGACAGGAAAGTCTGCGCACGCTGGCCGACGATCTGGCCGGACATGGTAAACGCGTTCACGTTATTGGCGGGGCGGATGTGGCGGCCGAGTTGGACGCGAAGCGCGCTATCGACCAGGGCGCAAGGCTGGCCGCCACGCTTTGATCTCAAAGCGTGGCCAATGCGGCACGCAACAGGCATTCTCGCCCCTCGGGGGCAACGAATTGTGGCCAAAATAGGGCAAATGCGGCAGATTGGCGGAAAATCGTCATGATCTTGCCTTAACCATGCCCCGACCTGCTCTTAATGATGCCGGAATTCAACGGTCTAATGGAAACAAGTTGTTTCCGGAATCAGCACAGAGCGATCATGGACCGTTTGACCGAGATGGAAGCCTTCGCGGCCGTGGTGGACCATGGCGGATTCACCGATGCGGCCCGCAAGCTAGGAATCTCCAAATCGGCCGTATCGAAACATGTCTCCTCTCTCGAGGCGAGGCTGGGCGCCCGGCTACTCAACCGGACCACGCGGCGGGTCAGCCCCACCGAGGTCGGGTTGGTCTATTATGATCGGGCGCGGCGCGTGCTGACCGACGCGGGCGAGGCCGATCGCATCGTCACCGCGATGCAATCCGCGCCATCGGGCGTGTTGCGGATCTCGGTGGCAACCGACTTCGGAGTCACGCTGCTCTCGCCAGTTCTGGACGCATTCTTTGCCGAATGCCCCGAAGTCAGCGTGCAGATGGTGCTGAACAACCGCTATGTGGAACTCATCTCGGAAGGCTTCGACATGGCCGTGCGCGTGGGCGAGGCCGAGGATTCGAGTCTTCGCAGCCACAAGATCACCGAAACGACGCGGCGACTGATCGCGTCGCCCAACTATCTGCAACAGCACGGACGGCCGCAACGGATCGAGGATCTGTCACAGCACCGTCTCCTGCACCATGGCAACCACGCAAGCGCCAATCTCTGGCGATTGATCGGCCCCTCCGGCGAGGAACGGCAGGTGCGCGGTGCGGGGCTTCTCTCGATCAACGACGGGCAGTCCCTGATGAATGCCGCGATCCGGGGGCTTGGCATCGCTTATCTGCCGAGCTTCCTGTACCATCAGGCCATGGAGCGCGGAGAAGTCGTGGATGTCATGCCCGATCTTCCGAAAACACGGCTGGGCATCTTCGCCGTGTATCCGCCGGGCCGGTTCACCCAGCCGAAGGTCCGTGCCTTCATCGACTTCCTGATGGCGCAATTCGCCGATAGTGGCCCTGACCGCTGGTAAGCGCCCCCGTGACATGCCCGCGCGAAGCGGGCATCCTTGCGGCAAAGCGGGTAAGAAATGGCGCTGAAGGACAGGCTGACCAATCTCTATTTTGGGCGCAGCAAGGCGGCGGCGCGCTTTCGCTATGCGTTGATCGCGCTCGACCTCGTGACGATTGCCTTCTTCATCGCCACGGCGCCGCTGACACCGACCGGCGGAATCTTTCTGGCCGAGGCGTTGATCGGCGCGCTGATCCTGAGCGATCTTGCCGCCCGCGTCTGGAGCGCGCCCGACCCGCGGCGCTTGCTTCGCCAAGTTTACACTTTCGCCGATATCATCGTTATCCTGTCGCTGATCGCCGAACCCATCATCGGGACCAACCTGGCATTCCTCAAGGTCCTTCGGGCGCTGCGGCTGATCCACTCCTACCAGGTGCTTCTCGACCTGCGACGCGACATCGCCTTCTTCCGCGAACACGAGCAGGCGATCGTGGCGGCGGTCAACCTGCTGGTATTCATCCTGGTCTCTGCCTCGATCGTCTTCGTCGTCCACTTCGATGCCGAACCGGGCTACGGCGCCTATGTCGACGCGCTCTATTTCACCGTCGCCACCCTGACCACCACGGGCTACGGAGACATCTCCATGACCTCATCCTGGGGAAGGCTCCTCTCGGTCTTCATGATGATCATGGGGGTGGCGCTTTTCTTCCGGCTGGCCCGGGCGATCTTCGTGCCGACGAAAGTCACCTTTCGCTGCACCAGTTGCGGACTGGATCGTCACGACCCCGACGCCGTCCATTGCAAACATTGCGGCGAGACGGTGAAGATCCCGACTCATGGCGCCGACTAGCGCCCGCCCTCCCAATAGATCAGCCGGTAGACCCAGGCCTCGGAACCGTCGACCAATTCCTTTCGGACACGCAGATAGCGTTCGCCCGCGCGTTCGTAGCGATCCAGCCGCTCAAACGCACGCGGCGAGACGGCGAAAACCACCCCCTCGACCGTCGCCTCCGGATCCTCGCGCAAGTGCCGTCCCACCCGCTCCCAGCCCTTAAGCGTCGCCGGCTCGCCGGGTAGCCAGCTTCCAGCGACAACGCTGCGCACGAGCGGATTGGTCAGCGTTGCGTATCCGAATACGCGCTGTTCGCCTTCTGGAAGGGTTGGCGCGGCGTCGGTCAGCGACGGAAGAAACACAGGCACCCGCCAGACCGCCCCGAAGGCCAGGGCCAGGACAACCAAGATGACAACAATCGCGCGCCGCACATTCCCTCCGCTTCCCGCCGACGGGGATTTGACGTTTCGCCGGTTTGTGCGAAACTGATCCGAACCTTACCAGGAGGGCAACCATATGGACCGCCAAGCCTATGTCGACAAGATCAAGGCCCAGCTCGATGCCTGGAATGCCCAGATCGACAAGATGCAGGCCGAAGCCAAGAAGGCCCCAGCCGACTCGCGCATTCGCTATGAGGAACAGATCAAGGAAATGCGCCAGCGCCGGGACGAGGCCGAAGACAAGATGCGCGAGGCCCGCGCCGCATCCGAGAACGCCTGGGACGACATGAGCAACAGCTTCGTCGACGCCTGGAAGATCATCAACGAGGGTTTCCAGAACGCCACCAAGCGTTTCAAGTGACTCGGTATCGGTTGCGCCGCCGGCTGCAGGCAGCCCCTCGCCCGGCAGCGGAACATCGATAGCATCATCCCCGGACAGAGGCACCGTGCAGCACGCCGATCCCGCCATCTCGGGTGTCACCGCCCGGCTCGACAGGGGCCGTTTCTGGCCTCTGCCGCGCCCCCGTCGCGCCGATGGACAGTTGCGCGCCACCGGGATCGAGATCGAGTTCGCCGGCCTCTCGGTGGAGACCGCCGGGCATGTCGTCGCGGGAACCTGGGGTGGCCGCCCCGTGCATGAAACGGCGCGGACGCTCAGGGTTTCCGGCACGCGGCTGGGCGACATCAAGGTCGAACTCGATATCT
>CAZKSE010000106.1:4039-12718 GCA_964555305.1 uncultured Rhodobacter sp. | reverse complement strand
CATGACGCGATGGTTATGTTCTCGGGCGCTCTGAAGACGGTTGCGGGGAGCCTGTTCAAGATCGCGAATGACATGCGCCTCCTCGGCTCTGGCCCTCGGTCGGGCCTTGGTGAGCTGATCCTGCCGGAGAACGAGCCAGGCTCCTCGATCATGCCGGGCAAGGTGAACCCGACCCAGTCCGAAGCGCTGACGATGGTCTGCGCGCATGTGATGGGCAACGATGCCGCGGTGGGCTTTGCCGGCTCGCAGGGGCATTTTGAGCTCAACGTCTACAACCCGATGATGAGCTACAACGTGCTCCAGTCCATGCAGCTCCTCGGCGACGCGGCGTCCAGCTTCACCGACAACATGGTCGCTGGCACCGAAGCGAATGTCGAACGCATCGGCAAACTGATGCGCGAATCGCTGATGCTGGTCACCGCCCTTGCCCCGCATATCGGGTATGACAACGCCACCAAGGTCGCCAAGACCGCCCACAAGAACGGCACCACCCTGAGGGAGGAAGCGATCGCACTTGGCTTCGTCGATGGCGAAACCTTCGACAGAATCGTCCGACCCGAGGATATGATCGGACCGAAGGACTGAACTCGTCCCAGGTAGAGTTGAGGGCTGGCTCAGAATCTCTCTGGTTGCGCGGCCATTCTCGGGTAACGTCGAGAATGGTCAACGCACCGGGGAGATGACGATGAAGTCGACTGTTCTTGGACTGGTTACCAGCGCCGCCATGGCGTTCGGTCTGCTGACGCTCGAAGCGCCGCCGGCCGCAGCCGAGCCGGTTCGCTACGAGGCGGCCTATGTCTTCGGCGACAGCCTGTCCGATCCGGGCAATTTCTTCGCCCTTACGGAGGCACTGACTGGCACAGGCCAGCCCGGTTTCCCCTATTTCGAGGGGCGGGTTTCCAACGGACCGGTCTGGGCGGATTACCTGGAAGCCGACTTCGCGCGAGCGGGGCTGCCTTTCAGGAACTATGCCTTCGCCTTCGCGAGGGTGGTCACGCCCACGCCGGCGGCGCCCGGTCTGCCGGCGAGCGACCTGCCGATAAACCTGACCGACCAGTTGGGACGCTTCGCGCTCGATGCGCCGACTGGCGTGCCCGCGCGCTCGGTGGCGATGGTCTGGCTGGGAGCGAACGATTCCTTTAACATCATTTCGAACACCCTAACCCAGATCGGCGGCGGCGCGGACGCTGGGCTGGCGACCCTGGCGGCGATCGGCGCGGCGCAGGCCGTCGCACAGCAACTGCTCGACAGTCTGAGCGTTCTGGCGCCTGCGGGTATCCGTGATCTGGTGCTGTTCAACCTGCCGGACCTGGGGCAGATCCCCCGCTTTTTCGGCACGCCTGCCCAGATGCTGGCCAGCACGGTCTCGGGGGCATTCAATGCCGAACTGGCCGCCGGCACGGTTGCAGGGGTAAACCTGCGTCGATTTGATGTCGCAGCCCTCTTCGATGAACTGGTGGCGACGCCGACGAATTTCGGCGTCAGATCGCTTGAAGCCTGCCTGGTCGATGCGACCTTGTGCCTGGATCCGAACGATCGCGCCTTCTTCGATCAGGAGCACCCAAGCGCCCCGGTCCATGCTCGACTGGGCAGCGAGGTCCGCGCGCTGGTTGCACCGATCCCGTTGCCGGCCGGGGTCTGGATGCTTCTGGCCGGGTTGGTCGCGCTGGGTGCGGTCCGCCGGCAGGCGCGCGCGTGAGCGGAAAGGTGGTCAACCTGCGCCTGCGCCGCAAGCAGGCGGCGCGGGCGGCGGCGCGACGGGAGGGCGATGCCAATGCCGCGCGGCATGGCCGCACGAAGGCCGAAACGGCCCTGAGCGCGGCGCAGGCAGATAAGGCCACCCGCGAACTGGACGCGCACCGGCGCGAGCGCCCGGAGGCGGAAACGCCACCAAGGGATTGATCGGTCCCGGCGACGGAGGCCGGTCGCGGACCCCATCGAGGGGTCCTTGCCCGGGCGGCCAATGGCCGCCGGCGAGGCCCTTGACGGGGTTCCACCGCTCCGCGGGAATATGGCGCTTGCCGCACGAGGCGTGGCGCACCGAGAGGGTTGTTCAGCGCTCGCCGCGCCGTTCGGCGACGATCTCGATGGCGCGGGTCACGGCAGCGTCGATGTCCAGATCCGAAGTGTCGAGGATCAGCGCATCCCCGGCCGGACGCAGCGGGGCGTCGGCGCGGTTCATGTCGCGGTCGTCGCGCGCGCGAACCTGGGCAAGGACGGTTTCAAAGCTCTCGGGGGTCTCTGGTCCGCCGGTTTCGAGCCAGCGGCGGCGGGCGCGGATCTCGGGTCGGGCCGTGACGAAGATTTTCACCTCGGCGCCGGGGCAGATCACGGTGCCGATGTCGCGTCCGTCCAGGACAGCGCCACCGGATCGCGCGGCGAAGTCGCGCTGGAACGCGACAAGGGCCGCGCGCACCTCGGGGATCGCGGCGACGCGGCTTGCGGCCTCGCCTGCACCGAGGCTGCGCAGATCGTCGCGGGCCAGATCCGCCTCGGTCAGGTTGCGCGCTGCCGCAACCGGATCACCGCCTTTCGCGCCCACCGCACGATAGAGAAGGCCCGTATCGAGATGGGCGAAACCGAAATGCCGCGCCACCGCGCGGGCGATGGTGCCCTTGCCCGCCGCAGCCGGGCCGTCGATGGCGACGGTGAAGTGCTGCGCCAATGCTTTGTCTGTCAGGATCTGCCCGGTCATTCCCGGGACTTAGACGAGCCAGGATCGGGGATCAATGCCGATGGGCAGCCATCCGGCCAGGGATGCGCGCCCGCTGGTCGGCGGGCGCGCTACGATCTCAGCCGTCGGCCTGATCGTCGAGGACGTTATCGATGGCGGCGCGCAGTTCGGCCTCGTCGTGATCGGCGTCCAGCAGCTCTGCGATCTGGGCCCGCTGCTCGTCTGACAGTTCGGCGATGAGCTCGGCCTCGATGCCCAGCTCGCCAAGGCGCGCGTTGATCATGTCGTCGCCATCATAGCCCGCGAAAGCCGGCGCGGCGGCAAGGGTCAGGGCGAAGGTGGCCGCAAGGACCGGAGCGAGTTTCTTGGTCATCATGTCTGTGTACCTCCTGTTTGATCCGCGGGTCGGGGGCGTTGATCCCTGCCCGCGCAGTGGAGATAGGTTCCGCACCGATCACACACCAGTGGTGTGAGAATAGCAAACTCTTGATTTCACACGCAGTTCAAGGCCCGTGAAGGGATTAAACCAGCCGCGCGCCGAGACCTGTCAGAAGCGGCAGGAAGTCCGGAAAGGACGTGGCGATGGGGCTGCCGTCATCGACGCGGACGGGCGCCTGCGCGGCAAGCCCGAGGACCAGGAACGACATGGCGATCCGGTGGTCGAGCCGACTTTCGACGGTGGCCCCGCCGGGCACGCCGCCCGCGCCCCTCCCGTGGACGGTCAGCGTGTCCTCCGTCTCGTCGATCCGCACGCCGCAGGCCTCGAGCCCGCGGGCCATGGCGTCGATCCGGTCGCTCTCCTTGACGCGCAGTTCCTTCACGCCGCGCATGATCGTCGCCCCTTCGGCGCAGGCGGCAAGGGCGGCGAGAACGGGGAATTCGTCGATCATGCTGGCGGCGCGCTCGGGCGGCGTCTCGATCCCTCTCAACGCACCGGTGAAGCGCACGCGCAAGTCGGCAACGGGTTCGCCCCCTTCTTCGCGTGGGTTTTCGAAGGTCAGGTCCGCGCCCATTTCGACGAGCGTCGCGAAAAGACCGTTGCGGGTGGGGTTCTGGCTGACACCCGGCACGGTAATTTCCGACCCCGGAACCAGAAGCGCCGCACAGACGGGGAAGGCCGCCGAGGACGGGTCGCGCGGCACGGCCACGGCCTGAGAGCGCAGTTCCGGCTGGCCGGTCAGAGTGATCACCCGCCCCTCGGCGGTGTCCTCGACAGCGACCTCGGCGCCGAAGCCGCGAAGCATCCGTTCGGTATGGTCGCGCGTCGCCTCGGGTTCGATCACGACGGTCTGGCCGGGTGCGTTGAGGCCGGCCAGCAGCACCGCCGATTTCACCTGAGCCGAGGGGACCGGCAGCGTGTAGCGCACCGGCACCGGGTCGATCACGCCGATCACCGTCATCGGCAGCCGCCCGCCCGAGCGGCCCCAGGCCTGCGCACCGAACAGCGCCAGCGGATCGGTCACGCGGCCCATCGGCCGCCGATTGAGGCTCGCGTCGCCGGTGAAGGTTGCGGCGATCGGCGTTGTCGCCATCGCCCCCATGATCAGCCGAACGCCAGTGCCGGAATTGCCGCAATCGATCACCCGCTCAGGCTCGGCGAAGCCACCGACGCCAACGCCCTGCACCTCCCAGGCGCCGGGTCCGTGCCGGGTGACGGTCGCGCCAAAGGCCCGCATCGCCGCGGCAGTATCAAGGACGTCTTGCCCTTCAAGCAGTCCGGTGATCCGCGTGGTACCGACCGAGAGCGCCCCGAGGATCAGCGCACGGTGGCTGATCGATTTGTCGCCCGGCACCTCGGCCACGCCGGTCAGCGGGCCAGAGGCTTCGGAGATCATCGGGATCGGGGTGCCGGTGCCGGACATGCGCGCCTCTAAGCTGGGTTTCCCGCCTGATAGCGCAGCCATCCCGGCAGGTCCATGCCCGGCTCAGGTGGCGGGAAAGCGTTCGCGCGTGTAGTTGGCGAAAGCCACCAGCGACAGCATCACCGGCACCTCGACAAGCACACCGACCACCGTGACCAGCGCCGCACCGGAATTCAGCCCGAAGAGCCCGATCGCCACCGCGACGGCCAGTTCGAAGAAATTGGACGTGCCGATCAGCGCACAGGGCGCGGCGACCTTGTGCGGCACCCGCCAGGCCCAGGCCCAGGCATAGGCGATGGCGAAGATCCCATAGGACTGGATCACGATAGGCGTCGCCAGAAGGACGATCAGGAGCGGGTTTTCAAGGATCACATGCCCCTGGAAGCCGAAAAGCAGGATCACGGTCAGCAGCAACCCCGAGACCGAAACCGGCTTGATCCGCGCGGTGAAGTCGGAAACCGCCGTGTCCCCGCCGCCGCGGATCAAGGCGGCCCGGGTCAGCACGCCTGCGATCAGCGGGATGACAACATAGAGGACAACCGACAGGACCAGTGTTTCCCACGGGACGCTGATCTCGGTCAGGCCCAGCAGCAGGGCCACGATCGGCGCAAAGGCGAAGATCATGATCACGTCGTTCAAAGAGACCTGAACGAGCGTGTAGTTCGGATCCCCCTTCGTCAGTTGCGACCAGACAAAGACCATCGCTGTACAGGGGGCCGCCCCCAGCAGGATGAGCCCCGCGATATACTGGCCCGCATCCGCCGGGTCGATCAGATCGGCGAAGACGTATTGGAAGAACAGCACGCCAAGGGCGGCCATCGTGAAGGGCTTGATCAGCCAGTTGATCGTCACGGTGATGATCAGACCACGCGGGCGACGGCCGACATCGCGCAGGCTGGTGAAATCCACCGCCACCATCATCGGGTAGACCATCGCCCAGATCAGAACCGCGACGACCAGGTTGACCGAGGCGTATTCCAGCCCTGCGAGCACGCCGAACACCGCCGGCAACGCATTGCCCAGAAGCACACCCGCCAGGATGCACAGTGCCACCCAGACCGAGAGGTAGCGTTCGAATCCACCCATTCCGTCACTCCTTGCCGACGGCCCGACATGTGCATTTTCCGGCCGCCGGCGAAACCCCTCTCAGGCCCGTTCGTCCTTGGGTGAGCCCATCACGACATAGGTGGTCAGCGCCGAGACCTGCGGCAACGTCCCCAGCACCTCGGTATGAAAGTGCTTGTAGGCGGCAAGGTCCGCCACCTCGACCCGCAGCAGGTATTCGACCGCGCCTGTGGTGTTGTGACATTCGCGGACCTGCGGCGCGGCATGCATGGCGCGCTCGAAGCCCTCCTGCGCGGATTTGGTGTGCACCGAGAGCCCGACGGTGACATAGGCCACGAACCCGATCCCGCGCCACGCCGGGTCAAGCACGGCGCGATATCCGGCGATCACCCCTCGGCGTTCCAACTCCTGCACGCGCCGCAAACACGCCGAGGGCGACAGGCCGACCCGTTGCGCGAGGTCCAGATTCGCGATGCGACCCTCGCGTGAGAGGATCTGCAATATTCGCTCACCAATGGCATCGATCTCGCTCATCGATTGCGATACTAGCGAGGGGCTCGCAAGAAACGCAATCCGCAATCCCGCGCCTCGGGGTAAAGATTGCATCCGAACCGGAGTTTCCCGATGCCCGCTGAACTGCTGCTTGCGCTGGTGGCCTTTGCCTTCGTCTCATCGATCACGCCGGGGCCGAACAACCTGATGCTGCTGGCGTCGGGGGTGAATTTCGGCTTCCGGCGGTCGGTGCCGCATATGCTGGGCATTGGCATAGGCTTCACGCTGATGGTGGCGCTGGTCGGGCTGGGGCTTGCGGGGATCTTCACCGCCTGGCCCCCGGCTCAGCGGGTCTTGCAGGTGGTCTCGGTCGCCTACCTGCTGTGGCTCGCCTGGCGGATCGCCCAGGCCGAACCGCCCGATCCATCGGTGGCCCCCCGCGGGCGCCCGCTGACCTTTCTTCAGGCGGCGGCCTTCCAATGGGTCAACCCGAAAGCCTGGACCATGGCGCTAGGGGCCGTCGCGCTCTACGCCCCGGGGCAGGAAGTGGCGGCGGTCCTGTGGGTGGCGGCGGTCTTCGGACTGGTGAACCTGCCCTGCATCTCGGCCTGGACGGTGCTGGGCCTCGGCGCGCGGCGGTTGATCGCCCAACCCGCGCGGCTTCGGCTTTTCAACCGGGCGATGGCGCTTCTGCTCGTCGCCTCGCTCTGGCCGGTGCTGGCGGGCACGGGGGGCGGGATCGCCCCGCTGCCGGGTGCTGCGGGAACGATAGTGCCAAACTGAAGGGCCGAGGGCCTAGCGGCCCTTTTCGGCCGCCTTCGCCGCGTTCCACAACGCGTCCATCTCGGCCAGATCGCTCTCGTCCGGCCGCCGTCCCCGGGCCGCCAATGCGTCCTCGATCGCGCGGAACCGGCGCGTGAATTTCTCGTTCGCCGCACGCAGGGCGGCTTCGGGGTCGACATCCAGATGACGCGCGAGATTGGCCATGACGAACAGCAGATCGCCGAACTCCTCCGCCACCTCGGCCGGGCCCAGCCGGTCGCGCGCCGCCACCAACTCTCCCGCCTCCTCGGCGATCTTGTCGACGACCTGCCCCACCTCGGGCCAGTCGAAGCCCACCCGCGCGGCACGCTTCTGCAATTTGACCGCACGCATCAGGGCCGGCAATGCGACAGGGACATCGGCCAGCACGCCGGTCTGCGCCCGCGCCGCGCGCTCGGCGGCCTTCTGCGCCTCCCAGGCGCGGGTCTGGGCGGCGGCATCGCGCTCCTCGGCATCGCCGAAAACATGCGGATGCCGGGCGATCATCTTGTCCGAAATCGCCGCGATCACATCTGCAAGGTCGAAATGCCCGGCCTCCTCGGCCATCTGCGCGTGGTAGACGGCCTGGAAAAGCAGATCGCCCAACTCGCCTCTCAGCCCGTCCCAGTCCCTGCGCGCGATCGCGTCGGCGACCTCATAGGCCTCCTCGATCGTATAGGGCGCGATCGAATCGAAATCCTGCTCAAGGTCCCAGGGACAGCCCCCCTCGGGCGCCCGCAGACGCCGCATGATCGCGGCCAGCCGCAGGATCCTCTGCCCCGCGTCCAGCTCTTCCGCCGCGTCGCGCACCATGCCCTCGGCCATCTCGCCCCCCTTGGACCCTCAGCTCACGCCGCCAGCTATCGTCCATGCCTCGCGGCAAGTCCACCACTGTCGGCGGGACCGCCTGCGCCCGCCCCTCGGCGCGGCGTCGCCGCGAAGCGGCAAAGCCGGAGGGGGCGCGGCGGGGGTTCATCCCCGCCGCGCCCCCTCAATTCCAGCTCACCGAAGCGGCAGGCGCCTCAGCGGCCCTCGACCTCGACATAGTCCCGGCGGGTTTCGCCGATATAAAGCTGCCGCGGCCGGCCGATCTTCTGCTGCGGATCGCCGAGCATTTCCTTCCACTGGCTGATCCAGCCCACCGTCCGGCTCAACGCAAAGATCGGTGTGAACATCGAGGTCGGGAAACCCATCGCCTCCAGGATGATGCCGGAATAGAAATCGACATTCGGATAGAGCTTCTTCTCGACGAAATACTCGTCCTCCAGCGCGATGCGCTCCAGCTCCTTGGCGACCGCCAGCGTCTCGTTGTTCTCGATCCCCAGCAGCCCCAGAACCTCGTCGGCCGATTCCTTCATCACCTTGGCGCGCGGATCGAAATTCTTGTAGACCCGGTGGCCGAAGCCCATCAGCCGGAACGGATCGTTCTTGTCCTTGGCGCGCTTGATGTATTCGGGGATCTTGTCGACCGAGCCGATCTCGCGCAGCATTTCCAGACAGGCCTGGTTCGCGCCGCCATGCGCCGGCCCCCAGAGGCAGGCGATACCGGCGGCGATGCAGGCGAACGGATTGGCCCCCGACGATCCCGCCAGCCGCACCGTGGATGTCGAGGCGTTCTGCTCGTGATCGGCGTGCAGCATCATGATCCGGTCCATCGCCTTGGCCAGGATCGGATCGACGACATATTCCTCGGCCGGGACCGAGAAGCACATGTGCAGGAAGTTGCCGGCGTAATCGAGCGAGTTCTTCGGATAGACGAAGGGCTGGCCGATCGAATACTTGTAG
>CAZKSE010000106.1:0-4029 GCA_964555305.1 uncultured Rhodobacter sp. | reverse complement strand
ATCGTGGTAGAAGGCCGACATCGCGCCGACCACGCCGACCATTGTCGCCATCGGATGCGCATCCCGCCGGAAGCCGCGGAAGAAATACTGCATCTGCTCGTGCACCATCGTGTGACGGGTCACGCGCGTCTCGAAGTCGTGGATCTGCTTGGCGTCCGGCAACTCGCCGTAGAGCAGCAGGTAGCAGACCTCCAGGAAATGCGACTTCTCGGCCAGTTGCTCGATCGGGTAGCCGCGATAGAGCAGCTCGCCCTTGTCGCCGTCGATATAGGTGATCGAACTTTCGCAGGCCGCGGTCGAGGTGAAGCCCGGATCGAAGGTGAAGATGTCGCCTTCGGCATAGAGCTTGCGGATGTCGATCACGTCCGGCCCCGCCGTCGGGGTGTACATCGGCAGTTCAAGCGTCTTCTCGCCGAAAGAGAGCTTCGCAGTTCCAGTTGATGTGGCCATCGCTATCCCTCGCCTTGCATTGTTGCTCACCGGTCCGGCGCGCCGGACCCGTCCGTCTCGTCGCGCTCGGCCGTCGCATCGGCCAGTCGCGCCAGGGTCTCGTCGCGTCCCAGAATCAGCATCATGTCGAATACGCTGGGCGAAACCATGCGCCCGGCAAGCGCGGCCCGCAATGGCTGGGCCAGTTTGCCGAGGCCCAGTCCGTGCGCAGCGGCGCATTCGGTCGCGAGTGCTTCGAGCCTGTCGCGGTCCCAGCTAGCATTTTGCAGCTGCGGCGTCAATTCTTTCAGTATACCACGGGATACCGCATCCAGCGCGGCAGCCGCCTTCGCATCCGGCTCCAGCGGGCGCTCCGCCAGAATAAAATGCGCTCGTTCAAGTATTTGCGAGAAACTCTTCGCACGATCCTTCAGGGCCGGCATGGCCCGCCGCAGCCCCTCTCGCTGCCCTTCGGTCAGGGGCGGCGCGTCGGTCGCCGTCAGGTAGGCTTCCAGTTCCTGCAGCACCGCAGCATCCTCGAGCGTCGAAAAATGCTGGCCGGTCAGATGGTCCAGCTTCTTCAGATCCAGCCGCGCCGGGGCCCGGTTGATGCCCGTCAAATCGAACCATTCCCGCGCCTGCGCATCGGTAAAGAACTCGTCGTCGCCATGGCTCCATCCCAGCCGCGCCAGATAGTTGCGCAACGCCGCCGAGGGATAGCCCATGCGCTGGTAATCCTCGATCCCCAGCGCGCCGTGGCGTTTGCTGAGCTTCTTGCCGTCGGGTCCGTGAATCAGCGGGATATGCGCCCAGACCGGCTCGTCCCAACCCATCGCCCGGTAGATCTGTGCCTGTCGGGCGGCATTGTTCAGATGGTCATCCCCGCGAATGACATGCGTCACGCCCATGTCGTGGTCATCGACCACCACCGCCAGCATGTAGGTCGGCGTTCCATCGGCGCGTAACAGGACCATGTCATCGAGCTGGTCGTTGCGAAAGGTCACGCGCCCCTGCACCGCATCCTCGATCACCGTCTCGCCCTCGCGCGGGGCCTTCAGGCGGATCACATGCGGCGCGCCGGGGTGCTCGGCCGGCTCGGCATCGCGCCACGGGCTGGGAAACAACGTGGAGCGGCCCTCGGCCCGCGCCGCCTCGCGGAAAGCCTCGATATCTTCCTGCGTGGCGAAGCATTTGTACGCATGGCCCGCCGCCAGCATGGCCTGCGCGACCTCGGCATGACGCCCCGCGCGGGCAAACTGGCTCACCGCCTCGCCGTCCCAGTCAAGACCCAGCCAGGTCAGCCCGGTCAGAATCGCCGCCTCCGCCTCGGGGGTGGAGCGCGCGCGGTCGGTATCCTCGATCCGCAGCAGGAACTTTCCCCCGCGCCCGCGCGCGTAAAGCCAGTTGAACAGCGCCGTCCGCGCCCCCCCGATATGCAGGAACCCCGTGGGCGACGGGGCGAAGCGGGTGACGACGGGCTGCGACATTTTTCTTTACCTTTCGGTTACCGTTAATCTTTCGGAAACCATTGCTCGGCTAGGGTGCAACAGCACTAGGCAATCACGCAGGCGAGAACAAGTGTGCTGACAAAGGCACCTTCCTCGTGGCCCGCGGCGGGCGTTCGGCTCACGCGGGCCATCACTGTTTGGGCCACCGCGCCCCTGATCGCCCTTGCCGCTGCGCGCGGTCAGCTTTTCCCGTTCGTTCCGGTCTTCCTGGCGCTTGGTATCGGCGTCTATTTCACCCTGCCCGTGGAACCCGCCCCGCATCACTGGCTGGCGCTTCTGGGCCTTGGCGGCACGCTGAGCGCGCTTTCCTGGCGCGGGCCCGAGGCCTTTCGACCGCTGATGCTGGCCGCTTCCCTCGTCATCCTCGGGCTCTGTGTCGCCGGCTGGCGGGCGCATTCGGTGGGCGCGCCGGTCCTTGGCTGGCGCTACTATGGCCCGGTCGAGGGGCGCATCGTCGCCGTGGATCGGTCGGTCTCGGACGCGCTGCGCCTGACGCTCGACCAGGTCGTGCTGCGCGACACGCCGCCCGCGCGCACGCCCGCCCGCGTCCGAATCTCTCTCCACAGCGCGGGGCTGGACATCGACCCGGTGCCCGGCCTGCGGGTCATCCTGACGGCCCATCTGGGCCCGCCCGGCGGTCCGGTCGAACCCGGCGGCTTCGATTTCCGCCGCCACGCCTGGTTCGACCGGCTGGGCGCGGTCGGCTACACCCGCAGCCCGGTCCTGGCACTGGCCCCCCCGGCCGAGGATTGGGCGCTCGCCATTACCCGCTTGCGCATGTCGATGAGCGCGGGATTACAGGGCCGGATCGCGGGTGAACCCGGCGGCTTTGTCGCGGCGATCCTGACCGGCGACAGATCCGGCGTCGGGCTCGAGACGACGGAGGCGCTGCGCCGGTCGAACCTCGCGCATCTACTGGCCATCTCGGGGCTGCACATGGGTCTGCTGACCGGGGTCGTCTACGGGGCGTTGCGGGCCTTGCTCGCGCTGAGTCCCTTGGTCGCGCTGCGCTTGCCGATCCGCAAGATCGCCGCGCTTGGCGCCCTTGCGGCGGCCAGTTTCTACCTGATGCTCTCGGGCGGGAACGTGGCAACGCAGCGCGCCTTCGTCATGGCCGCGGTGATGCTGGGCGCGGTGTTGCTGGACCGGCGCGCGCTGTCGCTGCGGTCGGTCGCGCTGGCGGCGATCCTGATCCTGCTCTGGCGGCCCGAGGCGCTGCTGTCGCCGGGTTTCCAGATGTCGTTTGCCGCCACCGTGGCGCTGGTCGCGGTCTTCCAGACGCTGCGCCGGCGCCGCGCGCGCATCTTGGCCGCAGAGCCGCGAGGGGCCGAGCGGCGGCGTCTGCCCGGCTGGCTGATGGGCCTCGGCTCCATCGCGCTCTGCTCGCTGGTTGCGGGCCTCGCAACGGCGCCGGTGGCGGCGGCGCATTTCAACCGGATGGCGGAATACGGGCTGCTGGCGAATCTGCTGTCGATGCCGCTGATGGGCACCGTGGTGATGCCCGGCGCGGTGCTGGCCGCCGCGCTCTGGCCCGTGGGGCTGGAGGGGTGGGGCCTCTGGCTGATGGAAATGGGCACGCGCTGGATCCTGGGCGTCGCCGATTGGGTCAGCCGGCTCGAAGGCGCGGTGCGCCCGGTCGCAGCCCCGCCGCCCTGGGTTCTGCCGGCCGTGGCGCTGGGGATGCTCTGGCTGATCCTCTGGCCCGGTCGGACGCGGGCGGCAGGCGCGCTGGTGGCGCTGCTCGCGCTCGGCGGCTGGACGCAGGCCGAACGTCCGGCGATCCTGATCGCCGAGACCGGCGGGCTGATCGGCGTGATGACCGATCAGGGCCGGGCGCTGAGTCGCCCCCGCGGCGACGGCTTCGTCGCGCGCAACTGGCTGGAGGCCGATGGCGACGACGCCGATCAGGTCGAGGCCGCGGCGCGCATGGTGGGCGCCGACCGACTGACCATTGCGGGCGAGACCTTCGTGCAGCTGGCCGGGGTTCGCGCGCCCGAGGCATTGGCAGGGGTCTGCGCGGCCGGTGTCACGGTCGTCGCCAATACCGACCTGCCCCGCCCCGCGCCCGGTCCCTGCCGGCTCCTCGATCCCG
>CAZKSE010000105.1:0-12722 GCA_964555305.1 uncultured Rhodobacter sp. | reverse complement strand
GATCCCTTGAGCGTCTCTTTGGAAAGCGTTTCGAACTGCCGTGTGCCGCTTTTGTCGCGCGACCAAATGCGCCTTGATCGGCAGGCGCGCACAGGCATCCAGCGCAACCCGCACGAACCCCAGAGACTGCTGCCGCGCGCCGCGGTGCTGACCGGGCGCTGGGTTGACCTGCGCAGTCGTCGGCGTCTGGGGCGCGACGTCTTGGAGGCCGGATTTCCGCGCCAAGTCGAGACCAATGACCGCATACATTGGCCGCATGATCCCTTCGTGAGTGGAGTTATAGTCGCGGTCGACCGTGATCCTGACCCTGGAGCGGACCTCGAAGAACGTATGCTGCGCTGCCTTCGAGCGAGGCTGGAGGCGGGCGCCGCTTTCGCTGAGGACACAGACGACGCTTCTATGATCGCTGGCATGACGTCGGAGCCTCGCATGCCCATGGGAACTGCTACCTTCTTTGCTGCTGACCCACCGCCTCTCAACGTGACTGGGCGTGTTGTCGTCGCGTTCCTGGCAGGGCTGGGTGTCGTGTCTCTCTGCGCGTTGGCGATCTTGCGGGTGCTGGTCGCTTTGACGTGACAGGCGCGACTGCCGGGTTTACCGCGTGGATCGGCCACGGTATCGATACGGCAGTTCTCAACCACGGCCCTGCTGCATCCATGAAACAAACCCGCGCCTGGCAGCGCATGCTTTCGTGCCGCCGGCTTGACCTGCTGGACCCCACCCCCGTCGACATCGAACTCGAGGACATTGCCCACGGCCTGGCATTCGTGGCGCGCTGGAACGGCCAGACGCACGGTGATTTTCCCTATTCGGTGGCCGAGCATTCGCTGCTCGTCGAGGCGCTGGTCGTGCGTCTTGCGCCGCGAACCGAGGCGCGCTGGCGGCTTGCCGCGCTTCTGCATGACGCGCCCGAATACGTGATCGGCGACATGATCTCGCCCGTCAAGGCGGCGGTTGGGCCGAGATATGGGGAACTCGATGCGCGGCTATCTGTCGCGGTTCACCTGCGCTTTGGCCTGCCCGCCGAACTTCCCGCGCGGATCAAGGCGCTGATCAAACGCGCCGACCGGATCTCGGCCTGGTTGGAGGCAGTGCAGATCGCAGGCTTCACCACTGCAGAGGCCGACAGATTCTTCGGAAAGCCGCCTTCGGACTTGATCACCGGACAATCCATTGCCCCTCGCCCCCCGGTCGAGGTGCGCGCCGACTTCATCGCGCGTCACCGTGGGCTCGAAGCGCAGATGGGTTTGGCCTAGCGCGGACTGCGTTTTGCAAGGATGCGCTGCAGCGTCCGTCGATGCATGCTCAGCCGACGTGCGGTTTCCGAGACGTTGCGGTCGCATTGTTCGAACACGCGTTGGATATGCTCCCAACGGACGCGGTCAGCCGACATCGGGTTTTCTGGCGGCGCGGGCAGTGTGGCGCCTTGGTTGTTGAGAAGCGCGTTCACCACCTCGTCGGCATCGGCGGGCTTTGACAGGTAGTCTGTCGCGCCGATCTTCACTGCGGCGACCGCAGTGGCGATGGCCCCGTAGCCGGTCAGCACGACGATCCGGGCATCCGGCCGCCGCTCGCGCAGCGCTTCCACCACATCGAGGCCATTGCCATCCTCCAGCCGCAGGTCGATCACCGCGTAGGCCGGTGGTTCGGAAACCGCCATGGCCTTCCCGGCCGTGACGCTGGTTGCGGTACGCGTATCAAAGCCGCGACGCTCCATCGCGCGCGCCAGGCGCTTGAGGAAGACTTCGTCATCGTCGACAAGCAGCAGCGACCGGTCGGGCCCCAGATCTGGTGTTTGCGGATCGGACATGACACATCTCCCTTGTCGCCCTACCGATCTAGGCACCGCGACAGGGAAGGTCAAATGATCCCGTTCAGCGGCGGTCGAGGAAACAGGCCAGCCGGTCGGCCATGTCGGGCGCGCTTTCACCGCGCCGGAAGACCTCGATAAAGCCTTCGCCGGGGAAGACGAGGTAGCTGAAGGTCGAATGATCGACGAGGTAGAAATCATCTTCGGCGTCGTGCACGTTGAAGAACGCCCGGTAAGCGCGCGCAACGTCGCGGACCTGGGCGTCGCTGCCGGTCAAGCCGATCATGCGCGGATGGAAGATGCCAGTGAACTCGGCCAGGACCTCGGGCGTGTCGCGCTTGGGATCGACCGAGATGAAGACCGGCTGCAATTCATACCCGCGCTCTTCCAGCAACTCGACGGCCAGCGCATTGCGGGCGACATCCAGCGGGCAGACATCGGGGCAGAAGGTGTAGCCGAAATAGATCAGCGCGGGCTCGGTGATGACATCGGCATCTGTCACGGTGCGGCCGGTATGATCGACCAGTTCGAACGGCCCGCCCACCGACGCCGCCCCACCCGCGATCGCGGTTTCACGGCACTGCGCGTAGCGGTCCCCACCTCGGTCGGTCAGTATCAGGTAGCCAAGGAAACCCAACAGCGCCGCGACGAATGCGGCGGCCCCGATGCTGTAGTAACGAATCATCTCAGTCTCCGCCTGTGCGGGCTTCTTGATGCCTCAGCCCGAGCGCTCTAACAATGCCGCTTGACCCGACCGCGACAACAGGACGCTTGGTGACCGCCCCGACCGAAGGCTTCATGAACCGCGACACGGGCGGCCAATGGGTGCGCCTGCAGACGCTGACCCATGTGCGCTGGCTGGCGGTGATTGGCCAGTTCCTGGCCATCACGATCGCGTATTTCGGTCTTGGGTTGAGCTTCGCCATCGTGCTGGCCTACCTGGTCGTGGCCGTATCGGTCGCGTCCAATATCCTCAGCGAGTACATTTTCCCGCCCAATCGGCGTCTGTCTGAAATCGAGGCGTTGCTGACGTTGATCTTCGACACCACGCAGCTGTCGGTTCTGCTGTATCTGACGGGCGGGTTGTCGAACCCCTTTGCACTGCTTCTCTTGGCGCCGGTGACGATCTCGGCCACGGCGCTTCAGTTGCGTTCGACGCTAATCGTGGGAACGGTCGCGGGAATCCTTGCCTCACTCCTTGCGTTCAGCCACGAGCCGCTGATCCTGCCCGATGGTCGCCCGGTGGAATTGCCGCTTCTGCTGCTCGTCGGGTACTGGCTCGCGATTTTGACGGGGATCGGATTCATCGGCCTTTACTCGCGTAGCGTGGCGATCGAGAAACACGCGCTGGCGGAGGCGCTACTTGCGGCTCAGATGGCGCTCGCCCGTGAGCAGAAGCTGACCGATCTTACCGCGGTCGTTGCCGCTGCTGCGCATGAACTGGGCACGCCTTTAGCTACGATCAAGCTTGCCAGCGCCGAGTTGGCAGACGCGCTCGAGGATCCAGAGTTGCGCGAGGATGCGCAGCTCATCCGGGAACAGGCCGACCGATGCCGCGCGATCTTGCGGTCGATGGGGCGGGCGGGAAAGGATGACCTGCACCTGCGTCAGGCGCCGTTGGAGGCGGTACTGTCGGAAGCGGCCGCACCCCATGCCACCCGCGGGAAGGCCCTGCATTTCAACCACCATCCGCGCCCCGGCGCCGATCCAAAAATGCCCGAGATCTGGCGCCGCCCCGAGGTTATCCACGGCCTGCGGAACCTGATTCAGAATGCGGTTGATTTTGCCACGGCCGAGATCGTGATCGAGGTCGAATGGGATGCTCGGGAAATCGTGGTTCGGATCGCCGATGACGGGCCGGGCTACCCCCCGGATCTGCTTGGCCGGATCGGCGAACCCTACCTGCGCCGCCGGCGTAGCGGCACGCTCGCGCCCCGTCGTCCTGGATACGAAGGGATGGGGCTGGGGCTCTTCATTGCGAAGACCTTGCTCGAACGCTCCGGCGCGGTTCTACAATTCGGCAATGTCGGCGGCCGCGATGGCGCCCTGTCCGGCGCTGTGGCTGAAGTGCGTTGGCCACGCGACCGGATCGAAGCCAAGCCGCGGCCGACCTTGGGCGAGAACCGCCCGCTGGATGCGGGGATCGGCGCCAATCCGCCGGTGTGAAGAAAGCGTCAACGTCCCTTAGGGGGCGTTAACGGGCGTTTAACCAGTTTGGCGAACGCTCGCGCTGTGGTCCCAATGGGTGGGACGCCTGACAGGAACACCGATGGACAGCACACTTGCCTCTGCCCTGGTCGTCTTCGGCGCATCCGCGGTCACGGCACTAGCGGTGGTTCTGATCGCTGCCGCTCTCGTGCGTGGCCCTGCGCGGTCGCCGCAACCGGGGCTCGGGGGCAACCGGCTGGATGCCGTCTTCCTGTTCAGCGACGATGTTCTCATCGATGCCAACGACCGGGGGGAGGCGCTTTTGTCCTCACTCGCCGGGGCCGGGGGGGGCGCGGTCGGGGATGGCATCGCTTGGACGCGGCTTTCGCGCTATCTTGCAACGGGTTTCCCCGATTTGCGCGATCAACTGCTCACACTCTCGCGTTGCCGGCGGTTGGACCTGACTGCGGGCGATGGCTCTGGACTGGCGCTGCGGGCGGAATGGCTTGATGGCACGGCACGGCTGACGCTGGCCGATACCGCTGCCGAAGAGGGCGGCGTGATGCTCGACCGCTTGAGCCACCGCGCGTTGGAGGAGGAGTTGTCCATCTTGCGTCGCGTATGCGACCTCTCGCCGATCCTCACCTGGCGGGAGAATGCGCAGGGTCAGGTGATCTGGGCCAACGGTGCCTATCTACAGCAGCTGATCGAAGCCGGACACGGCGGTGCGATCAGCTGGCCATTGCCGCCGTTATTTGCAGGGGGTGATCCTGGAAAACCGCAGCGGGTTTCGCTTCGCTTGCCCGGCGGCCGCGAGGCCTGGTTCGATTTGCAGCGCGCGACCGATGACAAGGGGCAACTGGTCTTCGCACTGCCCGCCGATGCCGCTTACCGGGCCGAGCGGGCGAAGCGCTCCTTCATCCAGACGCTGACAAAGACTTTCGCGACCCTACCCATCGGCTTGGCAGTCTTCGACCGACACCGCCGCTTGCAGCTTTTCAACGCGGCCCTGACCGACCTGACGGGTCTGGAGCCCGAGTTCCTGTCGTCGCGCCCGGGCATGGAAGGGTTTCTGAACAGGATGCGCGGCAAGCGTATCCTGCCCGAGCCGCGCGATTACGAAAGCTGGGCGCGCCGCCTGATGGAAGCCGAACGCGGTGGCGAACCCCGCGAGTTCGAGGAGACATGGTCGCTGCCCTCGGGTCAGACCTTCCGGGTCTCGGTCCGGCCGCACCCTGATGGCGCGCTGGCCTTCATGCTCGAGGATATCAGCTCGGAGGTTTGCCTTTCGCGGAACTTTCGGGCCGAATTGGAAAACGGCCAAGCGGCGTTGAACCTTCTGGATGCGGCGATCGCGGTGTTCGCTGCTAACGGCCAGTTGGTATTAACCAACAGCGCCTTCGGCCGCCTCTGGGGGCTGTCGAGCGAGGAGTCGCTCGCTGTTGTGACCCTGCGTGAGGCGCTGGATCTCTGGCGCGAGGGGTGCGCGGAGTCTGACCTGTGGGATGAGTTGGGCAAGATGGGGCAGCCCCGTGTCGGACGGGCCAACGTCACCGGGCCGGTGACGCTTCAATCGGGTGTTCTTTTCACCCTTCGGGCGCGTCGTGCCAGCAGTGGCGCGCTTCTTGTCGCTTTTGAGCCGCAGGGCGCGGAGGACCGGCCCGCGGAAGCACGCGAGGGCTGCACGAAGGCTGTCGGCAAGAAAAAGCCGGGCGCACGTTCTGCGCGGCCGGCCGGGTCGGATATCGCTCAGGAGGCCAGCGCCTGAGAAGGCCTTTTATCCCAAGTTTCAGATCGAGGCGTCGATCCAGCTGGCCAGTGCAGCCTTCGGCGCCGCGCCAACCTTATTCGACACGATCTGGCCGTCCTTGACCAGAAACAGCGCCGGAATGCCGCGGATGCCCATGGCTGCGGTAACCTGTGGGTTTTCGTCCACATTCACCTTGGCGATCTTCACACGACCTGCATACTCCGTGGACAGTTCCTCCAAGGCCGGGCCGATCTGCTTGCAGGGGCCGCACCACTCCGCCCAGAAATCGACAACCACGGGGATGTCGCTGTTGCGCACTTCGGTGTCGAACGTGGCGTCGGTCACGGCAATGGTCGGCATGGGAGTTCTCCGCTGGGATTGGATCGATGCGCATCTGCGCTCGGATTCACACCTATGAAGCCGCGCCCGTGCGGTCAAGGGCAGCAGGATCGAGCGCGGCGCGTTCAAGCGCCGTGCGCAGCACCGCCGGGTCAAGCGGCATGAGTGTCGAACTCGCAGTCCAGAGGATCGCGGCCTCGACCCGGCGGTCGGGATAGAGCGGGCGTAGCATATGCAGATAGGCGCCGAGCTGGCGCAAGAGCCCTTCCGGGACCTGCTCTGGCCGCTCGGGAACCACGCGGTTCGTCTTGAAATCGACCGCCACGACGCGCTCTGGCGTCACCAGCATTCGGTCGATTACGCCCCAGATCGGTCGGGACTGCCACTCGCCCGCCAAGGGCACTTCGGCCAGCGCGTCGGGTGTGAAAAGGTTTGCCAGTTCCGGTGCGGCCAGAAGTGCTGCGGCTTCCGCCTGGCAAAGCGCGACTTCTTCGGCCGGGGCATCGAACGGCGCCAGAAGATCGGCAGCGCGCGCATGGTGTTCCGTGACGGACAGAAGCGGCAAGTGTTCCAGCAGCAAATGGATCATCTGTCCGCGACGTAGCGCGACCTCTTCGCTTGCGCCGGCGTCGCCAGGCAGCGCTTTTGCCCCGCCAAGGGCGCTGGGGCTGAGCGGCGCGATCCGTGGCAGGGCGGGCGGCAGGGCGCGTGCAATCCGGTCGAGGTCGGCGTCATTCGCCGGGCTCGGCGTCTGTTCGGCGTCCTTTCGCGGGTCGGGCCAGTTGCCAGATGTCAGCCGCCACCCTGTCCCCGCCGGGAAGTCCTGCCTCGCGGCGCCAAGGCTTTCCATTCCGTTCCGGATCCGGCCATACCAACCGCCCGGATCCTCCGCCTTGCCGGCCCCGGCAACGATCAGCCAGCGTTCGGCCCGGGTCAGTGCGACGTAGAGCAGGCGATCGGATTCCTCGCGGCGGCGGTCACCGGCGGCTGCGTCGAGTTCGCGTTGCAGATCGGGCGCTTCCTCCGACGAGGTGCGTAGGATGGGCAGCCCCGCCGCATCGCAAAGCGCGCCACGTTCTCGGTCCGGCCGATCGGCTGTGTCGGGCAGCACCACGACCGGCGCTTCCAGCCCCTTCGCGCCATGCACGGTCATCACCCGGATGCGAGCCCCGGCGGCTTCAGACTGGCGCTTGACCTCGACCTTGGCGGCCTCCAACCAGCCTAGGAAGCCGTCGAGTGTCGGGATCTCCTCGACCTCGTAGGCGAGTGCCTGCGCAACGAAGGCCTCGATCGCGTCCTCGGCCTCGGGACCAAAACGGGCGAGCATGCGTCGGCGTCCGTCGTGCCGGGTCAGTATGCGTTCGATCAACTCATACGGGCGCAAAAAGTCGGTCTGGTCGCGAAGGTCCTGCAGAACTGCTACCGTTTCTGCTGCCTCGGGCAGGCCACGCAACCGCTCCCACAAATAGCCGGGGCGTCCGTGGGCAAGGCGGAACAGGCGATCCTCGGACCAGGCAAACAGCGGCGAGCGCAGCGCACAGGCCAGCGACAGGTCATCTTCGGGCAGGGCGAGGAAGCGCAGGAGCGCGATCAGGTCCTGAACGGCCAGCTCCTCGGTAAGCACCAATCGGTCCGCACCTGCAACCGGCAGACCTTCGGCCTTGCAGGCGCGGATGACCTCGTGAAAGAGCAACTTTCGGCGCCGAACCAGCACAAGGAAGTCGCCTGGCCCGACAGGGCGCAACCCATCCTTGCTGACAATCCGCTCGCCTCGGGCGATGATCGCACCGATTTCTCGCGCCACCTGGCGAGCGAGGATCACTTCGTGGTGCTCCTCGCTCGGCCGGTCCAGCGGGTCGTCCCAATCGCCGGGATCGGGTTTTTCCGGTGGCGACACCATGGGCCAGAGGTCAACGCGGCCTGGAACTGCGCCGTCGAAGGCGTGGTGCTCGACCCGGCCACCCAATCCGCCCTCGCCCTGGTCTGCGCCAAAACAGGTATCGACCAGCTGCAAAATCGCCCGCGCGGAACGGAAGGAATGCAATAGCTCGCGGCGTTGCAGCTGCCGCCCGATGGCGGCGAATCGCTCCTGGAAGTCACCCTGCATCCGGTCGAAACCGCGCAGATCCGCGCCCTGGAACGAATAGATCGACTGTTTGCGGTCGCCCACGACGAAGATCGTGCGCTCGGCCTCGCGGGCGCTTTGACCGGCCGTGAACTCCTGCGCCAGTAGCGCGATAACCTGCCATTGCTCGGGGCTCGTGTCCTGGGCCTCGTCGATCAGGATATGGTCGATCCCGCCATCGAGCTTGAAGAGCACCCACTGCGCCACCGAGGGGTCGCTGAGCAGATCGCGCGCCCGCAGGATCAGGTCGTCGAACTCAAGCCAGCCGCGGGCGGCTTTCGCGGATTCGGTCGCGGGCAGCCAGTGGCGGGCGAAGCTGTGCAGCGCAGCCGTCCGGCTGCGCGCGGCAAGCTTCAGACGCAGGGGGCGGGCGGCCTCGACCCGTTCGCCGAGCGCGTCGAGCGCCGCGAGCGCGTCAGGCTCTGCTTGCCCCAGCATATGCCGCAGGGCCTTTGTCGGCAGCGCCTCGCCCTTGGCTCCGAAGGGGTTCTTTGTCTTGGCCCCATAGAGCAGCGCGCCCTCTAGCCGGGGCAGCATTCCCAGCCCGACGTTGGTCGTCAGCGGCGTCAGCGCATCTGCCAGCTTTGTGTCGTTCTTGCCCCCGCTGCGCAAATACGGGAGCAACGCGCGCGCCATCGCCGGCTCATCGCCGTTGAAGACCTGTGCCTCCAAAGTTGCGCGCTCGATGTCTGGGGGCAGATCGAAAAGCGCGTTCAGATCGGCGTGGGCCGCATTGGGTCGAAACGCGTCACGGAAGCGGCCCAATTCATCCAGGAGCGAAAAGAGCGCGCTTTCGTTGACGCTATCGGCCAAGTCATCCAGCAGAGACGCCTCGTTTCCCGCGGCTAGGTCGTCCAGCAACTCCATCCGCAGCGTCTGCAGGCTGCGGGGGTCGGCTTCGCTGAAATCGGGGGCCACGGCGGCTTCCAGCGGAAAGCGGCGCAGGAGTGCCGCGCAGAACGCGTGGATCGTCTGGATTTTCAGCCCGCCCGGGGTTTCCAGCGCACGGGCAAAGAGCCGGCGCGCGCGCGCCAGAAGCTCGGGGTCCAGCGCGCCCTCTTCGCCCAGGTCCCGCAGGGCGTCCGCGAGCTCCTCGTCACCCTTCATCGCCCATTCGCCGAGACGGCGAAACAGGCGGTTCTGCATCTCGGCTGCGGCTGCCTTGGTATAGGTCAGGCACAGGATGCGCTGCGGCGCGACGCCGCGCAGCAGAAGCCGCGCCACCCGGTCGGTCAAGACCCGTGTCTTGCCCGATCCGGCATTGGCCGAAAGCCAGGTCGAGGCGGCCGGATCGGCGGCCTGGACCTGGCGCAGCGACGCGTCATCCATCGTGTTCCCCCACGGTGAAGGTCTCCTCGGGGTCGGTGACCTGCCATTCGCCGCGCCGTGACAGGTGGTCGTAATCGCTTCGATCGGAATCGCGCTTGGCGGCGCGGCGGGCGGTATAACCCTGGGCAGGCGACAGGTAGCGGTGCAGCAGGCGCCGCAGCCGCCCACGGTGATCGGCTAGCGCTTCGGGCGTAACGTCGGCCTGGGCGAGCTCGAAGGTGCGGCCCAGCCCGATATATGCCGCCTCAGCGACCCGCGCGGGATCCAATCCATTGAAGGCACCTTCTTCGGCCATGATCGAAAGCAGGATGAGCTGCTTGTCGAAGGCCTCCTGCTGCGCCTTGGAGGGCGGATCGCCGGTCTTGTAGTCGAAGATCTGCAGCCGCCCGTCCGGCAGGCGGTCGATCCGGTCGGGCCGGCCGGACAGCGTGAAGACCGGGTCGGGAAGGGCAAGCGTGCCTTTCCGCTCGATCACGGCAGGCGTGCCCGCCAATCCTGCGTGCCACACGGCGAACTCACCGGCCACGCGCCGCAGCCGCGCGCGCCAGAGGGCGCGTGCAGCGGGCCAGGGCACTTCGTCTTCGAGTACCCAGTCGGCCAGGGATAGAAGCGCAGCGGGATCGGTGGGTTTCCCCGGCGGATGGAGGCGGCTGAAACGATCGAAAAGCGTATGCAGCACAATTCCGCGCAACCGCGCATCGGGTTCGGCCACCAGCGGATCCAGCGGCGAGAGTTTCAGGATGCGCTTGGCATAGATCGAGTAGGGATCGCGGATCAGCTGGCGGATGTCGGTCACAGGCAGTTCGCGCGGCCGCGCCGGGGCGGGGGGCGCCGGGGCCGGGCGCGGATGGCGGTACTCTGCGGCCTGGGGAACGGCGCGCAGATCGCGGTCGAGGCGCGCTGTGAGATCCAGCCAGACCCGTCCGCGCGCGCGCATCGCCGCCAGCGCCGCGGGGCCGTTCTGGGCGGGCAAGCCACCGATCAGGTTTTGCAGCCGGTTCAGCCAGCGCGAGGGCACTGTCTCTGCCTCTGCATCGCGGCGCGCGCGGGTGAAGACAACCTCGGACGCGCCCGCGGCCTGTTGGAAGTCATGCGCCGAGAGCCCAACCTGACGCTCCGGCAACAGAAGCCCCGCGTCAAGGCGCATCCGCCGGTTGAACCAGGGGTCGGGGGCGGGGCCCTGGGGCCAGACTCCCTCGTTCAAGCCGGACAGAATGACAAGATCGCCCCCCTGCACCCGTGCCTCAAGCGTGCCGAGGACCTGAATGTCAGGATGCGTCTCTACGCTTTCGCGCACCGACTGGCCAGTCAGCAGCCCGTCGAGAAGTGCGACGTAATCGGCGGCGGTGACCGCGCCGCCATGTCCGGCTGCGGCGCTCAGATCTGCCAGCAAGGCCTGAGTGCGCCGCCCGGCTTCGCGCAACCACAACTCGCCAGTGCCGGTGCCGGCCGCGCCACAGGCCAGCCGTTCGGTGAGCGCGAGATGGCGGGCGAGCCAGTCGGCCAGCGGGCGCTCACCGCTTTCGGGCGGGCTGAGCGCTTGGGCCAGCCAGTCCAGCCAGGCCTGACGCGCTTCGTCGGTGCCTGCCCAGGCAGTCAGGTCCGCGGGCACGGGAAACGGCATCCCCTTGCGTCGGAGCCACAACTCCAGATCGCGCAGATGGTTCAGGTGCGGCCCGCGCCCGGCGGCGGAATGCGCGATCGGGTTCTTCAACGTAGCCACCAGCGCCCGCGCGTCGGGCGCATGACGCAGCAAGGCCGCGACCTGTCGCAGGAATCGGCCGGGGGCGGACAGCGCCAGCGGACGTCCAGCGCTGTCATCGGGACGGAGCTGCCAGCGGTCCAGAGCCGCCGTCACCTGCCGGGCGAGCAGCCGGTCGGGGGTGATCAGCGTTGCCCGACGCCCGGCCTCGGCTGCGTCTCTAAGGATCAAGGCAATGGCCAGCGCCTCGGCCCTCGGCTCCGGCGCTTCGATCAGCGTCGCTTGGGCCAGTGCCGCCTGCAGATCGCCCAGCCTGGCCCCTTCGGCCCGCCAGCGGTCGGTCACTGGCGCTGGCCGCAGCGCGAGCGAGATCACCTTGTTGCGCGCCGGATCGGGTGCGGGTGTTCCGGACCACCGCAACACCTCGGTCGGCGCCATTTCCAGACGGCGCATCAACGCGGCATACCGGTATTGCGGGTGATCTTCGGACACCAGCGGGTCGTCAAGTTCGGGCCACAGCTCGTGCGGCATGTCGAAATCGTAGCCCGGCAGGATCAGCGCCCCTTGCGGCAGGCGCGCCACCGCCCGCATCAGAAGCGCGGTCATGCCCCGCGAACCGGTCGAACCCGCAACGATGATCGGATGCGCCGGCGGCGCCGTGCCCCAGGAGGCCACCAACCCCTCGATTGCGGCGCGCTGCGCGCCCTGACGGTCCCGCAGTGCCGTGGGGTCTAGGTATCGCGCCACCAGTCGGATGAAGCGCAACGAACGGTCCCAGTGCTGCGAATGCTGGCTGACATCGAGCCTGTCGAGCGCCGAAAGCGCCACGCCCTCGGCCTGCATCTCGTCCAGAAGGGCGGCCAGGCTGTCGGCCAGCGCAAAGGCCGCATGCCGCGGGCCGAGGCTCGGGTCGGCTTCCAAAAGGCCGCGGATAAGCTGCGCCAGTTCCAAGCGCCGGCGCAACGCGGCGCGCGGCGCCGCGTCCCCGCCATCTTCCAGCGCGGCGATCAGGCGGATGCGCGGCAGAAAGCCCGGACCCTGCGCCATCAGCGCCGCGCGCAGACGGGTCTGGAGCCGGGCGGTATTGACCATCACTTCAACCTGCGCCATCGCCTCGGGCGGATGCCCCGCCAGACGCGCGCGAAGCCCGCGCGCGACGGCAGCGGCGAAATCGGTGCCCGGATCCTCGGCAAAGACGCGGGGTCGGTCGGACGGCGGGAAGATCATGCCAGGTCTTCCAACCGTTCAGTCCAGTTATCCCCGTCCACCCGCAGCTCGACCTGACGGCTGTCACCCGGTGCCACGGCAAAGCACAGGGAAAGCGCGCCGCGGGGCCGATAGGGGCCCAGCCGTTCGGGCCATTCGACCAGGCACAGCGCGGTCTCGAATGCGTCGGCCAGGCCCAGTTCCACCGCTTCCTCGGGGTCAGTCAGACGGTATAGATCGGCGTGCCAGATGGCGAATCCCGGGCCGTCATAGATCTGCACGAGCGTGAAGGTGGGGGAGGGGACATCCTCGG
>CAZKSE010000104.1:0-12739 GCA_964555305.1 uncultured Rhodobacter sp. | reverse complement strand
CCGGTGATCCCCGGTCTGACCGACCACGAGGTGGAGGCGATCATGGAAGCCGCCCACCGTGCAGGGGCGCAGTCGGCCTGGTGGAGCCTGCTGCGCCTGCCGCATGAGGTCAGTCCACTCTTTCGCGATTGGCTTGATCGACATCGTCCGCAGTCAGCGGCGAAAGTGATGAACCGGCTTCGGGACATGCGTGGCGGGCGGGACAATGATCCCACATTCGGAAGACGCTTTTCCGGCGACGGGCCGGTGGCGGCGCTCTTGCGGCAGCGCTTCAGAATCGCCGAGCGGCGGCTGGGCTTCGCGCCCGGATTGCCGCCGCTCGACTGTTCGAAATTCGGCCCGCCCGCGCGGGCGGGCGATCAACTCAGCCTGTTCTAGTCAGCCTGTTCTGGGACCGGAAAGGCTCAGCGGCAGGGTCCGACACGGTAGGTTCCGTCGCCCACGGCATAGGCGCATTCGTTCGTCTGCTGGTTGCGCGCGACCATCGAACCGGCCGCTGCCCCGCCGAGTGCCGCGAGGATCGTCCAGTTCGGATTGGCTCCGAGCGCATCGGCCGCGATCAGACCCGCGCCAGCGCCGGCCAGACCGCCAACGATCTGACGATCGGTCTGGGTCATGTTTTCGCAGCCCGCGATCGCCATCGTCGCGACCAGTGCGCCGGTTGCAAGAAACTTCGTCATGAGGAATCCTCCTTTTTTGTTGGCTCCATAGCCAACCCGTTCACCCTGCAGAGGTTCCCGAATTTCGAGGAAAGGTGCAAGACTCATGCGCTCGAAAGCCGGTCCCGGTGGGCGGCAAGCCGCGCATGAGGCCTCACTCTTCTTCGAAAAGGCCCACTTGCCCGCGGGGCATTTCGTCCTCGTCCGGCGCAGGGGTTCCGGGCATCGGTCGACTGTCCAGCAGGCCTGCGGCGCGCAGTTCCTTCAGCCCCGGCAGGTCGCGTGCGCTTTCCAGACCGAACTGGTCAAGGAAGGTGTCGGTGACGACGAATGTCACCGGCCGACCCGGCGTCATCCGCCGCCGGCCAAGGCGGATCCATTCCAGTTCCAGCAGCTGATCGACCGTGCCACGGCTGACGGCAACGCCGCGGATCTCCTCGATTTCGGCGCGCGTCACCGGCTGATGATAGGCAATGATCGCCAGTGTCTCGATCGCCGCGCGCGACAGGCGCCGCGTCTCGACCTGTTCCTTGTGCATCAGCCATCCAAGATCGGGCGCGGTGCGCATCGCCCAGCCCTCGCCGACGCGAACAAGGTGCACGCCCCGCCCAGCATAGCGCGAGCGCAGATGCTGCAACGCCTCGGGCACGTCAGATCCCTCGGGCAGGCGGGATTCCAGCTCGGCGACGCTCATCGGTTCGGCCGCAGCGAACAGGATCGCCTCGATCATCCGCTCCTGCTCGGCCATCGGGGGCGCGGGGAACAGGCTGGGCGTTGCGGCGGCAGTCTCGTTCTGGTCGGTCATGTCACGCTTCGCGGGCCGGGGCGGGGACGCAGGTGGATGGGCGCGAAGGTTTCAGCCTGGCGCAACTCAAGCTGGCCCTGCTTGACCAACTCCAGCGACGCCGCAAAGGTCGAGGCCAGCGCCGAACGCCGCCGCTTGCCCGCGCCCCGCCAGCCGGGCGGCAGAAACCCCGCCAGATCCGCCCATGTCCCGGTATGGCCGAGCATCTCGCGCAGCCGCTCCAAGGCGGTTTCCAGCGGATAGACATCGGTCCGGTCGAAGGCATAGGGGCGGAAGTCGTCGCGCGTGCGCAGCCTTGCATAGGCCTGCAACAGATCCAGCAAGGTCGCCGTATAGGTGGTACGCCGGCTGGTCGAGACCGTCTCGGGCGCGCCGCGGGCGAAGAAGTCGCGCCCCAGCCGGTCGCACGCCATCAGCCGGGCCGCGGCCTCGCGCATGGCACCCAGTCGTTCCAGCTGGAAAGCCAGATGCGCGGCCAGTTCCTCGCCCGAGGGGCCCTCTTCGGTGGGATCGGGAGGCAGCAGCAGGCGGGATTTCAGATAGGCGAGCCAGGCCGCCATCACCAGATAGTCGGCGGCCAGTTCGATGCGCAGCTTGCGCGCGGCCTCGACGAAGCGCAGATATTGCTCTGCCAGTTGCAGGACAGAGACACGACGCAGGTCCACCTTCTGCTGGCGCGAGAGCGTCAGAAGAAGGTCGAGCGGGCCTTCAAAGCCCTCGACATCGACGATCAGCGCCTCGTCCTGCAGCCGCGCGGCAACGCTCTTGGCGTCCGCGCCTTGCTCTGCCGTCATGTGCCCGCGTCCGTTCCCTCGGTCAGGCGTTGAAACTCGGCTTCGAGCGCGGCAATGTCAATCGCCTCGGGGTTGATCCGCGCGGCCAGGGCACGCTCGGCACGCGCCGCGGCAGGCCCGGACAGATGACCCGCCGCATCGGCCACCGCTGCCATCTCGGCCAGATCGCCGGAACAATGCAGAACCAGGTCGCAGCCGGCGGCAATGGCGGCGACGGTGCGGGCGGCCATCGGCCCACCCAGGGCGCCCATGACGATGTCGTCGGTCATCAGAAGCCCGTCAAACCCGAGCACGTCGCGAAGATGACCGATGACGGCGGCCGAGACCGTCCCCGCCGCGTGCGGATCAAGCGCGGCATAGACCACATGCGCCGTCATCCCCAGCGGCAGGTCGGAGAGGGTACGCACCGGCGCGAAATCGCGCGCCGCCAGTTTTTCCAGCGGCAGATCGACCCGCGGCAGGTCATGGTGGCTGTCCGCATTGGCCGCCCCGTGGCCCGGCAGGTGCTTGAGGACCGGAAGTACCCCCCCGGCCAGCAGCCCCTCGGCCGCGGCGCGGCCCAGTTCGATCACGCGCGCCGGGTCTTCGGACCAGCAGCGCCGCGCCAGGAAGGGATGCGTCGCCGGGCCCGCGACATCGATGACCGGGGCGCAATTGCCGTCGATGCCGACCGCGCGCAATTCGGCGGCCATCAGCCGGTGACGCAGCCAGGCCGCCCGTCCCCCGCCGCGATGGGCGCGCGCATCGGGCCAGTCACGCGCCAGGGGCGGGCGCAGGCGCTGGACGGTTCCCCCCTCCTGATCGACGAAAACCGGCGCCTCGCGTCCGACCGTCGCGCGCAACTGCGCGACCAGCGCGGCCGTCTGCGCCGCCGTCTCGATATTGCGACGAAAGAGGATGAAACCCCAAGGCTGCCCCTGTGCGAAAAGCCGTGCCTCGGCTGGCGTCAACCGCTGCCCCGCGCACCCCAGAATCGTGGCGCCGATCATGAATGCTCCTTTCCCGGGCGAAAGTCGTCGGCCGGGGCTTAGCGGATCAGCACCGGAATGCAATCCGCCCCTTCGGCGACCAGAAGCGCGCAGAAGCGCCGTGCCTCGGGCTCGTCGGCGAAGCCATGCGCACGCAGCCGGTAGATCGTCCGCCCCGCCGATACCGCGGGCTCGATCACCCGCGCACGCCCGTCGAAGGCGGCGGCGAAGCGTCCGGCCAGCGTATCCCAGGCCTCGCGCGCACCAACCTCGTCGGGAAAGGCGCCCAGTTGCACCAGGCGCGTGCCGACGGGCAGCGTCTCTGGGTCGATCTCGGTATGCGCGCCGGGGGCCAGCCGCGCGATCAGCAACTCCAGCAGCGCCTCGGCCTCGGCGTCATCGGCATCGCTGACCGAATTACCATTGCCCCGCGCCATCGCAAAGCGCGCCGGTCCCGCGGGACGCGCCGCCGGGAAGGGCGAACGCGAAAGGCCCGGCACGTCCGCGGGCAAGACAGCCAGATCGGTCGGCCCCTCGCCCCGGGTGGGCGCCGGGGCGGGTTCGGTGCTGCCCTCCAGCGCCAGCGTCGGCGCCTCGGGTGCCGGCAGCGACGCCGGCACGGCAGGGGCACTCGATGTTTCGCGGATGGCGGCGAGCGGGCGATCTTCTTCGGCCAGTTCGACCGGGCCGGGCGCCAGCGCCACGGCCTCGACCGGGGTCGCGCTCGCGCCGGCTGCGACGGCATTCACCGCGAGCCCCTGATAGGCCGCCTGCCGTCCGCCTGGATCTTCGGGCGAGATACGCATCGGTCCGTCGAGCGCGCGCACCACCGGCACGCCCGAGATGTCGCGCACCATCAGCCGGTAGCTCCAGATGCCGACGCCGACCAGCAGCGCCACCGACAACAGCGCCCCTGCCCAATTCACCACCACCCCCACACGCGCCGCGAAGGACGGCGCCGCGTCCTCATGCGCTGGGGCGGCGGCATGCGGATATCCATGCCACTCGGTCATGCTCGCCTCATCTGCCCGCCGGGTTGTCCCGGTCATGGTTGCTCTGCGGCGCCAATCGCCGCGGCCTGTCTTTCACTGCGGCGATTCTCGCCACACCCGTCGGAGCTGGCCTGTTCTCAGCGCATTTCCTCGACAGGCTTGACCCCAAGAATACCAAGGCCGGATGAAATGACAACGCCGACGGCCCGGGCCAGCGCGATTTTAGGCGCAGCTGTGGCCGGATCGTCCTGCAGGAAGCGCAGCGCGGGCTCGTCATTGCCGCGGTTCCAGTGCCCGTGCAGGTCGGCGGCCAGCTCCGTCAGGTAGCCCGCTACCCTGTGCGGCTCGTGCGCGCGGGCGGCGATCTCGACCTGGCGCGGCCAGTCGGCGATCTTCCGGATCAGCGCCAGTTCCGCCGGGTGGTCCAGTTGCGCCAGCTCCGCCCCCGAAAGCGCCGCGTCCGACGTGTCGACACCGGCATCGGCCGCCTTGCGCAGGACCGAGGCGATGCGGGCATGGGCGTATTGCACATACCAGACCGGGTTGTCGCGCGACTGCTCCAGCGCCTTGTCGAAATCGAAATCCAGCGGTGCATCGTTCTTGCGCGTCAGCATGACAAAGCGCGTCACGTCAGGACCCACCATCTCGACCACGTCGCGCAGCGTGACGAAGGTGCCCGCGCGCTTCGACATCTTGAAGGGCTGCCCGTTCTTCCACAGCTTGACCAACTGCACCAGCTTGATGTCGAGCGGCACGCGCCCGTCCGAGAGCGCCGCCACCGCCGCCTTCATCCGCTTGACATAGCCGCCATGATCGGCGCCGAAGATGTCGATCAGCTGGTCGAAACCGCGCTCGATCTTGTCCCAGTGATAGGCGATATCGGGTGCGAAATAGGTCCAGGAGCCGTCGGATTTCTTCACCGGGCGGTCGACGTCATCGCCATGTGCGGTCGAGCGGAAGAGCGTCTGCTCGCGCGGCTCCCAATCCTCGGGGGTCTTGCCCTTGGGCGGCTCCAGCACGCCCTCGTAGATCAGGTCGGACTGGCGCAACCGCTCCAGCGCGCTCTCGATCCGGCCGGTCCCGTAAAGCGCCTTCTCGCTGGCATAGACATCCATCTGGACACCCAGCGCCGCCAGATCCTCGCGGATCATGCCCATCATCCGCTCGGTCGCGAAGTCGCGAAAGGCGGTCAGCCATTCGCTTTCCGGGCGGTCCAGGTATCGGTCGCCGTATTCGCCCTTCAGCGCCTCGCCGACCTCGATCAGATAGTCGCCGGGATACAACCCTTCGGCGATCTCGGGGCTCAGACCATGCGCCTCGCGGTAGCGCTCATAGGCCGATCGCGCCAGCACATCTACCTGCGCGCCGCCATCGTTGATGTAGTATTCGCGCGTGACCTCCCAGCCGGCAAAGGACAGAAGGCTC
This sequence comes from uncultured Rhodobacter sp., assembly GCA_964555305.1. Classification (GTDB taxonomy): domain Bacteria; phylum Pseudomonadota; class Alphaproteobacteria; order Rhodobacterales; family Rhodobacteraceae; genus Pararhodobacter. The sequence continues at coordinate 7,096 of CAZKSE010000104.1, read as the reverse complement.
GCCAGCGCATCGCCCACGACCGCACCGCGGACATGGCCCACATGCATCGGTCCTGTCGGATTGGCCGAGACGAATTCGATGTTCACCCGCTCCCCCGCGCCGATCTGCGCGCGGCCGAAATCGCGGCCCGCGCGTAGCGCCGCGGCGACGATGTCCTGCCAGACCGAGGGCGCAAGCCGCAGGTTCAGAAAGCCCGGACCCGCCACCTCGGCCGCGGCGATCCGCGGATCGGCGGCCAGCCGGGGGGCCAGCGCCTCGGCGATGTCGCGCGGCTTGCGGCCCGCGGGCTTGGCCAGCACCATCGCGGCATTCGTCGCCATGTCGCCATGCGCCGGATCGCGCGGCGGCTCGACCGCGACATTCGACAGGTCAAGGCCATCGGGCAGCACACCCTCGGCGGTCATCGCGCCCAGGCAATCGAGCACCAGCGCGCGGATATCGGAAAACAGGTTCATCTGGGCCATCCCTTGCTGCGCCCTGCACTACCACGGCAGGCGGCAAGGTCAACGCACCGTCGTCACCGTCCCCTCGCGCGCACCCTCTCAGGCGGCCTTCGCCTCCAGCCTCCGGGCGTGCAGAACCGGCTCGGTATAGCCCGACGGTTGCACGCGCCCCTCGAAGACCAGATCGCAGGCCGCCTTGAACGCCGCGCCGTCGAAATCCGGCGCCATCGGGTGGTAGCCCGGGTCGCTGGCGTTCTGGCGGTCGACCACGGCGGCCATCTTGCGCATCGCGGTCATCACCTGCTCGCGGCTGACCACCCCGTGATGCAGCCAATTGGCCAGCGCCTGACTGGAGATCCGGCAGGTCGCGCGGTCCTCCATCAGGCCCACGTCGTTGATGTCGGGCACCTTGGAGCAGCCGACGCCCTGGTCTACCCAGCGCACGACGTAGCCTAGGATCCCCTGCGCATTGTTCTCGATCTCGCGCGCCAGTTCCTCCTCGGTCCAGTTGCGCCCCTCGGCAACCGGGATCGTCAAAAGGTCCGCGAGCTGCCCGCGCGGCCCGCCCGAGGCGATCTGCTGTTGCCGGGCGCGCACATCGACCGCATGGTAATGTGTGGCGTGCAGCGTCGCCGCGGTGGGGCTGGGCACCCAGGCGCAATTGGCGCCGGCCCTCGGATGGCCGATCTTGGCCTCCAGCATCTCGGCCATGCGGTCGGGCATGGCCCACATCCCCTTGCCGATCTGCGCCCGCCCGGCCAGCCCGCAGGCCAGACCGATATCGACATTGCGGTCCTCGTAGGACTGGATCCAGGGCGCGTTCTTCATCTCGCCCTTGGGGATCATCGGCCCGGCTTCCATGCTGGTATGGATCTCGTCGCCGGTGCGGTCCAGGAAGCCGGTGTTAATGAACGCGACGCGGTGCTTGGCGGCGCGGATGCATTCCTTGAGGTTGACGCTGGTGCGCCGCTCCTCGTCCATGATGCCCAGCTTCACCGTGTATTGCGGCACACCCAGCGCGGCCTCCACCCGGGTGAAGATCCGGTCGGCAAACGCGACCTCCTCGGGGCCGTGCATCTTGGGCTTGACGACATAGACCGACCCCGTGGTGGAGTTGCGCACCCCCTCGGTCTTGGCAAGGTCGTGCATCGCGCAGAGCGTCGTGACCATCGCGTCCAGCAGCCCTTCGAACGCCTCATTCCCGTCGCGATCCAGAACGGCCGGGTTGGTCATCAGATGGCCCACGTTCCGCACCAGCATCAGCGAACGGCCTTTCAGCCGCAGCGTGCCGCCATTGGGCGCGGTGAAGTCCAGATCCGCGTTCAGCCGCCGGGTGGTCATCTTGCCGTTCTTGTCGAACCTCTCTTCCAGCGTGCCCTGCATCAGGCCCAACCAGTTGCCCCAGGCCAGCACCTTGTCCTCGGCATCCACGGCGGCGACCGAATCCTCGCAATCCATGATCGAGGACATGGCCGATTCCAGCCGGATATCGGCGACATTCGCGGGGTCGGACTTCCCGATCGGATGGCTCGCGTCGATGACGACCACGATGTGCAGCCCGTTGTTGCGCAGCACGATCACAGCGGGTTTTCCCGGCTCGCCGCTGAAGCCCACGAACTGCGCAGGATTCTTCAGCGCCGGAACCAACGCCCCGTTCTGCACGCGGTAGCCCGTCGCATCGGCATGGCCGCCATTGGCAAGGGGCACGGCCGTGTCCAGAAACGCTTTCGCCCGCGCCACGACCCGCGCACCGCGCGCCGCATCGAAGGGCCCCGGCCGCGGTGTGTCGCCCAGAGCGTCGGTTCCATAGAGTGCATCGTAAAGCGAGCCCCAGCGCGCGTTCGCCGCGTTGAGCGCGTAGCGTGCGTTCATCACCGGCACGACCAGCTGCGGCCCGGGGACCTGCGCGATCTCGGGGTCGGTATTGGCGGTCTCGATCTGGAAATCCGGCCCTTCCGGGACCAGGTAGCCGATCTCGCGCAGGAAGGCCTCGTAGCCCTCGGCATCATGCGGCTGGCCGCGCCGGGCGATGTGCCAGTCGTCGATGGCGCGCTGCATCCGTGCGCGCGTCTCCAGAAGCTGGCGGTTTTCGGGGCCCAGGTCGTGAACCAAATCCGACAGCCCGGACCAGAAGGCGTCCGTCGTGACCCCGGTGCCGGGCAAGGCCCGTTCCTCGATGAAGGCGACCATCCGCGCATCCACCTGAAGCCCGTGCCTGTCGATCCGCTCTGTCATGCGTTCCTCCATGATCTGCGCACCCACCCCGAATGCGTCCGCGTCCCGCGGCGGCACACACTTACGGACAAAGCCGCGCGCAGGCAACCGGAGGCTGCGCTTCAGCTTTCGGCCTCGGGCGAAGGTGTTTCAGCCCTCCGCTTACGCTCGCGCCGGCACCTGTCCGAGCAGTGCTTCACCGCCTCCCAATCGCGCGCCCATTTCCGCCGCCAGACAAAGGGTCGGGCACAGGTGGCGCAAATCTTCTGCGGCAGATCGGCTTTCCGGCGCATCCGGGCCATCAGCGCCGCGCCCCCTGCCCCGTGCCGCACCCCACGGGTTCCAATCGCTTTAGTGGAAGGAATGCGCGCCGCATGGGGCAGAGCTATCGCGCGGCGGCCACGGGTCAACGGCACGGGGTCAACGGCGCAGAGTCACCGGCGCGCGTGGGGCGGTTTTTTGTAATACGCTGAGTATTATTTTCCGGGCCGGCGGCCCAGACGCGATCCTGCACAAAAATAATATTCTGCCTATTACTTTCGGCCGCGTCAGAAATCGACCTTCACACCGGGCAGGTCCAGCGCGGCGATCAGGTCGCGCAGCTCCTGTCGGGCGGCGATGTTGGACATGCTCAGGCTCTCGGTGCCCAGATCGCGCAGATCCAGCAGCGTCAACCCACGCGGGAACAGCTCACGAAAGACCACGCGCTCGGAAAAGCCCGGCGCCACGCGGAAGCCGATGCGCTTGGCGAGCACCTTCAGCGCCTCGCCCACCCGGCGTTTGTTGTGCATCTGCTGCGTGCCCAGCCGGTTGCGCAGCACCAGCCAGTCGATCGGTTTCAAGCCCGCCTCGGCGCGGGTCTGGCGCGCCTGCCACACCATCTCGGCATAGATCGAGGGGCCGAGCACTTTGTTGGTCATCGGGTCGATCCGCGCCAGCAGGTCGAAATCGATGAAGGAGTCGTTCAGCGGCGTGACCAGCGAATCCGCCATCGCATGCGCCATCTGCGACAGGCGCGTATGCGAGCCAGGGCAGTCGATGACGACGAAGTCGCATTCCGCCGTCAGCGCCTCGACCGTTTCGGCCAGATGACGCTCCATCCCCTCGCTGCCCGGCGGCGGAAGGGCGCGGTAATCCGGCGTCGGCAGATCCAGCCCCTCGCGCAGCAGAAAGGCGCGCCGGTTTTCCACATAGCGGCCGAAGCTTCGCTGGCGCAGGTCCAGGTCCAGCGCCCCCACGCGATGCCCCATCCGCGCCAGCGCCGTCGCCACATGCATTGCGGTCGTCGACTTGCCCGACCCGCCCTTTTCGTTGCCGGTGACGATGATATGCGCCATGCCTGCCCGTCCTTGCCTTCGGTCGGCTTAGCCAAGCCCCGGCCCGGGCGCAAGACAGGCAAAAGGGGCGCGGCCCATCGGCCACGCCCCCCGCAAGTCACTGTCCCTTGCCCGTGCCGGGCAACCGATCTCAGAAACCGAGGCCGGCGTACTTGTTCTTGAACCGCGAGACCTTGCCGCCGGTGTCCATCAGACGGGCGGAACCGCCGGTCCAGGCCGGGTGCACCGACGGGTCGATGTCCAGCGACAGCGTGTCGCCTTCGGCACCCCAGGTGGACTTCATCTGGACCACGGTGCCGTCGGTCATCTTGACGTTGACGATGTGGTATTCGGGATGGATCGCGTCTTTCATGGCGCCTCTCCTCAGCTCTCGTTGCCGCCCAGGGCGCGGTAATTGGTCTTCTCGGCGATGCGCGCCGACTTCCCGCGACGGTCGCGCAGGTAGTAGAGCTTGGCGCGGCGGACCTTGCCGCGGCGCACCACGGTGATCGCGTCGATATTGGTCGAATGCAGCGGGAACATCCGCTCCACCCCCTCGCCGAACGAGATCTTGCGCACGGTGAACGAGGCGGCGATGCCGTTGCCGCCGGCCCGCTTGATGCAGACGCCTTCGAAATTCTGCACGCGCGAACGGGTGCCCTCGGTCACCTTGTAGCCCACGCGGATGGTGTCGCCGGCCTTGAAATCCGGAATGTCCTTGCCAAGCTCGGCGATCTGCTCGGCTTCGATCTGCGCGATCAGGTTCATCGCGTCGTCCTTTCGATAAGCGCGGTTCATTTTCCGCGACGTGTGAGCGCCCTCAGAGCTTTGGGTCTCTTTCCGGGTCCCTACCGCGCGTCTCGCAGTAAGCCCGCCAGAGGTCAGGGCGGCGTTCCTTGGTCAGCCTCTCGGCCATCTCCCTCCGCCAGGTGGCGATCTTCGCGTGATGCCCGGACAAGAGCACTTCCGGTATCGCGCGGCCTGCCCAGACGGCGGGTTTCGTGTACTGCGGGTGTTCGAGCAAACCTTCGCTGAAGGATTCCTCCTCCATCGACGCCTGATTCCCGAGCACGCGCGGTATAAGCCTGACCGATGCATCAATCAAGGCCTGCGCGGCGATCTCGCCCCCGGTCAGGACGAAATCCCCCAGCGAGACCTCCTCGATGCCGAAATGGTCGATGACGCGCTGATCGAGCCCCTCGAAGCGTCCGCAGATCAGGGTGATCCCGTCGGCCGTGGCGAACCGGCGGGCCATCGCCTGATCGAAGCGCACACCGCGCGGCGACAGGTAGACCAGCGGCCAGCGGGCGCGCGGGCCGGTGCCGACCTGCGCCACTTCCAGCGCCCGGGCCATGACATCGGCGCGCAGCACCATCCCGGCGCCGCCGCCGGCCGGCGGCTCGTCGACATTGCGATGCCGGCCCTCGCCAAAGGGGCGCAGGTCGATGGGCTCCAGCGCCCAAAGGCCCTGGTCAAGGGCCTTGCCAGTCAGCGACAGGCCCAGAACGCCCGGAAACGCCTCGGGAAAGAGCGTCACGATCCGCGCGGTCCACGCCCCAGCCAGGCGCGGCGGTTCCTCCATCAGCGCCCGCGGCTTGAGCGAGACCGAGGGTTTCAGCCGCCCATGCGAGCGCGGCTTCGGCGCCTCGGTCATTCGACCAGCCCCTCGGGCGGGTCGGCGACGATCCGCCCCGAGGCCAGATCGACCGTCGGCACCACGTCGCGGGTGAAGGGCAGAAGCAGCGAAGCGCTGCCGGGCCGGCGGATTTCGAGCAGATCGCCCGCACCGTGATTGAGCACCGCGGCGACCCGCCCCAGCACCGCGCCACCGGCGTCGCGCACTTCCAGCCCGATCAGGTCGGCATGGTAGAATTCGTCGTCGGGCAGCGCCGGCAGCGCGTCCCGGTCGGCATAGAGCCGCTGCCCGCGCAACGCATCGGCCGCCTCGCGCGTGTCCACGCCCGAGAGCCGCGCGGCGATCCCGCCGGCGATGGGCCGGCCCAGCGAGACGGTGAATTCCCGCCCCTCCTGGGTCCAGAGCGGCCCATAGGTCGCAATCGCCTCCGGCTCGGCGCAGAAACTCTTCAGCCGAACCTCGCCGCGGACCCCGAAGGCCCCGGCGATTGCCCCCACGCAGACCCGCTCACCGCTCATCCCGCGCGCCCTTCATCTTTCCGAAAATATCCTCGGGAGGCCCCGGATCGGGGCAGCGGGGGGCGGAAAGCCCCCCTTCCCCACCGGATCACTCGGCCGCCGCGGCCTCGGCCTTGTCGGCGCGCTCCTTGGCGCGTTCGACGGCCTTCTTGCCGGGCTGGGCCTTTTGCGGGTTCGACCGCTCGGCCTTGGACTTCACGCCCGCCGCTTCCAGGAAGCGCGAGACGCGGTCGGTGGGTTGGGCGCCCTTGGCGAGCCATTCCTTGGCGCGGTCCATGTCCAGCTTGATGCGGTTCTCGTCATCCTTGGCGAGAAGCGGGTTGTAGGTGCCCAGCTTTTCCAGGAAGCGGCCGTCGCGCGGCATGCGGCTGTCGCAGACGACGATGGAATAATGCGGGCGCTTCTTGGAGCCGCCGCGGGCCAGTCGGATCTTGGTTGCCATGATGTTTCTCCTGTCTATGGCGTGTCGGACACGGGGTGCGTCCGGTGGGTGGCTCGGGCGCCGCGGGGGCGCCCGATTTCGGCTCAGCCCTGCATCTTCTCGTGGTGACGGATCACTTCCGAGATGATGAAGGCGAGGAATTCCTTGGCAAATTCGGGATCCAGATCGGCCTCTTGCGAGAGCCTCTCCAGCCGTTCGATCTGCCGCGCTTCGCGCGCCGGGTCCGACGGCGGCAGGTCATGCTCGGCCTTCAGCCGGCCGACGGCCTGGGTATGCTTGAACCGTTCGGCCAGCGTGTAGACGAGGATCGCGTCCAGCCGGTCGATCGAATCGCGATGCTCGCCAAGCAGCGTCTCGGCGCGCAGCGCGTCGGTGTCGCAGGCCGCCGTCATGACGTCCCCCGGGCGGCTGGCAGGCGTATGGCAAGCGTATGGCAAGCGTATGGCAAACGTATGGCAAACGTATGGCAGAGCGCCGGTCGCCGGGTGAGCATGGGGTCAACCTCGAGGCTGTGCAATTCGGTCAGG
>CAZKSE010000103.1:0-12752 GCA_964555305.1 uncultured Rhodobacter sp. | reverse complement strand
GCGACGACATGGCGTTGTAAGGGGAAGGGGGCGCTGCCCCTTCGCCCTGTGGGCTCACCCCCGGGATACTTGGGGAAAGATGAAGGGGATGGGGGAATGAACGTGGCGGAGGGGACGACCGACATCGCGGCGCTCATGGCGCGGATGGGCGCGCAGGCGCGGGCGGCGGCGGCGGAGCTGGCCTTTGCCCCGGCCGAGCAGCGCCGCGCGGCGCTGGAGGCAGCGGCGGCGGCAATCGAGGCCGAGCGCGATGCGCTGATCAGCGCAAATGCGCGCGACCTGGAAGCCGGGCGCGAGAAGGGGCTGTCGGCGGCAATGATGGATCGGCTGGCGCTGGATGAAGCGCGAGTGGCGGCGATCTGCGGGGGATTGCGGGCCGTGGCCGCGCAGGAGGATCCGGTGGGCGCGGTGATGGCGGAATGGTCGCGGCCCTCGGGGTTGACCATCCGGCGGGTGCGCACGCCCCTGGGCGTCGTGGGCGTGATCTATGAAAGCCGGCCGAACGTGACCGCGGACGCCGGCGCGCTTTGCCTGAAGGCCGGTAATGCCGTGATCCTGCGCGGCGGGTCGGAGAGCTTTCATTCCTCGCGCGCGATTCATGCCGGGATGGTCGCGGGCCTCAAGGCCGCCGGCCTGCCCGAGGCGGCGATCCAGCTGGTGCCGACCCGCGACCGCGCGGCGGTCTCGGCGATGCTGCGGATGGTCGAGCATATTGACGTGATCGTCCCGCGCGGGGGCAAGGGGCTGGTGGGCCTTGTTCAGGCTGAAGCGCGGGTGCCGGTCTTTGCGCATCTGGAAGGGATCTGCCACGTCTACCTCGATACCGCCGCGGACCCCGCAAAGGCGCGCCGCGTGGTGCTGAACGCCAAGACCCGGCGCACCGGCATCTGCGGGGCGGCCGAATGCCTGCTGATCCACCGCGACCGGGTCGAGGGGCTGGGGGCGCAGGTGATCGCCGATCTGATCGCCGCCGGGGTGGAGGTGCGCGCCGGAGAGGGGTTGCGCCACCTGCCCGGGGTGGTCCCCGCCGCGCCCGATGATTTCGGCCGCGAATACCTCGACAGCATCATCGCCGCGGCGGTGGTGGACGACGTCGACGCCGCCATCGCCCATATCCGACGCTACGGCTCGCAGCATACCGAGGCGATCCTGACCGAGGATCCCGCCACCGCCGCGCGCTTCTTCGACCGTGTGGACAGCGCCATCGTCATGCACAATGCCTCGACCCAGTTCGCCGATGGGGGCGAGTTCGGCATGGGCGCCGAGATCGGCATCGCCACCGGCAAGCTGCACGCGCGCGGGCCGGTGGGGGCCGAACAGTTGACCAGCTTCAAGTATCTGGTCAGCGGCGACGGGACGGTCAGAAGCTGATCTTCAGCAGCTCATCCTCGGCGTGAAGCGTCAGTCGGCGCCCGGTTTCGGTCAGGATCTGCGGGACCAGCGCGAAATGCACCTCGGCCGGGCTGGGGTGCGTGGGCGGCTTGCCATTCGGCAGCCCGTCCCACAGCGCCGGTTCCAGCCGCAGCCGATTTGCCTGGCCCGAGAGTTGCCACTGGACGCCCTCATGCCCGATCGAGAGAACCCCGCCCCAAGGCATCGCATTCTCGCAGCACTGGACCAGCAGCAGCAGAAGTTTCGCCTCCTGCCGCGGAACTTCGACCGGCAGGGACCAGACGAAGCGCAGCTTGCCCCCCTTGCCCAGCCCTTCCAGGATCGAGCCGATTTCGCGCCCGCTGATCCGCTGTTCCTCGCGCACCGCTCCGAAGGCGAGGCGGAACATGCGGATCCGCGCCTGGGCATGGGCGACGCTGTCGGCGATCAGCTCCAGTTCGGGCGAGGAAGCCTGCGTCATGCGCAGCAGTTCCACCCCGTTGCCGATGGCACCCAGGGGGTTGATAAGGTCGTGGCAGATGCGCGATCCCAGCAGGGCGGCAAGGTCGTGCGGTGTCTGGGGCATCATGTCCTGGCGGGGCGGAGGGTACGGATATGTCATTACTCTTACAACCTGGGATGTTGGTGCGTCACCCCGAAAGACCGGAATGGGGTTTGGGGCAGGTGCAGTCCGTCATCGGCGCGCGGGTCACCGTGAACTTCGAGGAGATGGGCAAGATGGTTCTCGATACGCGTCATGTCCGCCTTGAATGGGTTCTCGACGCCGAGAGATGACCCCGACACCCCTAGCATATTTCTACCTAGGGTTGCGTCAACTCCTTTTTAACCGAGACCCGGCCGGGGCGTTGCCGCCAGGGCACATGAGGGCAAGCCTGTCCGGGCCGCCGTGTGGCGGTTTGTCTTGAAACGTTCACGGCTTTGGCCTAACCGATAAGGAAGACAGCGCGAAAGACCCATGATCGGCCACGCGACCCCGCCCCAGATTGCGCGCAAACCCCTCGAATTCGATGTGCGCCTGGCCCTGTCCGAGGATGACATCCTCGGTGCGCAGCGGCTGCGCTACAATGTCTTCGTCGAGGAGCTGGGCGCTGGCGGCGATCTGGTCGACCACGCGCGCCGCCTGGAACGCGACGAGCTCGATCCGCATTTCGACCATCTTCTGCTGATCGACCGCTGTCAGGACCCGGCCAGCCACGACCATGTGATCGGTGTCTACCGGCTGCTTCCCTGCGAACGCGCCCAGGCCTTGGGGCGGTTCTACTGCGATTCCGAATACGACCTTTCGCCCCTGCGCCATTCCGGCCGCAAGCTGGTGGAGCTGGGTCGCTCCTGCGTGCACCGCGATCACCGGCGCGGGGCAGCGATGCTGCATCTGTGGAACGGACTGGCCGATTATGTGCTCTCGCGCGGGATCGAGATCATGTTCGGCGTCGCCTCCTTCCCGGGCATCGACATCGACCGCCACGCAATGGCGCTGAGTTACCTGCACCATTTCCATCTGGCGCCGCCGGCCCTGCGGGTGCGCGCCCTGCCGCAGCATTTCCAGCCGATGGACCTGATCGCGCCGGAGGCGATCGACCGCCAGGCCGCGCTCGCCGCCATTCCGCCCCTGATCCGCGCCTATCTGCGCCTTGGCGGTTTCGTGGGCGAGGGGGCGTTCATCGACCGGACCTTCAACACCACCGATGTCTGCCTGATCATGGACACATCGGCCATGTCGGACAAGCATCGTGAGTTCTACACCCGAAAGGCGCCCCGCGCCTGATCCGACCTGGGTTTCCCCCGATGGCGAGGCCCCTGAGGTTGCGATCGGACCGGTGGGCTGGTTGCGCCTTGCCTGGCGGTTGCCGGTCATGGCGGGCATTGTCTTCGGCGGGTTGCTGCTGCTGCTGATGCTGCGGCTGATCGAGCGGCCGCTCTTCGGCCTGCGCCGCCCGCTCACGCCCTTCATCACCCAGGCCGTCTGTCGCGCGGTCTTTCCGGTCATGGGGCTCGGCCTGCGCCGGCAGGGCAGGCCGATGCGTCAACGCGGGGCCATCGTCGCCAATCACTCTTCCTGGCTCGACATCTTTGTGCTCAACGCCCTGCAACGGGTCTATTTCGTCTCCAAGTCCGAGGTGGCGACCTGGCCCGGCATCGGCTGGCTCGCGCGGGCAACCGGCACCGTCTTCATCAACCGCGACGCCCGCGACGCCCGCCTGCAAAAGGAAATCTTCGAGGCCCGCTTGCGCGCCGGCCATCACCTGGCCTTCTTCCCCGAGGGCACCAGCACCGACGGCCTGCGCGTGCTGCCCTTCAAACCCACGCTCTATGCCGCCTTCTTCACGCATGGGCTCGACACCATCCTGTCGGTCCAACCCGTCACCATCGCCTACCACGCGCCCCCCGGCCGCGACCCCCGCTTCTACGGCTGGTGGGGCGAGATGAGCTTTGCCACCCATCTGCTGCGCGTGCTCGCCCAGGCTCGCCAGGGCTACGTCGAGGTCATCTTCCACGCCCCATATCCCGTGGCCGAGGCAACCGACCGCAAGGACTTGGCGCGTCGCTGCGAAGCGCATGTCCGCAGCGGCCTGGTTCGGGATGTTTGAGCTTCGGACGGGGCGGCCCCCGCGCCACCCGTATGGGACGCGCGGTGGCTGGGGTGACGGCCGCGAACCTGCCCGTTATTCTGCCGGCATCGCCGCGGGCTCGATGACCAGCGGGTGGGGCAGATGCGCGAGCATCTCTTTCGGGCAGACCTGCAGGAAATGGCCGCGCTCGCTGTCCCAGCGGCGCAGGATCTCTGTGGCGCGGGCGCTGCCGGTCTCGGCGACGTGCTGCTCGATCAGGCCCTTGAGCTGGGCTTCCCAGTGCTCGACGCTGACCGGGCAGGTGACCAGCGTGTCGGGGTTGATCAGTTCGGCCGACAGCCCCTCGGGGTCGTAGAGATAGGCCATGCCGCCGGTCATCCCGGCCCCGAAATTCGCGCCGATCGAACCCAGGATGACCGCCACGCCCCCGGTCATGTATTCGCAGCCGTTCGACCCGCAACCCTCGACCACCACCTCGGCGCCCGAGTTGCGCACCGCGAAACGCTCGCCCGCGCGCCCGGCGGCAAAGAGCTGGCCCGCCGTCGCGCCGTAGAGCACCGTGTTGCCGATGACCGTGTTCTCATGCGCCACCAGCGGCGAGGTCATGCGCGGCCGCACCACGATCATCCCGCCGGAAAGCCCCTTGCCGACATAATCGTTGGCATCGCCGAACACCTCCAGCTTCAGCCCCCGCACGGCAAAGGCGCCCAGCGACTGTCCGGCCGACCCGGCCAGCTTCACCGTCAGATGGTCGCGCTGCAACTCGTTGTTCATGCCGAAGCGGCGCACGATATGGCTCGATGCCCGCGTGCCGACCGTGCGGTGGGTGTTCCGCACGGCGTAGGAAAGCTGCATCTTCTCGCCTTCCTCGAAAAAGCGCGCGGCGTCGCGGATGATCTCGGAATCCAGCGTGTCCGGCACGGCGTTGCGCGGCTTGTCGCGGTCGTAGCGGATGCGGTCGGCGCCATCGACGGTGATGAGAAGCGGGTTCAGGTCCAGATCGTCCAGATGCGCCGAGCCGCGGCTCACCTGCGTCAGCAGATCCGCCCGCCCGATCACCTGGTCCAGCGACCGCGCGCCGAGGCTGGCGAGGATCTCGCGCACTTCCTGGGCGTAGAAGGTGATCAGGTTCACCACCTTGTCGGCCGATCCGGTGAACTTGGCGCGCAGCGCCTCGTCCTGCGTGCAGACGCCCACCGGGCAGGTGTTCGACTGGCACTGACGCACCATGATGCAGCCCATGGCGATCAGCGCGGCGGTGCCGATGCCGTATTCCTCGGCCCCCATCATCGCCGCCATGACGATGTCGCGCCCCGTGCGCAGCCCGCCGTCGGTGCGCAGCGTCACCCGCTCGCGCAGGTTGTTCATCGCCAGCACCTGATGCGCCTCGGTCAGGCCCATCTCCCACGGCAGGCCCGCGTACTTGATCGAGGTGCCGGGCGAGGCGCCGGTGCCGCCGTTGTGCCCCGAGATCAGGATCACGTCGGCCTTGGCCTTGGCCACCCCCGCCGCGATCGTGCCCACGCCCGAGCTTGCCACCAGCTTCACCGTCACCTTGGCGCGCGGGTTGATCTGCTTCAGGTCGTAGATCAGCTGCGCCAGATCCTCGATCGAATAGATGTCGTGATGCGGCGGCGGGCTGATCAGCGTGACGCCGGGCGTCGAATGCCGCAGTCGGGCGATCAGCTTCGTTACCTTCATCCCCGGCAGCTGGCCGCCTTCACCGGGTTTCGCGCCCTGCGCGATCTTGATCTCCAGCTCCTCGCAGGCGTTCAGGTATTCCGCCGTCACGCCGAACCGGCCCGAGGCCACCTGCTTGATCTTCGCCGACGGATTGTCGCCGTTCGGCAGCGGGTGATGATGCGCCGGATCCTCGCCGCCCTCGCCGCTGTCCGACTTCGCGCCGATGCGGTTCATGGCGATGTTGAGCGTCATGTGCGCCTCGGGCGAGAGCGCCCCCAGCGACATCCCCGGCGTCACGAACCGCTTGCGGATCGCGGTGATCGATTCGACCTCCTCGATCGGGATCGGCCGGCCCAGGGCCTTGAAGTCCAGCAGGTCGCGGATATGGATCGGCGGGTTGGCTTGAAGTGCCGTGGCGTATTTCTTCCACAGATCGTAGCTCGCCCGGTCGCAGGCCGATTGCAGCAGGTGCATCGTCGTCGCTTCCCAGGCGTGCTTCTCGCCCGACCGACGGGCCTTGTAGAAGCCGCCCACCGGCAGGATGCCCGGATCGCCCAGCCAGCCGCGGGCGTGGATCTCCTCGGCCTTGCGCTGGATGCCGTGCAGCCCGATGCCGGAAATGCGGCTCTGCATGCCGGGGAAATATTCGGCCACCATCGCCCGGCTCAGACCGACGGCTTCGAAATTCAGCCCGCCCCGGTAGGAGGAGATGACCGAAATCCCCATCTTCGACATGATCTTCAGAAGCCCTGCGTCGATCGCGTCGCGGTAGCGGCGCATCGCATCAAGCAGGCTGCCCTCGATCAGGCCGCGGCTCACCCGGTCGGCGATCGTATCCTGCGCCAGATAGGCGTTCACCGTCGTCGCCCCGCAGCCGATCAGCACGGCGAAGTAATGCGGATCGATGCATTCGGCCGCGCGCAGGTTGAGCGAGCAGAAGGTCCTGAGGCCCCGCCGCGTCAGCCAGGAATGCACCGCGCTGGTGGCCAGGATCATCGGCATCGCCACGCGATCCGGGCCCTGCCGCTCGTCGGTCAGCACGATATGGCCGGCGCCCGAGCGCACGGCATCCTCGGCCTCGGCGCGGATCCGCTCCAGGCCGGCGCGCAGCGCCTCCTCGCCCGCGCCGCGCGGGAATGTGCAGTCGATGCTCACCAGGCTCTCGCCGAATTCCTCGGCCATCACCCGGAATTCCTCGTTGGCAATGAACGGGCTTTCCAGCACCAGGATCTCGGTCTGGGTGGAGCTTTCGTCGAGCACGTTCTTCAGGTTGCCGAAGCGCGTCTTCAGGCTCATCACCCGCGCCTCGCGCAGGCTGTCGATGGGCGGGTTGGTCACCTGGCTGAAATTCTGCCGGAAGTAATGGCTCAGCGGCCGGTAGACCTTGCTCAGCACCGCCGCCGGCGTGTCGTCACCCATCGAGGCGATCATTTCCTTGCCGTCCTCGGCCATCGGCGCCAGGACCTGCTCGATTTCCTCCAGCGTGTAGCCGGCGGCGACCTGGCGGCGGCGCAGCTCGTCGCCCTGATGCAGCGCGGCCTCGGGCACGTCGCGCAGCAGCGAATTGAGATCGACGATCTTCTCGATCCATTCGCCGAAGGGCTGGCTCGCGGCCAGTCGGTCCTTCATCTCTGCATCGTGGTAGAGCTTGCCCTCGGCCATGTCGACGGCGATCATCTGTCCCGGCCCCAGCGCGCCCTTCTCGCGCACCGTGGCCTCGTCGACCGGCACCATCCCGGCCTCGGACCCCGCGATCAGCAGCCCGTCGCCGGTCACCACATAGCGCATCGGGCGCAGCCCGTTGCGGTCGAGCCCGCCGCAGACCCAGCGCCCGTCGGTCATGGCCAGCGCCGCCGGCCCGTCCCAGGGCTCCATCACGGCGTTGCAATAGGCATACATGTCGATCCAGGGCTGCGGCAGCTCGACGGCCTGTTTCGACCAGGCCTCGGGGACCAGCATGGTCTTGGCCATCGGCGCATTGCGGCCTGCGCGCACCAGCATCTCGAAGACCGCATCCAGCGCGCCCGAATCCGACGCCCCCTCGGGAACGATCGGCTTGATGTCCTCGGCCATCTCGCCAAACGCGTTCGACGCCATGCGGATCTCGTGGCTCTTCAGCCAGTTCAGGTTGCCCTTCAGCGTGTTGATCTCGCCGTTATGGGCGAGCATCCGGAAGGGCTGCGCCAGCCACCATTGCGGGAAGGTGTTGGTCGAATAGCGCTGGTGATAGATCGCGAACGCGCTCTCGAAACGGTCGTCCCGCAGGTCCGGGTAGAACTCGGCCACCTGCTCGGCCAGCATCATCCCCTTGTAGATCACCGACCGGCAGCTCAGCGAGCAGAGGTAGAGCCCCTGGATATGCGCCGCCGCGACGGCCTTCTCGATCCGGCGGCGGATGACATATAGCTCGCGCTCGAAGGCTTCCTCGTCCATCCCCTTGCCGTCGCGGATCAGGATCTGCTCGATCTCGGGGCGGGTCGCATTGGCCTTTTCCCCCAGGACCGAGGTATCGACCGGCACATGCCGCCAGCCATAGATGCCGTGGCCCATGCGCAGAACCTCGGATTCGACGATGGTGCGGCAGCGTTCCTGCGCGCCGAAATCGGTGCGCGGCAGAAAGACCTGGCCGACGGCGACATGCGCCTTCGCGTCGGGCTCGTGGCCGGTCCGCCGGATCTGGTCGTGAAAAAACGCCACCGGGATCTGCACATGGATGCCCGCCCCGTCGCCGGTCTTGCCATCGGCATCGACCGCGCCGCGGTGCCAGACCGCCTTCAGCGCCTCGATCCCCTTCACCACCACCCCGCGCGAGGGCTTGCCGTTGACCGACACCACCAGCCCCACCCCGCAGGAGGAATGCTCGTCCTCGCTGCGGTAAAGCCCCTCGGTGGCGATCCGGGCGCGCCGGGCTTCCTCGGCCGCGACCCAGGCTGCGTCATACTTGGTCATGTTCATGCTCCCGAACCGGAATACTTCTTCATCGTTTCTTCGCCCGTCAGGCGTTCATGCGTGCCCGCCAGCGCATAGGCACCCTGCGCCCCGTCCGCGAACACCTCGCGCGACAGGCCGAGCCCGTCGAGACTGTCGAGCGTGCCCGCCGCCATGCAGGTGTGCCCGGCCATCGGCCCCGCCGTCACCCGGTAGAACAGCGTCGAGCCGCAGTCGCGGCAGAACCCGCGCTCGGCCCAGGACGAGGAGGCGAAGACCGCGGGTTCCCCGGCGGTGAAGCGTACCGCTTCGGCCGGCCCGTCCAGCGTGATCAGAAGGCTGCCGGTGTGCCGGCGGCACTGCTCGCAGGAACAGCCGCCAAGGCCCGTCTCGTCGGTGGTCATCGTGTAGCGCACTGCGCCGCAGAGGCATCCGCCCGTCCGTTCCGTCATCGCCCGCCCTCCCGCGTTGCGGCCAGATGAAAGGTCATTGCCGCTGACCCATGCGTTGCGTCCCCGGCGGCGTCAGCGTGCGCATCTGCCATACGCTTGCCATACGCCTGCCATACGCCTGCCATACGCTTGCCAGCACCCCCCAGCAGCACGCTCGGCGCGCCGCTCGTGCCGCGGAAATGGCAGGCCGGATGCCCCCCCATCGCCGTCACTCCGCCGCGACCGCGGGCGCCTCCGCCAGTTCCGCCAGGATCGCATCGGCGGCCTCGCGCCCGTCGCGGATCGCCCAGACGACAAGGCTCGCGCCGCGCACGATATCGCCCACGGCATAGACGCCCGGCATGGCGGTGGCATGGGTGGCGAAATCGGTGCGGATCGTGCCCCAGCGGGTGACCGGCAGTTGCGCCTCGCCCCAGAGCGTCGGCAGATCCTCGGGCTCGAACCCCAGCGCCTTGATGACCAGATCGACGGGTTCGGTAACGATATCGCCCTCGATCGGCTCGGGCGCGCGCCGCCCGGTCAGGTCCGGCGCGCCCAGCCGCATCCGCTGCACGCGCACGCCGGTCACCGCCTCCGCGCCCTCGAACCCGTCGGGCGTGGCCAGCCAGACGAACTCGACGCCCTCTTCCTCGGCATTGGCGACCTCGCGCTGGCTGCCCGGCATGTTCTCCCGGTCGCGACGATAGAGGCATTTGACGCTGGTTGCGCCCTGCCGGATTGCCGTGCGGACGCAATCCATCGCCGTGTCGCCGCCGCCGATGACGACGACGCGCTTGCCCTCGGCATTCAGCTCGCCCGAGTCGTATTCGGGCACGTCATCGCCGAAACCCTGCCGGTTCGACACGGTCAGATAGTCGATGGCCCGCACGATCCCCGGCAGGTCCGACCCCGGCCCGCCCAGATCGCGGCTCCGGTAGACGCCGGTCGCGATGATCACCGCGTCATGCTGGCCGCGGATCGCGGCGAAGCTGATATCCTCGCCGACCGTGCAGTTCAGCACGAAATCGACGCCGCCGGCCTCCAGCTGCTCGATGCGCTGCATGACGACGGGCTTTTCCAGCTTGAAGCCGGGGATGCCATAGGTCATCAGCCCGCCCGCGCGATCATACCGGTCGTAGACCGTGACCTGCACGCCCGCGCGCCGCAGGCGTTCAGCCGCCGCCAGCCCGCCGGGACCCGCGCCGATGATGCCGACCGACTGGTCCAGCTCCTCGACCGGGCGGATGGGGCGCACCCAGCCTTCCTGCCAGGCGGTGTCGGTCAGGTATTTCTCGATCGCGCCGATGGTGACGGTGCCATGCCCGGCCTGCTCGATGACGCAATTGCCCTCGCACAGACGGTCTTGCGGGCAGATCCGGCCGCAGATCTCGGGGAAGGTGTTGGTGGCCTGCGACATCTCGTAGGCTTCCTGCAACCGCCCCTCGGCGGTCAGCATCAGCCAGTCGGGGATGTTGTTGTGCAGCGGACAATGCGTCTGACAATAGGGCACGCCGCACTGGCTGCACCGTCCGGCCTGTTCAGCCGCTTTTTCCCTGGCGTAGTCACGATAGATCTCGCCGAAATCATGCGCGCGCTCCTGCGCCTCCCGCTTCTGGGGCATTTCCTTCGACACGGTCACGAACTTCAGCATGCGCTGTCCCGCCATTCCCAACCCTTTCGCGATGTTCCCCGAAGCAGAAGCGCCATTTATCACTGAGCTGGGGATAAGAAAAGTCAGCACAAGTTACCTATATGTAGAAAAACGCTCTCCGAATGCCAATTCCATCCGTTTTTCTGCCCAATAAAGGTCAGCATATAATACCTAACTCCGGGGTTTCGCTTGCCACTCAGGCCGCTATGGTGCCGCCGACATTGCCAGAGGCCCCCGCATGACCCTTTTCAACCTGATGATTCTCGCCATCGTCCAGGGAATCACCGAGTTTCTGCCGATCTCGTCCTCGGCGCATCTGGTATTGCTGCACCAGATCGGCGGCCCCACCGCCGAAGCACTGGCGCTCGACGTCGCCGTCCACCTCGGCTCGATCGTGGCGGTCGTGATCTACTTCCGGCAGGACGTCCTGCGCGCGCTCTCCGGCCTGAAGGAGGTGCTGCGCGGCTCCCTCGCCAGCCCCGAGGCACAGCTGGCCGCGGGCCTGGCCATCGCCACGATCCCCGCGGTCATCGCCGGCGCGGTCCTGGCGCTGACCGGCTGGATCCATCTGCTGCGCAACGCCACGGTCATCGGCTGGATGATGATCCTCTTCGGCATCTTCCTCTATGCAGCCCACCGCTTCTCGCCCGAGACGCGCCGTGCGGGGGAATGGACGCTGCGCGATGCGCTCATCATGGGGCTCTGGCAGGCGGTGGCGCTGGTGCCCGGCGTCTCGCGCTCGGGCATCACGCTCACCTCGGCGCGGATGCTCGGTTTCGACCGTTATTCATCGGCGCGCGTGGCCATGCTGATGTCGATCCCGATCACGCTCGCAACCGGCCTGCTTCTGGGCCGCGAGGTGTTGAAAAGCCCCGTCGGACTGGACCTCGTGCGCGACGCGCTCATCGCCAGCGTGCTCTCCTTCGCCGCCGCCTATCTGGCGCTGGCGACGATGATGAAGCTTCTGCGCTACGTCAGCTTCACACCCTATGTGATCTACCGCGTGATCCTGGGCGTGGTGCTGCTGGCGATCGCTTATTCCTGACTGCGCAGGTGCTGCGCCGAATCGCGGATGTCCTCGTACTGGCCGATGGGGCGGAACCGCCACAGATAGCCGGGCAGGACCAGTTCCATCGGCACCGGCTTGATCCCCAGTTCGGCAAAGCCCTTGGCGCCGTCGCTGACAACATTGTCGCGCCGCAGGTTCTTCAGCTGATCCCGCGTCAGCTGGTTGTTGGTGAACAGGCCTACCGTCACCGTTTGCAGCAAATCGAAGCCCCAGGCCATGAACCGCGCAAAGAACCACGGCAGGTTCACGATCACCCGCTTGCGGCGGATCTCCAGCAGCAGCCCTTCCATCAGTTCACGGAACGTGCGGACATCGGGGCCGCCAAGCTCGTATGTGCCGGCCTCGACCCCGCCCATTGCCGCTTTCGCGACCGCCTTGGCGACGTCGTCCACATAGACGGGCTGGAACCGCGTCTTCGCGCCGGCGATGGGCAGGAAGGGGGAAAAGCGGGTCATGCCGGCGAAGCGGTTGAAGAACTGATCCTCGGGGCCGAAGATGATCGACGGTCGCAAGATCACCGCGCCCGGGAATGCTTTCAGAACCCCCGCTTCGCCCGCGGCCTTGGTCCGGGCATAGGCGCTGTCGGACTTGGCGTCCGCCCCGATCGCCGAGATCTGGATGTACTGCTGCACCCCTTCTTCTGCGGCAAGCCGCGCCGCCCGTTGGGCGCCTTCGGCCTGCACCGCATCGAAGCGGTTCTTTCCCGACTCGTTGAGGATGCCGATGCAGTTGACCACCGCGTCGGCCCCCGCCACCACGGCCCGGACCGAGGCTTCGTCGCGGATATTGCACAGAACGGGCTCAACCTGTCCCACCACGCCATAGGTGCGCACGAAAATCGCCTCGTTCGGGCGTCGCGTGGCCACCCGCACTCGCCAGCCCGCCTGGGCCATGTGGCGCGCGACATACCGCCCGACAAAGCCCGAGCCGCCCAGAATCGTGATCAGCTTGGTCATGCCACCCTCTCTGAAGCCCTTCCCCCACTTACCCGCCGCCCCGCGACCAGACAAGCCCATTCCCCCGCTCTC
>CAZKSE010000102.1:0-12929 GCA_964555305.1 uncultured Rhodobacter sp. | reverse complement strand
ACGCTCAGGGTTTCCGGCACGCGGCTGGGCGACATCAAGGTCGAACTCGATATCTCGCTCGGCGGCGAGACCGCCGAGTGGCTCGTCGCCAGCGCCCTGGGCGAGGCCGTGCCGGTCGAGATCGTGACCCCGCCCGTGCTTCCCGTCGATATGCCGCAGGTCGATGCGCTGGTGGCGGCCCTGCGTGCTGCCGGGGCCCGCGGAACCCGGGATGCGCTGGCCTTCGGCTTCGGCGTCCACCTCAATCCAGCCGTCGCGACCGAGGATGCGGCCTTCATCCTGCCCGTGGTCCGCGCGTATGCACTTCTCGAAGATTGGCTTCGGGCGTCCGATCCCATCGACCTGACGCGCCGCCTGCTGCCCTTCGTCTCTCCGTGGCCGACGGCACTGGTCGACCGGCTGGCAGCCGAGGGGCGAGGCTGGGGGATCGACGATCTGACCGCCAATTACCTGGAACTGTCGCCGACCCGCAACCGCAGCCTCGATCTGCTGCCGCTACTGGCGCATCTGCGCCCGACCGCGGTGGGCGCGGTGCTGGACAAAGGCAAGACCAAGGCCCCCCGCCCAACCTTTCACTACCGCCTGCCCGAGGCGCGCGTGGACGAGCCGGACTGGAGCATCGCCTATGAATGGAACCGCTGGTGCGTGGTGGAACGCGTGGCCGAGCGTGCCCTCCTGCTGGCCGATCTGGCGGAAGCCTGGCTCGAGCATCGCAGCGCTTACACTAGCCTCCGCAGCGACTGGGCGCCCGAGGTCGAGGCCCGGCTTTTCGAGGCGCGCATATGGGACGCCTGAGGCCGCGCATCGGCGTGACCTGCTCGCGCCGCTCTGGCTGGCGCGTCTTTCCGTTGATCGCGTTCAACCTCTGGCTTGCCGGCGGGCGCGGTGTGCGCTGGGACACCGCCCGCGAGGCTGATCTGGACACAGTCGACGGCTTGATCGTCGGCGGGGGTGACGACATTTCTCCGGACCTCTACCAAGGTCAACTTGTCGCCGCGGCGCGGCTCGACCCCGACCGCGATGCCCTCGAACGCCGTCTGGTCTTGGCGGCGCTGACCGCCGGCAAGCCCGTGCTGGGGATCTGCCGCGGCGCGCAGATGCTCAATGTCGCCCTTGGCGGCAACCTGCACCAGGACGCCTATGCGCAATACCGCGACAGCAGGTTCCGATGGACGATCCTGCCGCGCAAGACCGTTCGGGTTGCGGAGCAAACGCTCCTTGCCCAGGTCGCCGGGATCACGCCGATACGGGTGAATGCGTTGCACACGCAAGCCGTGGATGGGCTGGGCAAGGATCTCAGGGTTGCCGCGCGCGACGAAGGCGGCATGATCCAGGCGATCGAGCGTAGCGTGCCGCCCTTCGCCCTGGGAGTGCAATGGCACCCTGAACACCTGTTCTACGCTAGCCGCCAGCGCGCGCTCTTTTCTGCCCTGGTTGCCGCGGCAGCGACCGAACGGACAGCCCATCAGATCGACGCCGCCGCGCAAGCCTGAAGCCGTTCAAGGCAGAAGCGCGCGCAGAGTCTCCAGGGTGTCGGCCTCCGCAGCCGGTTTGTCCCACCGGATGCGGCGAATACGCGGAAAGCGCATCGCCAATCCCGCCTTGTGCCGTCCCGAGCGGTTGAGCCCTTCGAAGGCGACCTCCAGCACCAGGCTGGGAGCGACCTGCCGGACCGGGCCGAAGCGCTCTGTGGTGTTTTCGCGCACGAAACGGTCAAGTTCGCGCAGCTCGGCATCGGTGAAACCGAAATAGGCTTTCCCCACCGGCACCAGCGCATCCTCATCCCAGACGCCGAACGTGAAATCGGAATGGTATCCCGACCGCTTGCCATGTCCACGCTGCGCGTAAAGGAGGACCGCGTCGACCACCATCGGCTCGCGCTTCCACTTGAACCAGGGGCCCTTGGGGCGACCGGCTCGATAGGGGCTGTCGTGGCGTTTCAGCATCACCCCCTCGATCACCGGATCGGGCGGCGCTGCACGAATCGTATCCAGTTCCGCCCAGTCGTTGAAGCTCACCGCGGCCGACAGATCGATACGCGGATGGCTCAGTTCGGCGACTGCGATCTCCAGTCGGGCACGGCGGACAGCAAGCGGCAGCGGGCGCAGGTCCTCGCCCCGCCAGATCAAGACGTCATAGGCGCGCAGGATCGCGGGATGGCTGCCAAGCAACGCGCGGCTGACCGTCTTTCGGTTGAGCCGCTTCTGTAACTCGCCGAACGGTGCGACCTCGTCTCCCTGCCGCACCAGAAGCTCGCCATCGAGAACGCCGTCGAAACCAAGAGCCTCCACCAGATCCGGAAACGCCGCCGAGATATCCTCGCCCCGGCGGGTGAAGAGACGGCGAACGCCGCCCTCGGCCACGGCCTGCACGCGCACGCCGTCCCATTTCCATTCGGCGAGAAATCCGTCCGGGTTAAGCGGCGCCAAAGTCTCGGCATCCGCGGGCGTGGCCAGCATCACCGGCCGAAACGGCGCAGCAGCGCGAGGGACTGGTTTCGGCCCGCCCGCGATCCAGTCGAAAAGGTCCAGATAGGGTGGGGCGAGGCCATGCCAGATCTCGCCAATGGAGTCGGCCTCGATCCCGCCGGCCTCGGCCAAAGCCACTTGCGCCAGCCTCGCCGAAACGCCCACCCGCAGCGCCCCGGTCCCCAGCTTGAGAAGCGCATAGCGTTCCGACGGCCCCAGGCTGTCCAGCCAGCCGGCAATAAGTGCGGGCAGTTCCGTCTTGCCGGTGTGCTGCAAGGTCTCGACCACATGCGACAGGCGCAACGCCCCGCCCTGCTGTGGCCCGGGCCAGATCAGCGCGATGGTTTCGGCCAGATCGCCGACGAAATCATAGGACAGGCGAAATAATTCGGCATCGACCCGCTCCTCGACCATGCCGCGCAGCAGCGACGGGGTGAGCGCGCGCAGTTTCAGATCGCCGGTCAGCGCGGCGAGCGCCCAGCCACGGTCAGGATCGGGAGTGCTGGCCAAATAGTCGCCGATCAGCCGAAGCTTGGCGTTGCGCGCCGGCGTGAAGGCAAGCCGCTCAAGGAGATGCGCGAACGGCGTCATCGAAGCCGCCTCTGGGGCTTTGCCCCCCGTCCCCTGCGAGGCCACCCCCGGGGGGATTTGCGCAATGCTGAACGCAGGGCAGTCATTCGGGCTCGTCCTCGTAGCCCACCAGCCGCAGGGGCCGGGCGGGAATGCCGGCCAGTTCGCACCAGCGTACCAACGCCTCCTCGCGCCCGTGGGTAACCCAGACCTCGCCCGCGCCGGTCTCGCGGATGGTCTCTGTCAGCTCCGGCCAATCGGCATGGTCCGAAATCACCAGGGGCAGCTCCACGCCGCGCTGACGCGCCCGCGCGCGCACCGTCATCCAGCCCGAGGCATGGGCGATGACAGGATCGCGGAACCGCTGCACCCAGGGCGCGGCAAAGGCCGACGGCGGTGCGACGACCACCTGCCCTTCCGGCGCGCGCCCGCGTTCCACCGTGGCCGGCAGCAGATCGCCGAGGTCTATTCCCTCATCGGCGTGATAAGCGCAGAGCTTGGCCAGAGCGCCGTGAATGAGGATCGGCGCGTCATGCCCGGCCGCGCGCAGAAGTGCGATGACCCGCTGCGCCTTGCCCAGGGCATAGGCCCCGATCAGATGCGGGCGTTCGGGAAAAGCCGCCATCGAGGAAAGGAGCCGCGCGATCTCCAACGGGGGGTCGGGATGGCGGAAAACGGGCAGGCCAAAGGTCGCCTCGGTCACGAAGATATCGCAGGTCACGGGTTCAAATGGCGCGCAGGCGGGGTTCGGCGTGCGGGTGTAATCGCCCGAAACGACCACACGCTGCCCAACCCCCTCTACCGAGATCTGGGCCGATCCCAAGACATGACCCGCCGGATGAAACTGCACCGACACGCCCCCCAGCAGGATCGCCCCCTCCGCGGCCTGGGTCTGCGCGGCGAAATCCGCGCCATAGCGGATCGCCATGATGTCGAGCGTCTGGCGCGTCGCCAGCACCGCGCCATGACCGGCGCGGGCGTGATCGGCATGACCATGCGTGATAAGCGCACGGGGCACCGGGCGCACGGGGTCGATGTGAAAATCCCCCTCTGGGCAGAAAAGGCCCGCTGGGGTCGGGTGGAGAAGGGGCGCGCGCGTCTTCATCGGCGATCAGGATAGGCCCGCGCGCCGCTTTGCCCAGCCCCAATCGCCCCTCAGTCGGGCCCGTGAGCCAGTTCCGGCACATCCTGCGCGCCCGCCGACCCGCGCCCCGAGAGCGAGGGATTTTCCATGAAGAAGCGGTGGCAGTTGAACGGAGGTCGTTCGCTCGCCGCCTCGGCCGCCGGGATCGCGCGGGTATAGAGGCCATTGCCGTCCAGCACCCAGCTCTGCGCCTCGTCATGCAGGTTCGCAGCCATGATCTGCTCGACGATCTGGCGCCGGACCGTGGGGTTCATGATCTCGACCAGCGTTTCGACCCGCCGCAGCAGGTTGCGCCCCATCCAGTCGGCCGAGGACATGAAGACTCGCGCCCGGGCGGCCGGCAGACCGTGCCCGGCACCGAAACAGACGATGCGGGAGTGCTCCAGGAACCGACCCACGATGGACTTGACGCGAATGTTCTCCGACAGCCCGCGGATCCCCGGCCGCAAGCCGCAGATCCCTCGAATGACCAGGCTGATCTGCACCCCCGCCTGTCCGGCGGCGTAAAGCGCGTCGATCACATCGGGTTCGATCAGCGCGTTCATCTTTGCCCAGATATGCGCCGGGCGTCCGGCGCGGGCGTGATCGGCCTCGGCCGCGATCAGCTCCAGCAATCGATCCTTCATCGACAGCGGCGAGATGGCCAGGTTCTCCAACCGCTCCGGCTCGGCATAGCCCGAGAGATAATTGAACACCCGGGCCGCGTCCCGGCCCAGGGCTGGATCGCAGGTGAACAGGCTCAGGTCGGTATAGATGCGCGCGGTGATCGGATGGTAGTTTCCTGTGCCGAAATGCGTGTAGGTCACCAACCGGTCCCCCTCGCGTCGCACGACGGCACTGATCTTGGCGTGCGTCTTGTAGTGGATGAACCCGTAGACAACATGGGCGCCGGCACGCTCCAAGCGGCGCGACTGGCGGATATTGGCGGCTTCGTCGAACCGCGCCTTCAGTTCGACAAAAGCCGTGACCGACTTGCCGGCCTCGGCCGCCTCGCAAAGCGCGGCGACGATCGGGCTGTCGCGCGAAGTCCGGTAGAGCGTCTGCTTGATCGCCAACACATCCGGGTCACGGGCCGCCTGTTCAAGGAAGCGCACCACCATGTCGAAGGTCTCGTATGGATGGTGGAGCAACATGTCCTTCTGTCGGATCGCGGCGAAGATGTCGCCGTCGTGATCCTGCACGCGCTCGGGCACGCGGGGGGTGAAGGCGGGCCATTGCAGGTCGCGCCGTGCATCGAGGACCAGTTCGGCCAGATCTGCAATGCCAAGAAGGCCATCGACCTCGATCGTCTCGTCGGGGCTGACCTCCAGTTCGTCCATGATCAGCGCGCGCAACTCGGGCGCGGCTCCGGCGGTCAGCTTCAACCGCACGACCTCGCCGCGTCGGCGGCGCTTCAGCGCCACCTCGAATTCACGCACAAGATCCTCGGCCTCCTCCTCGACCTCCATGTCCGAATCGCGCAGGACCCGGAAGCCGCAATGGCTGCGCGCCACATAGCCCGGAAAAAGCGCCGACAACTGATCCAGCAACAGCTCTTCCAGCGGCAGGAAGCGGTGGGCGGCCCCTTCCGTGGGCAGCGGGATGAAGCGCGTGATCTGCTGGGGCACCGGCAGCAGCGCATTGCGGCGCAGTCCGTCGGCGCGCCGCTCCAGTTTCAACGCCAGGCAAAAACCCGTGTTCGGGATGAACGGAAAGGGATGCGCCGGGTCGATCGCCAGTGGCGACAGCATCGGAAAGACATTGGCGAGGAAATAGTCCGCTAAAAAGGTGCGGTCGGCGTCAGTCAGGCCGGTGCGATCTAGGATGAGGATCTGCTCGGCCTCCAGTTCGCTGCGCAGTCGGCCCAGCGTCGCCTGCTGCGCGGCCATCAGCTTGCGCGCATCATCGTTGATCAGCTTCAGCTGTTCCTCGGGGGTCATTCCGTCGATGGCCGGTGTGGTATTGCCCGCGCGTTTCAATTCGCGCAGACCGGCGACGCGGACGGTATAGAACTCGTCGAGGTTGGTGGCCGAGATCGACAGGAACCGCACCCGTTCCAGGAGCGGCACGCGGGGGTTCGACGCCTCCTCCAGCACACGCCAGTTGAAGGCCAGCCACGACATCTCGCGGTTGAAGAAGCGGCCAGGCGCGGAAAGGTCAAACCCCTCCGGCGAATCGATCGGCGAGGGGAAGGAAGCGCGCAGAAAATCGGCCTTCGTCATGACACGGCCTTGACAGGAAAATGCGACACTTTCGTGATGCCGCGCCTCAGGTATCCTTGTCGAGACCCTCGCCAAGGATTTCCGCCGCAAGTTGCCGTGAAACCGGCCGTTTCAGTGCCAATGCCCGCCGATCGAGCGCGGCAACCATCCTGCGCGCCTGCGCGAGGGAGCGTTCCATCCGCGCCAGCAGGAAATCGATCAACTGCGGTGTCACGCGGATCTGCCGGTCGCTGAAAAGCTTCACCAGAACCGCCGCCAGCAGCGCATCGTCAGGGGGCTCCAGCGCGACATGGGTGGTCGCTGCCAGTCGCGACAGCAGGTCTGGGAGTCGCACGCCCCAGTCGCGCGCCGGCCGCCGCGCCGTCAGCAAGAGCGCCCCCTTCGTTGCCTGAAGGTGGTTGTGCAGATGAAAAAGCGCCTCTTCGCCCGCGGTCCCCGCGACGCGATCGGCATCGTCGATCAGCACCGAGGCACCGACAAGCGTCGCGAGCTGCGCGGGCAGAATGGCGGCCAAGGTTGCGGCATCCAGCTGACACGCCCCTTCGGCCGCCGCCCAAACCTGTGCCAGATGCGTCTTGCCCGCCCCCTCCGGTCCGGTCAGCAGCAGCTTGCCCTGCGGCAATCCCCCCGGCTCCTCGATCGCCGCGAGCGCCAGCGCATTGGACGGCGCTTCCAGGAAATCCGCGCGGCTCATCGCCGTCAGCCCGGGCAGGCCGAGGGCAAGTTGCTCAGGTGTCGTCGGCTGACGGGTCATGGATCAAGGATGACTGTCCCGGTTTCAGAAGCGGGCCGGCGTAAAGGGCGCTTTCCTCGTAAAGTTCGATCCCGTAGCGCACGAGAACCGCGAGCGCTGCGGCCAGCGGCACGGCCAGCAGAAGGCCCAGAAAGCCGAACAGCGTGCCGAAGATGGATAGCGCGGCGAGGATCGCGACCGGATGCAGTCCGACCGACCGGCCCACCACGCGCGGGGTGATGCCGTAGCTTTCGATCGCCTGGCCGGCAAAGAACACGCCCGCCACCAGCGCCACCGAGAACCATTCCCCCCAGAACTGATACAGCGCCAGCCCCAGCGCCATGATGCCCCCGGTGATCGCGCCCAGATAGGGGATGAAGGTCAGAAGCCCGGCCAGCACCCCAACGATCAGCCCGAACTGCAAGCCGACCGCGGTCAGCGCAACCCCGTAGTAGATCGCCATCGCAAGACAGATCGCCCCCATGCCGCGCAGGAACGCGCCGATCGAGGTGTCCATCTCGCGGGCCAGGCGGTGGATGACGGGAGCGTGCTGGCGCGGCAGCAGGCCGTCGAACTTGGCAAGCAGGCGCGGCCAGTCGACCAGCAGGTAGAACGCGACCACCGGCACAATGACGAGCAGGATCAGAATCGATATGACCGATCGCGCCGAGGTGTAGACCGTCTCCGCGATCTCGCCGCCGCGCGCCTGCATCCATTCGGTGAACCCGGTGATCACCCGGTCAACCGGCCCTTCCTCGCCATAGCGGCTGGGAAACTCGCGTTGCAGCGCCTCCAGAAACGCGGTCAGAACGCCGGGCACTTCCTTCAGCAGCTCCAGCGCCTGGTTCAGCAGGACCGGCACCAGGAAGATCAGCAGGAGCACCCCGATGGCCAGCGTTACTATGGCGATCAGCGTGGTGGCCAGCACGCGCCCCAGCCCCAGACGCGCCAGCCGGTCCACCGTCGGATCCAGAAGATAGGCCAGCCCCGCGCCCAGAACGAAAGGCAGGATTACATCGCCCAGGAACCACAGCACCAGCACCAGCACCGCCGCCGCGATCCCCCAGTAGCGGAGTTGCGTGGCGACGGGCAGTGGCATCTCAGATCTGCTTTTCGGGCATGTGGACGACCAAGCCGTCCAGCACGTCACTGACCTTCAGCTGACAGGTCAGGCGCGAGCGGACGGGATCGGGCTCAAAAGCAAAATCCAGCATGTCCTCCTCCATCGGGTCCTTCGGCGGCAGTTTCTCCACCCAGTCCTCGGCGACGTAGACATGGCAGGTCGAGCAGGCGCAGGCGCCACCGCAATCGGCCTCGATACCTGGGATGCCGTTGTCGCGCGCGCCCTCCATCACGGTAAGACCATTCGCCACATCGACCTCGTGACGCGTGCCATCATACTCGACATAGGTGATGCGTGCCATTCCATCCTCGCCGTGCCTTGTTCCGCCGATCCACATAGGCGACCGGGCGGCGATTGACCAGTGCCCGAAGGGGTGGTCGGCGCGGCTATCATCGCCCGGCGAACTGGGCTAAATGGCAGGCAGCACGGACACGCTGGCAAGGCAAGGAAGGGTCGCATGTTCACCGGGATCATCACCGATATCGGCCGGGTCGTCGCATTGGAAAAGCGCGGCGATCTGCGCGCGCGCATCGCGACCGGCTACGATACCGACGGCATCGACATCGGCGCCTCGATCGCCTGCGACGGGGCCTGCCTGACGGTGGTCGCCCTGGGCGACGACTGGTTCGAGGTCGAGATCTCGGCCGAGACCCTGTCGAAGACCAACCTCGACACCTGGGCCGAGGGCGGACGGATCAACCTGGAACGCGCGCTCAAGGTCGGGGATGAACTGGGCGGCCATATCGTCTCGGGCCATGTCGACGGCCTGGCCGAGGTCGTCGGCCTGCGCGAGGAGGGCGACAGCACGCGCCTGACCTTTCGCGCGCCCCGGGAACTGGCCGGCTTCATCGCGCCCAAGGGCTCGGTCGCGCTGAACGGGACCTCGCTCACCGTGAACGAGGTGGAGGGATGCGACTTCGGCGTCAACCTGATCCCGCATACAAAATCGGCAACGACCTGGGGCACGGTCAAGAAGGGCGACCGGATCAACCTGGAGATCGACACACTGGCCCGCTACGTGGCGCGGTTGCGCGACTGGGCAGGGACCGCCGCCTGACAGCGCAGCAGGATTGACGCGGGCCGCCGGCTCGCCCATATGCAGGACGCGCGGATGGCCGGACGGCCGCGGGCCGAAAAGCCCGAGGAAAGTCCGGACTCCATGAAGCTACGGTGCCGGGTAACGCCCGGCCGGGGCAACCCGAGGGAAAGCGCCACAGAGATCAGACCGCCTTCCGCCCTCCGGGGCGGTGGGTAAGGGTGAAACGGTGGGGTAAGAGCCCACCGCGGGACGGGCAACCGGACCGGCACGGCAAGCCCCACCAGGAGCAATGCCGAATAGGGGCCTCGCGCGGGCGTGATCGGGCAACCGATATCCCCGCAGGGACGCTTCAGCCCGGAGGCCCGGGTTGGCAGCTTGAGCCCGCTGGCGACGGTGGGCCCAGATGAATGGTCGTCAAGGGGGGCAACCCCTGAACAGAATCCGGCTTACAGGCCATCCGCGCAAATTCGTTCGCGAAACCGCTCTGTCGTGCTACGCTCCCGTCGTGAGGCGCTTCTCGCGCCCATGGTGGAGGGACAGGAAATGAGCTTCGTTCGGACACTTGCGGCACTCGCTGCCGGAGTCGCTGCGACCAAGGGCTATGAGAAGTTTCGCCAGGGTGGCGGCATGGGCGGGCTGCAGAAATCGCTGCAGGACAACCCGGTGCTGGCCCGCTACCCCGAAGCACAGCGCATGATCGAGCAGTTTACCGGCTCCGCCGCGCGCGGCGGCGAAGGCGCTCAGGCCGGGATCGCACAACTTATGGCGGCGCTTGGTGGCGCGGCGGCGACGGGCGCGACGCAGGCCACCTCGATGCTGGACGCGCTGACCGGCGGCACAGGGGCGACGGACCGGATGGAGGATCAGGCACGTCTGATGATCCGCGCCATGATCATGGCCGCCAAGGCCGATGGCGAGATCAGCCCCGAGGAATGGCGGCAGATCGAGGCGCATCTGGGCGACGCCACGCCCGAGGAACGCGCCTTCGTCAAGGCCGAGATGGAGAGCCCCATCGACGTGGTCGGCCTCGCCCGCGAGACGGAAGAGAGCCTGCGCAGTCAGGTCTATTCCTCGGCCGCGGCCATGTGTCGGGGTGACAGCGATGTCGAGGCGCAGTTTCTCTCGGGGCTTGGCGGGGCCCTCATGCTCGATCTGGACGAGCGCAAGCGGCTCCACGCATCGCTGGGCATCCCCGCCCCGAAGGTTTGAACCGATCAGCGCGGGATTTCTGCTTGACCTGCGCGGCTGCATGGGTAGAAGGCAGGCTTCGGGATTTACGGATTCGCCGGGAATGGCCTGGCATGTCCGCATGAAGGAGCAGCACCATGGCGAAACCGACGACGATCAAGATCCGTCTGAACTCGACGGCGGGCACCGGCCACTTTTACGTCACCAAGAAGAACGCCCGGACGATGACCGAGAAATTCTCGATCCGCAAGTTTGACCCGGTGGCGCGGAAGCATGTCGAATACAAGGAAGGCAAGATCAAGTAATCGATCCTGCGCTTTGCGGCCCGGTATTCTGACCGGGCCCGCCGTTCCGGCCGCGCCCCTCGCGCGGCCTTCTGCGTTCCGGAGCGTGCCATGACCGCCGCCGCGCCCATTGTCCTTGCGCCGTTCGACTGGTCGCGCGATGCGGATCTGCTGAAACACTGGCTTCACGTCCCGCATGTCACCCGCTGGTGGGGTCCCCCCGAAAGCGCCCTTTCCGAGTTGCAGGCGCTGGAGGGGGCGCAAATGGCGATCATCACCGAGGCGGGGAAACCCATCGGCTTTCTCTGCTGGCAGCTGCCCAGCCGCGCAGAACTTGACGAGGCCGGCCTGACGGAACTGCCTGCCGATCACGTCGACATCGACATCATGATCGGCGAGCCCGACGCCCTCGGGCGGGGCTGCGGTCCCGCGGCGCTTGCTTGCCTGCTGGAGCGGTTGCGCGCCGAGGGCGTTCGCCAGGTCGGCTTGGCGGTCGAGCAGTCGAACCAACGCGCCCGAGCCGCCTATGCCAAGGCAGGCTTCCGTCCCTGGCGCGACTTTGTCGAGAACGGCGCGGCGCATCTCTATCTCACCAGAAGCCTCTGATCCCTGCCCCCCGGCCGGGGTCCGATTCGGAGGTATCAATGAGGTTACCGCTCGGCCTTCATGAATTGAAATCACGCCATTGCCGAACGGTCCAGGTTTGGCCGGCGCCAGTGCGGCGGCCTTATACGCCGCTCCGCCAATGAAAAAGGCGGGGGACATGCCCCCGCCCTCGTTATCCAGAGATGACTCTCGCCTTATTCCTGTTGGCCCAGGAACATCAGCAGGAACTGGAACATGTTCAGGAAGCTGATGTAGAGTGCGAGCGCGCCGTCATAGGCCGCCTTGTCCAGCCACTCCTGATCGCCATGCGCGGCGTGGGCGACATACTCGGTCTTGATCTGCTGGGTGTGGAAAGCGGTGAGTCCCGCGAAGACCAGCACACCGATCACCGAAATCGCGAACATCATCGCCGGCGACTGCAGGAAGATGTTGATGACCATCGCGATGATCACGCCGATCACGCCCATCAGCAGGAAGGTCCCCATGCCCGACAGTTCCTTCTTGGTGGTGTAGCCATAGAGGCTGAGGCCCCCGAAGGCGATGGCGGTCACCAGGAAGGTCTGCACGATCGAATAGCTGGTGAAGACGATGAAGACCGAGCTCAGCGAAAGACCGATCGCGCTGGCAAAGATGAAGAAGCCCAGCTGAACCCCGGCAGCCGACGCGCGCCGCATCAGCTGGCCCCAGCCGAAGAAGATGAACGCCAGCGGCGCGAAGATGATCACCCAACGCAGTGGCGAGGCGTAGATGGCCGTGCCCAGCCCGGTCAGATAGGTGCCGTTCGGCAGCTGCGCGGCGGCGGCCGAGGGATCGGTCGTCGTGGCCAGCCCGGAAATCGCCCAAGCGGCGAGGGCCGTGATCACCATGCCGATCGACATGGTGCCGTAAACCTTGTTCATATGGGCGCGCAGCCCGGCATCGATCTTGGCGCCCAGTGCACCGGCAGTGCCTGCGCGCATCGACTGATATTCGGCCATGAAGTCCTCCGTTCGATATGGCAAGCCGCGGTGCAAGGCGCGCCGCGATTGCTGGCAATATCGGGACTTCGGCCCCGGGTTTCAAGCAAAACCGGAAGCTTGCGCCAAATGCGCGCGGTCAATTTTGCGCCAAGGACGGAACTTCGGCAAGGACCGCGCAGATCTTCGGCAAGAACCAGCCTTCGCCGCCCCCCGAGGCGGGGTTACACTCTTAACGCAGACAATCGGTAGCAGTTCCGGCAGAATGGTCGAAATCGGTCCGTCAGTCGGGCATGTTGATCACCACCTTGCCGGTGGACTTCCGGCTGCGCAGCAATTCCAGCCCTTCGCCGGCGCGCTCAAGCGGCAAGACGTGGCTGACATGCGGGGACAGCCGCCCCTCGGCGTACCAGCCCAGCAGACGCGACAGCGACGACCGGATCACCTCGGGGCGGAAGGCCATGTAGCCGCCCCAGTAGAACCCGGTCACATCCAGGTTCTTGACCAGAAGGATATTGCCCGGGAATTTCGGCACCTCGCCGCCCGCAAAACCGATCACCAGATAGCGCCCCTCGGGGTTCAGGGCGCGCAACGCGGCGCTTGCCGCAGGCTCGCCC
>CAZKSE010000101.1:0-12955 GCA_964555305.1 uncultured Rhodobacter sp. | reverse complement strand
TCTACTGGTTCCGCATGGGGTTTCTGACCTTCACGCTTTTCTTCCTGGGCTGGTACGCCGCGGCGCAGCTGTCGGTCGTCAACATCCTGGCGCTGGTCCAATCCCTGCGCGAAGGGTTCAGCTGGCAGGCCTTCATGCTGGACCCGCTGACCTTCATCCTGTGGTGGGCGGTGGCGGCGGCGCTAGTCTTTTGGGGCCGTGGGGCCTATTGCGGCTGGCTCTGCCCGTTCGGCGCGCTGCAGGAACTTACCAACCAGATCGCGCGGTTCTTCCGCGTGCCGCAGATCACCCTGCCCTGGGGCCTGCACGAGCGCCTGTGGCCCGTGAAATACATCATCTTCCTCGTGCTCTTTGCGGCGTCGCTCGCCTCCATGCCCTGGGCCAGCCAGCTCAACGAGGTGGAGCCCTTCAAGACCGCGATCGTGCTGAAGTTCGACCGCGCCTGGCCTTTCGTGACCTTCGCGCTGGTGCTCCTTGGCATCGGGCTCTTCATCGAGCGGTTCTATTGCCGCTACCTCTGCCCGCTGGGCGCGGCGCTGGCGATCCCGGCGCGGATCCGGATGTTCGACTGGCTGAAGCGCTACCGCGAATGCGGCAGCCCCTGCCAGACCTGTGCCAACGAATGCTTCGTGCAGGCGATCCACCCGACCGGAGAGATCAACCCCAATGAGTGCCTGAACTGCATGAATTGTCAGGTCCTCTATCAATCGACAACCAAATGCCCGGTCGTGATCCGGAAGCTGAAACGGCGCGACACCGTCGCCGCCAGCAGTGCGCAGCTTGACGCGCGTATCGATCCCGCCCGTGCGAAACACCCCAACCTCCAGAAAAAGAAAGAGGAGACGATCGATGTCTGACAGAACCGGAAAGGCCGGCATCAGCCGGCGCGGATTGCTGGGCGCCACCGCCGGAGGGGCCGCGCTGATGGGCGCCGGCGCCACGGGAACCGCGGCGCGTCTGGGCCTGATGGGCGGCGCGGCAGGACTTGCCACCGCCGCCGCCACCGGCAGCGCCGCGGCGCAGGACTACCATGTCGGCCCGGGACAACTGGACGAATATTACGGCTTCTGGTCCTCGGGCCAGACGGGCGAGCTGCGAATCCTCGGCGTCCCGTCGATGCGCGAGCTGATGCGCGTGCCGGTGTTCAACCGCTGCTCGGCCACCGGCTGGGGCCAGACCAACGAGTCGCTGAAGGTGCTGACCGAGAACATGCTGCCGAAGACCAAGGCCTACCTGGAGGCCAACGGCAAGAAGGTGCACGACAACGGCGATTTG
This sequence comes from uncultured Rhodobacter sp., assembly GCA_964555305.1. Taxonomy (GTDB): domain Bacteria; phylum Pseudomonadota; class Alphaproteobacteria; order Rhodobacterales; family Rhodobacteraceae; genus Pararhodobacter. The sequence goes on along the minus strand of CAZKSE010000101.1, from coordinate 11,680 downwards.
CACCACGTCCACATGTCCTTCACCGACGGCACCTATGACGGCCGGTTCCTGTTCATGAACGACAAGGCCAACACCCGCGTCGCGCGGGTCCGCTGCGACATCATGAAATGCGACAAGATCGTCGAGATCCCTAACGCCAAAGCGATCCACGGCCTGCGCCCGCAGAAATACCCGCGCACCGGCTACATCTTCGCCAATGGCGAGGACGAGGGGCCGATGGTCAATGATGGCAGCATCCTGGACGAGCCCGAGAATTATGTGAACTTCTTCACTGCCATCGACGGCGACACGATGGAAGTCGCCTGGCAGGTGATGGTCTCGGGCAACCTCGACAACACCGATGCGGATTACGAGGGCAAGTGGGCCTTCTCGACCAGCTACAACTCGGAAATGGGGATGACCCTGCCCGAAATGACGGCATCCGAGATGGACCATGTGGTCGTCTTCAACATCGCCGCCATCGAGCGCGCGATCGAGGAGGGCGACTATATCGAGCTGCAGGGCGTGAAGGTCATCGACGGGCGGAAGGGTCAGAACAAGGACTACACCCGCTACATCCCGATCCCGAACAACCCGCACGGCTGCAACATGGCGCCGGACAAGAAACACCTGTGCATCGGCGGCAAGCTCTCGCCCACGGTCAGCGTGATCGACGTCACCAAGCTTGATCTGATCTTCGAGGACGAGACCCTTGATCCGCGCGAGACCGTTCTGGTGGCCGAGCCGGAACTGGGCCTTGGACCCCTTCACACCGCTTTCGATGGTCAGGGTAACGCCTTCACCACGCTCTTCCTCGACAGCCAGATCGTGAAGTGGAACATCGAGGATGCAATCCGCGCCCACAATGGCGAGGATGTGGATCCGATCATCTCGAAGGTCGATGTCCACTACCAGCCCGGCCACAACTCGACCTCGATGGGCGAGACGCTGGAGGCTGACGGCAAGTGGTTCGTGTCGATGAACAAGTTCTCGAAGGATCGCTTCCTCAATGTCGGCCCGCTCAAGGCCGAGAACGAGCAGCTCTTCGTCATCGAGGGCGACAACCTGCGGCTGGTGCACGACGGGCCGACCTTTGCGGAACCGCACGATTCGATCCTGGTGCGCGCCGACCTCGTCAACCCGCTGCATGTCTACGACCGCAACGACCCGATGTGGGCCGACACGCGGGCGCAGGCCGAAGCCGATGGGGTCGATATCGACGACTGGATGGAAACGGTCGTGCGCCACGGCAACAAGGTGCGGGTCTACATGACCTCGATGGCGCCAAACTTCTCGATGGAAAGCTTCACCGTGAAGGAGGGCGACGAGGTGACGGTGATCATCACCAACCTCGACGATATCGAGGATCTGTCGCACGGCTTCACCATGGGCGACCATGGCATCGCGTTCGAACTGAGCCCGCTGCAGACTGCCTCGGCCACCTTCGTGGCGGCGAAACCCGGCGTTTACTGGTATTATTGCCAGTGGTTCTGCCACGCGCTCCACATGGAGATGCGCGGACGGATGTTCGTCGAGCCGAAGGAAGCCTGACATGAGCGGCCTGCGCCTTCTGACGGTCGTCCTGCTCGCCCTCCTGGCCCCGCTTCCCGCGGTGGCCATGGAGCGGCTGGTGCCGGCCGAGCCGGGGGCGCTGGCCGCTGCCATCGCCGCGGCCCGTCCCGGCGATGTTCTGATCCTTGCCCCGGGCCGTCACGATGGCCCGGTGGTGCTGGACCGCTCCGTCACGCTGGACGGACGCGGCGAGGCCACGATCGACGGCGGGGGCCAGGGCGATGTGATCCGCGTGACCGGGCCCGACGTGACTGTTCGCGGGCTGACCCTGGTCGGCTCGGGCAGCGAGCATCCGGTGGTGGACGCCGGCGTAAAGCTCGACCGCAGCGCCGAACGCGCGCGGATCGAAGAGAACGTGATGATCGACAATCTGGTCGGCGTGCATGTCTTCGGCGCCACCGACAGCCTGGTGCGCGCCAATACGATCATCGGCCGCCAGAACCCCCGCATGAACGATCGCGGGAACGGCATCTATGTCTGGAACGCGCCCGGCACCGTGGTCGAGGGCAACGATATCCGCTTTGGCCGCGACGGGATCTTCGCCAACGCCTCGCGCGACAATGTCTTCCGCGACAACCTGATGCGCGACCTGCGCTTTGCCGTGCATTTCATGTACACCAACATGAGCGAGGTCACCGGCAATGTCTCGATCGGCAATCACCTCGGCTATGCCATCATGTTCTCGAACCGCGCGCGGATCGTGGACAACCTTTCGCTGAGGGACCGCAGCCACGGGCTGATGTTGAATTTTGCGAACAATGCCGACGTCAGCGGCAATTTGATCCGCGGCAACACGCATGAAAAGTGCACCTTCATCTACAATGCGCACCGCAACCTGATCGTCGGCAACCGTTTCGAGGGCTGCGAGATCGGCATCCATTTCACCGCCGGCTCCGAGCGCAACCTGCTGACCGGCAACGCCTTCATCGGCAACCAGACGCAGGTCAAATACGTCGGCACCCGCGATGTCGAATGGAGCCATGACGGCCGCGGCAACTACTGGTCGGACCATGCCGCATTCGATCTCGATGGGGACGGCATCGCGGATTCGCGCTTTCGGCCCAACGACATGATGGATCACATCCTCTGGTCGCAACCGGCCGCCGCGCTCCTGCTCGGCTCGCCCGCGGTGCAGTTGATCCGTTTCTCGCAATCGCAATTCCCCGCCACACTGCCCGGTGGCGTTCTGGACAGTTTCCCCCTGACCCGGCCCGTCGAGATCGACGTGCCCGAGCCCATCGCGCGGATGGAGGGCGAGGCCCGCCCGCGCTGGCTGCATGGAAGGTTTGACCTTGATGAACTTGACCCTCTCACGGCTCACTAAGCGTTTCGGCGCGACGCGGGCACTGGCCGATGTCGGCTTCACCGTCGCCCCCGGCGAACGGGTGGCGCTGCTGGGCCACAACGGCGCCGGCAAGTCGACGTTGATGAAGATCGTCCTTGGCCTGATCCCCTACGATTCGGGCGAGGTCGTGGTCACGGGCCAGACCCCCGGCAGCCGCGCCGCGCGGCGCCACGTCGCCTATCTGCCGGAAAATGTGGCCTTTCACCCGGCGCTCACCGGGCTGGAACAGATCGGCACATACCTGCGCCTGCGCGGCGAGAGCCCGCGCGCGGCGATGGCGCTTCTGGACCGCGTGGGCCTTGCCGAGGCCGCCAAGCGCCGCATCGGCACCTATTCCAAGGGGATGCGCCAGCGCGTGGGCCTGGCCCAGGCGCTGATCGGCAAGCCGAAGCTGCTGATCCTCGATGAGCCCACCTCCGGGCTCGACCCGGTGTCGCGGCGAGAATTCTACGCCATGCTCGATGCCCTCGCCGCCGAGGGCGCGTCCATCCTGCTCTCCAGCCATGCGCTGACCGAGGTCGAGGCGCGCACCGACCGGATCGTCATCCTGTCGAAGGGGGTGATGGTCGCCAACGACACGCTCGCCGCCCTGCGCCGCCAGGCGGCGCTGCCCATACAGTTGCAGGTCGCTGCCCGCCCCGCGGATGTGGATGCGGTCGCCGCGCGCCTTTCGGGCACGCGCTATAACGGCGCCATGATCAACCTGACCTGCACCCATGCCGACAAGCTCGCGCGCCTGTCGCAGGTCGCTGCCCTGGGCGACATGGTCGAGGACGTCGAAGTGATCCCCCCCAGCCTCGAGGATCTCTACAGCCATTTCAGCAAGCAGGTGCCGCAATGACCGCGATCCTTGCCATCGCCACCGCCGAATTCCGCATCGCGCTGCGCAACCGCTGGGTCGCCATCGCCGTCGTGCTGATGGCGCTCTTCTCGCTGGTGCTTGCCGCTGCCGGCAGCGCCCCCACTGGCACGCTTGGCGCCGACAAGCTGTCGATCACCGTGGCGAGCCTGACCAGCCTCGCCGTCTACCTGGTGCCGCTGGTCGCGCTTCTGATGTCCTTCGACGCCGTCGCCGGCGAGGTCGAGCGCGGCACGCTGCCGCTGGCCCTGACCTACCCCCTCGGCCGGGCCGAGATCCTGCTGGGCAAGTTCCTCGCGCATCTCATGATCCTGGCGCTTGCGCTGGCCGTCGGCTACGGGCTCGCTGCCGCGGCGACGCTCTGGTTCGACCCGCGCGCCACGGCCGGGCTGCCGGCGCTGATCCGGCTTTTCTGGACCTCGCTCCTTCTCGGCGCGGCCTTCGTCGCCATCGGCTACGCGCTCTCGGCGCTCGCCCGGCGTCCCGGCGCGGCGGCAGGTCTGGCCATCGGCCTCTGGCTCGTGATGATCGTCCTCTATGATCTGGGTCTTCTGGCCGCGATCGTCGCCGATGGCGGCGGCCGCTTCACGACCGAGGTCTTCCCCTGGCTTCTGGTCGGCAACCCCGCCGATGCCTTCCGGCTCTACAACCTCGCCGCCTCCGAGGCGACGGCCGCCGCGGCCGGGATCGGGGCTGCCGCCAACACCATCCCGCAGCTTCACGCGCTCGCCTCCATCCTTCTGTGGCCGGTCATCGGCCTGGCGCTTGCCGTGCTCGCCTTCCGAAAGGTGACCCCATGATCCGTTCCGTCCTGTTTGCCCTGCCGCTGCTGGCGCTCGCCGCCTGTCAGGAAGAAACCGCCGCCCTGCCGCAGCCGGTCACGCTCTCGGCCGACGCGGTGGGCCACTACTGCCAGATGAACATGCTCGAACATCCCGGGCCGATGGCGCAGGTCTTCCTCGACGGCATTCCCTATCCGCTGTTCTTCAGCCAGGTCCGCGACGCCATCGCCTATCAGCGGATGCCGGAACAGAGCCACATGATCGCGGTGATCTACGTCTCGGACATGGGTGCGCCGGACGCCAGTTGGGACGACCCCGGCGCCGACAACTGGACACCGGCTGCAGCCGCGGTCTATGTCGCCGGCTCCGACAGGGTCGGAGGGATGGAGGCACCGGAACTCGTGCCCTTCGCCGAGCGCGACGCCGCGCTCGACTTCATCGCCCGCCACGGCGGCGAGGTTCTGACGCTCGACCAGGTCCCCGATACGCTGGTCCTGGCGCCCGTCGAATTCGAAGGCGATACCGGCGCCGATGACGATGCCGATTTCGAAGACAGATTGCGCGCCCTTTCCGGCGCCGAGGGGTAGGCCATGATTTCCCGCCGCCGTTTCCTGACCATCGCCGCAGCCGCCGCAGCGCTTCCCGCCCCCCTGCGCGCCCAGCCGCTCTACCAGTGGCGCGGCGTGGCACTGGGGGCGAATGCCGCCATTACCCTCGCCCATCCACAGGCCGAAGCCATCGTCACCCGCGCCCGGGCCGAGATCGCGCGGCTGGAGCGGATCTTCAGCCTGCACGACCCCGCCTCGGCCCTCGCGCGGCTCAACCACGACGGCCGGCTCGCAGCCCCGCCGTTCGAGCTGCTGGAGTGCCTGTCGCTTGCCGGGCGAGCCCATGCTGCCACCGGCGGGCGCTTCGATCCGACGATCCAGCCACTCTGGGCCGAATACGCCCGCGCCCATGCCGCCGGCACGATGCCCGCCGTGGAGAATTTGGCCGCGATAACACGTCGCGTCGGCTGGGACGGGGTGCACTACGGGCCGGATGCCGTTTCCTTTGACCGTCCGGGCATGGCGCTCAGCCTCAACGGGATCGCGCAGGGCTTCATCGCCGACAAGGTAGCGTCCCTGCTGCGCGCCGAGGGGCTGGCCGACATACTCATCGACACCGGCGAGCATCTCGCGCTGGGTGGCCGCCCCGGTGGCGGCGGCTGGCCGATCACGCTCGATGACGGGCAGCGCCTGCACCGCGACGCGGTCGCCCTGCGCGACCTCGCACTGGCCAGTTCCGCGCCGCATGGCATCACCTTCGATACCGGGGGTCAGATCAGCCACATCCTCGACCCGGCGACCGGCACCCCGGCCCCGGCGCACTGGCGCCTGATCAGTGTCACCGCCCCGCAAGCGGGCCTCGCCGACGCGCTCAGCACCGCCTTCTGCCTCATGCCGCGCGAGGCGATCGACACCACGCTCGCCGCTTTCGAGGGGGCCGCGCTGGTCCACGCCCGGCGCGCCTGACGGCCCACCCCAATTGTTTCAATGAGGTTAATTTTTCTGTTTTTGTGAATTATATGAGTTTGTTAAGCGATGGTCCGCCAGCGGACCATCCGCGCTCAAGCGCGTTGCCAGCCCATCCGCACCCCTGCGGCCGGCTCAAAAACGCGGGGCGTGGTGCAGGATCACCGGCACGACCAAATCCTCTTCGTCCACCAGATGCCGGTCCAGCAGCCGCTCGAACCCCTGCAACCTTGCCTCGAACGCGCCGGCGGCATCATGGCTGCCCGCCCCCTCGACCAGCGCGCGCAAATAGGCGTTCGTCCCCTCGGCCAACCCCTGAAGTTGTGCATCGAGCGCGTGGTGATCGGCGTCCAGGATCTCGAAGCCCCGCTCCAGCCGCGTCTCGGCGGCCGAAAGGACCGGGAAGTAATGCAGATCCTCGATCTGGTGGTGGCCGTGCAGATGGTCGATCAGGGCGCCGGCCAGCTGGGCGGTCTGCTGCGCTTGCCGCCGCGCATCGCCCGGCCTGTCCAGAAAGAGCCGCGTCTGCCGCTGCAATTCGCCCATCAGTTGCCGGAACCCCAGATGCCGCTCCAGCCAGAACCGGGTCAGCCCGTCGAAATGGCGATGCGAGGTCCAGATGTCGCGCGGGTATTCATCCAGCAGGACGCGCAGCGCATCGGGCAGGCCCGTCCGGATGTCCAGCGCCAGAGGATCTTTTTCCATCACCTCTTCCTGCCACGCCCCGGTGCGGCCGACAAGCGCCCGTCAGGCGCTGCGGCGGGTCGGCGGGCCTTCGGCCGGCGTGACAGAGAGCCGGTAGCCGATGGCCTCGGCGACATGCGGCAGGCGCACGGCATCGCTGGCCTCCAGATCGGCGATGGTGCGCGCCACCCGCAGCACACGGTGGTAGCCCCGAGCCGAAAGCCCGAACCGCTCGGCAACCCGCGTCAGCAGCGCCCGCCCCTCGGCATCCGGCGTGCCAATCTCCTCCAGCAGCGCGCCCTCGGCATCGGCATTGACGCGCAGCCCGTCCCGCCCGGCAAAGCGCGCCTCCTGCACGCCGCGGGCCTGGGCGACCCGCGCGGCCACCTCGGCCGAGCTGTCGCCCGAGGGCGGCAGGTCGAGCTCCGAAAACGCCACCGGCGGCACCTCGACCCGCAGGTCGAAGCGGTCCATCAGCGGACCCGAGATGCGGCCCAGGTATTCCTCGCCGCACTGGGGCACGCGGGCACAGGCGCGGGCGGGTTCGGCCATGTAGCCGCACCGGCAAGGGTTCGCCGCAGCGATCAGCAGGAACCGGCAGGGGTAGCGCGTGTGGGCATTGGCGCGCGCCACCACCACCTCGCCGGTCTCGATCGGCTGGCGCAGGGTCTCCAGCACAGTGCGGGGATACTCAGGAAACTCGTCCATGAACAGGACGCCGTTATGCGCGAGGCTTATCTCGCCCGGTTTCGCCCCCCGCCCCCCGCCAACAATGGCCGCCACCGACGCCGTATGATGCGGCTCACGAAACGGCCGCGCCCGCGAGATCCCGCCCTCGTCCAGCAACCCCGCCAGCGAATGGATCATCGAGGTTTCCAGCGCCTCGGCGGGCGACAGGGGCGGCAGGATGCCGGGCATCCGCGCCGCCAGCATCGATTTTCCCGACCCGGGCGAGCCCACGAGGAACAGGTGGTGTCGCCCCGCCGCGGCAATCTCCAGCGCCCGCTTGGCGCGCTCCTGCCCCTTGACGTCGCGCAGGTCGCGCGCCGCCGACCCGGTCTGCACTTCACCCGGCCTTGCCCGCGCCAGCGGCGCCTTGCCGGTGAAATGGTTGATCGCGTCCAGAAGCGTGCGCGGTGCAAACACCGCCGCGCCACCGACCCAGGCGGCCTCCGCGCCGCAACCTTCGGGGCAGATCAGCGCCAGTTCTTCGCTCGCCGCCGCCATCGCGGCGGGCAGCGCCCCGACCACCGGCACAAGCGCCCCGTCGAGCGCCAGCTCGCCCAATGAGACCGAGCGTTCCAGCTCCTCGGCCGGGATCAGTTCCAGCGCGGCCAGAAGCGCCAGCGCGATCGGCAGATCGAAATGCGAGCCTTCCTTGGGCAGGTCGGCCGGCGACAGGTTCACCGTGATCCGTTTCGGCGGCAATGCGATCGACAGCGACGAGAGTGCCGCGCGCACCCGCTCGCGCGCCTCCGACACCGCCTTGTCGGGCAAGCCCACCAGCTGGAACGACGGCAGGCCCGGCGAGAGCACGCACTGCGTCTCGACAATCCGCGCCTCGACCCCGTCGAAAGCCACCGTCCGGGCCCGTGCCAGCATGAAGGTCCCCTTGCGCTCCAGCCCACACGCTTGCCGGCGACGCGTTAGGAAACGGTTAACGAAGCCCTGCGGGCGTTATGCAACCTGCGCGCAACCCGCCGCGCGCCCTCAGCCCCGCGCGGCGCGCTTTTCCTCGATCACCTCCCAGATGCGGCCGGCGACGTTGATTTCGTCGAACCGCTCCAGTTCCTGGATGCCGGTGGGCGAGGTCAGGTTGATCTCGGTCAGCCAGTCGCCGATCACGTCGATCCCGACGAAGACCTGCCCGCGCTCGCGCAGGAGAGGGCCGATCTTCGCGCAGATCTCGCGGTCACGGTCGGTCAGCGCGACCTTTGCCGCGCGCCCGCCGACATGCAGGTTCGACCGCGTCTCGCCCTCGGCGGGGATGCGGTTGATCGCGCCGATCGGCTCACCATCGACCAGGATCACGCGCTTGTCGCCATTCGTGACCGCCGGCAGGTATTTCTGCACGATCATCGGCTCGCGCGAGAGGCCGGTGAACATCTCGTGCAGCGAGGCGAGGTTCCGGTCGGACTGGTCCAGCCGGAACACGCCCGCGCCGCCGTTGCCATAGAGCGGCTTCAGGATGATGTCGCCGTGGCGATGCTTGAAATCGCGGATCTCGGCCAGATCACGGGCGATCATCGTCGGCGGCGTGAGTTCGGGGAACTGCAGGACCAGAAGCTTTTCCGGGTAGTTGCGTACCCAGAACGGGTCGTTGACGACCAGCGTCCCCGGATGCACCAGCTCCAGCAGATGGGTCGTGGTGATGTAGCCCATGTCGAAGGGCGGGTCCTGGCGCAGCCAGACGACATCCAGTTCGGCCAGATCCAGCAGCTCCTCCTCGCCGAACGTGACATGATCGCCCTGCACGCGCCGCAGGGTGATCCGGCGGCCGCGCGCCTGCACGCGGCCATTGTCCCACGCCAGCCGATCGGGGGTATAGTACCAGACCTCGTGGCCGCGCGCCTGCGCCTCCTCGGCCAGGCGGAAGGTGCTGTCGGCGTCGATGTTCACCTGATCGATCGGGTCCATCTGGAAGGCGATGCGAAGCGCCATGCGGCGGCCTCCTGTCTGTCGGTTGGGCATGTCGGCTGCCTTGATGCACTGCGGGCCGGGCGGATGCAATCGGCCGCGCGCACGCTAACCGCGCCCGCGCCCGCGCCACGGGGCGGGTGGGTGGGACTGGCGTGGGCGCGCGCCCCCCCCCCCGCCCCCCCCCCCCGCCCCCGGGGGGGGGGGGGGGGGAGTGGCGTGGGCGCGGTCAGCCCGTCAGCGCGTTCTCGATAACCTCCAGGCGCCCCTGCCCGTCGACCAACGCCACGTCGAACCGCGCCGGCGTCGCCAGGCCCGCGGGTTGCGCGCCCAGGAACTCCTCGGCAGCGACCAGTAGCCGCGCCATCTGCGCCGGACGCAGCCGAAGCGCGGCGGCGGAAAGCTCGCGTGCCCGCTTCACCTCGACGAAGACAAAACCCGCGCCGTCACGCAGGATCAGGTCGATCTCGCCGCCCTGCCCCCGCCAGCGGGTGGCATGAACTGCCAGCCCGCGCGCCGCGTAGTGGCGCGCCACCTGCGCCTCGGCGAGCTGCCCGGCCTTATGGGCCAGCGCGCCGCGCAGCCGGTCAGTCATCGTCGCGCGCCTTCTGCCGCGCCAGCGCCGCCTGATAGACCTGCCTTCGCGGCAGGCCCAGCTCGGATGCCACCCGGTCGACCGCCGCGCGCAGGCTCTCTCCGGCCAGGGCCGCGTCCAGCGCCGCGTCCAGGTCGCCCGCGTCGACCGCCGCAACCCCGGGCCGGTCGGTCAGCACCACGATCTCCCCTTTGACCTCGCGCCCGGCGAGGTCCCTGGCCAGCTCGCCCAGCGTGCCGCGGATCACTTCCTCATGGCGCTTGGTCAACTCCCGGCAGACGACGGCGGCGCGCCCTGCGCCGAAGATCGGCACCATCTCGGCCAGCAGTCGGGCTAGGCGGCGGGGGGATTCGTAGAAGACACAGGTCGCCGGGATCGCCGCCGCCTCGGCGAGGAAATTCGCGCGGGCGCCCGCCTGCGCGGGCGCAAAGCCGAGGAAGGCGAAGCGGTCGGTCGGCAAGCCCGCAACCGCCAGCGCCGCCAGCACCGCCGAGGCGCCGGGCGCCGCGTGAACCGCATGCCCGGCCGCCACCGCCGCCCGCACCAGTTGAAAGCCCGGGTCCGCCACCAGCGGCGTACCGGCTTCAGAGGCATAGGCGACCGACCGCCCCTCGGCCAGCGCGGCCAGAAGCTTCGGACGCATCCGCGCGCCATTGTGGTCGTGATAGGCCAGCATCGGCCGCGGCCCCGGCGCAATCGCGTGGATCTGCATGAGATGGCGCAGGCTGCGCGTGTCCTCCGCCGCCAGCACCTCGGCCGTGCCCAGAATATCGAGGGCGCGCAAGGTGATGTCGCGTGCCGCCCCGATCGGGGTCGAGACCAGGTAAAGCCCGGGCGGCAGCGGGGCGGCATCGGTCATCGTCAGGGCCTTTCCGTTCGGGCGGTCGCGGGCGCGGCATGTCGAACCCTCTCACCCCGCCTCGATTCTGCGCGAGGCGCGGGAACGCGATCCGGTCTCATGCGTTTACTTGCGCCATTTTCATCCGTAGTCTGGACCTGCCATTCCTGCAGGACGCCTGAAAGGAGCCCCATGTCTGCCGTTTTGTCTCTTGTCCGTTTCGTTGGCAAGGCCGCGCCGCTGCGCGCGCTCGCCGCACTGACCGGGATCTTCGCGCTGGCGGCCTGTGAACCCATCGCGATGTCCGGCGCGGCGCCCTCCGCCCCGCGCGTCGATCCCGGCACGCCGGTCCAGGTGGCGCTTCTCGTGCCCTCGGGCTCGGGCTCCTCGGGTGACCGGGTGCTGGCCGAAAGCCTCGAGAATGCGGCACGCCTTGCCGCGCGCGACCTGTCGGGCGTCAGGCTGGACCTGCGCGTCTATTCCACCGCCGGCGATCCGGGCACGGCCGCTCAGGTCGCCGCCCGGGCCGCCGACGAAGGCGCGCAGATCATCCTCGGCCCGGTCTTCGGACGCGAGGCACGGCCGGTGGGCAATGCCGTGGCCGACCGCGGCATCAACGTGCTCAGCTTCTCCAATGACACCTCGGTCGCCGGGGGCAATGTCTTCGTCCTCGGCCTGACGTTCGAGAACACCGCCCGGCGGCTTCTGAACTACGCGGCCAGCCAGGGGCGTGGGCAGGTCATGGTGGTGGCCGAGCGCACCGGCGCCGGCCGTGCCGCCGTCGACGCCGCGCGCAACGCCGCCCCCGGCACCGGCGCCAGCATCGTCGCGGTCGAGACCTTCGAGTTCTCGCAGCAGGGCGTCGTCGATGCGCT
>CAZKSE010000100.1:10450-13102 GCA_964555305.1 uncultured Rhodobacter sp. | reverse complement strand
GATTGTTGCGCCTTGATGGACAACTTTTGCCACGTCAAGGCTGAGTGCAAGGTCGCTGTCCTCCAGCGTGTTGAGGTCGAACCATCGGGCCTCTAAGGCATCATCACCGGCAACGGGCTCGCCAGATTTCCAAGAGCAGAGGACTGCCACTAGAACGTAGTGATGATGCAGCACACGATATTCATCGCAATCGAAAGCATCTACGGCCGTGAAGACCTGTTGCGCCGTTGCATGTATCCCAGCTTCTTCCAGAAGTTCACGTACGGCAGCAGTTTCAATGGATTCCCCGAAGTCTATTTTTCCGCCGGGAAAGCCCCATCGACCAGCGTCCGGTGGGTTCGCACGCCGCACCAGAAGCACATGACTATCCTTGAACACCGTTGCGATTATCGCAACGGTCGGACGTGCCGGAAGTGGACTCATCACCTCCTTGGGCATCATGTCGGACATGTTAGCCTCCTGCTTAAGCCGACGAAAAATAGATCATCTCCAAGTCGCCATTAGCGAGTTTGGGCCTACAGTTACTCCATTATTACATGAGCCATGCGGTCTCGCGCACAGGCGAAAACCGCATGGGGATCATACCTTCTCAGGCTTTCTCACTCACCGGCATGTAAAGATCGCCGCCCTCGCGGTATTTTTGCGCCATGGCGGCCATGCCCTCCTTCTGCGCCTCGGCGCGGATATCGTGGGAAATTCGCATCGAACAGAATTTTGGCCCACACATCGAGCAGAAATGGGCAACCTTATGCGCCTCTTTCGGCAGCGTTTCGTCGTGGAAGGCCCGCGCCGTCTCGGGGTCCAGTGACAGATTAAACTGGTCCTCCCACCGGAACTCGAACCGGGCGCGCGACAGGGCGTCGTCGCGGATCTTTGCCGCCGGATGTCCCTTGGCCAGGTCGGCGGCATGGGCAGCGATCTTGTAGGTGATGACGCCCGTCTTCACGTCATCGCGGTCGGGCAGACCTAGATGCTCCTTGGGTGTGACATAGCAGAGCATTGCTGTGCCGAACCAGCCGATCATTGCCGCGCCGATGCCCGAGGTGATGTGATCATAGCCCGGCGCGATGTCGGTCGTCAGCGGCCCGAGCGTGTAGAACGGCGCCTCGCCGCAGACGGCAAGCTGCTTGTCCATGTTCTCCTTGATCTTGTGCATCGGCACATGGCCGGGGCCTTCGATGATGACCTGGCAGTCCTTGGCCCAGGCGATCTTGGTCAGCTCGCCCAGGGTCTCCAGTTCGGCGAATTGCGCCGCATCGTTGGCATCGGCGATGGAGCCGGGGCGCAGCCCGTCGCCAAGGCTGAAGCTGACGTCATAGGCGCGCATGATGTCGCAGATCTCCTCGAAACGCTCGTAGAGGAAGCTTTCGCGGTGATGATGCAGGCACCATTTCGCCATGATCGAGCCGCCGCGCGACACGATGCCGGTGACGCGATCCACGGTCAGCGGAATCATGTGCAGCCGCACCCCGGCATGAATGGTGAAATAATCCACGCCTTGTTCGGCCTGCTCGATCAGCGTGTCGCGGAAGACCTCCCATGTCAGGTCTTCGGCGATGCCGCCGACCTTTTCCAACGCCTGGTAGAGCGGCACGGTGCCGATGGGCACAGGCGAATTGCGGATGATCCATTCGCGGATGTTGTGGATGTTGCGGCCCGTGGACAGGTCCATCACCGTATCCGCGCCCCAGCGGGTCGCCCAGACCATCTTCTCGACCTCTTCGGCCATCGAGGAGGTCACAGCCGAATTGCCGATATTGGCGTTGATCTTGACCAGAAAATTGCGACCGATGATCATCGGTTCGGCTTCGGGATGGTTGATGTTGGACGGAATGACCGCCCGCCCGCGCGCCACTTCGTCGCGGACGAATTCAGGCGTCACGAAATCGGGGATCACCGCGCCGAAATCCTGCCCATCACGCGCCAGCGCCTCTGTCGCGGCCTTGCGGCCAAGGTTTTCCCGGATGGCAATAAACTCCATCTCAGGGGTGACGATGCCTGCGCGGGCATAGGCAAGCTGGGTGACCGCTTTTCCGTTTCGCGCCCGCAAAGGTCGGTGACGGACAGGGAACTCTGGCGTCAGCCGGTCGCTGGAGACGAAGCCATTATCCTCAGGCTTCACCTGCCGCCCCTCATAGGATTCCACGTCGCCGCGGGCCATGATCCAGCTTTCCCGCAAGCGTGGAAGGCCGCGTTCGATGGCGATCTCGGCGGTGGGATCGGTATAGGGGCCCGAAGAGTCGTAGACCGTCACGGGCGGCTCGCCCGCGCTTGGATGCAAGGCGATCTCGCGCATGGGCACGCGGATGTCGGGGTGAAGCACACCAAGCTTGAACACCTTGGTTGAGGCAGGTAGCGGGCCGGATGTAACTGTTAGGATTTTCTTGGATTTCATGTCGAGGCTCCTTGCGTCACAGCATTGGAGACCCAGCACTGACGGGAAGGAGAAGAATGCCACGAAAAACACTGGTCGCATGCGACCGGCAAGGCATCCGCACCATCCCTACGCCAGTATGAACTGGATCAGGTTCATCGGGTTCCTGCGCTGCCTTGCGGCCAGCAGTATCTCAGCCCCTTGTCGGGACACCCCTGGTGAGGAGGCAAGAATGCGCAGCAGTGCCTCTATTGTCAATCGTCCTGACCAAACCGGCG
>CAZKSE010000100.1:0-10350 GCA_964555305.1 uncultured Rhodobacter sp. | reverse complement strand
ACCTGCGTGTCCGCCTTCCGGCCGGACACGGCAACCTTCCCGGGGTTCCTTCATCCAGTGGCGTCACGCCGTGCCCTGCGCTCCGTTACCGTTGCGGGGGCAGCGCCGGTTTCTCACCGGCTTCCCAATTCTCCGCTGTCTCCAGCGGCACCTTGCAAGCACAACGATAACATCTTCGAATCGGACCTTTCTGCTCGAAAGCGGCTTCGGCAGCACCGATTGCGCACGGATCGGGAATAATCTCACTTGGCGCGTCTGAAACCATATATTGACAACAGCGGTCGCCGACACCCAAGATACAGGTGCTTTGGTGCCCCGCGACTCGCGTCGCGGGCTAAGAGGGAAGCCGGTGAGAAACCGGCGCTGCCCCCGCAACTGTAAGCGGCGAGCGAAGCTGAACTGCCACTGGGAATGTCTCCCGGGAAGGCCAGCCGAGCGAGGACCCGCGAGCCAGGAGACCTGCCAAAGCGCGAAAGATGACGACCGAAGGCGGAGGGCCTCGGGACGTGCGCAAGGAAGACGGCCGGCGGAAAGCCAGCCGACAATGCGGCGTCCCCTGGCCGGAAGAACAGGAAAGGGGACAGAGCAATGACCATCACCGTCTATACGAAACCGGCTTGTGTGCAGTGCACGGCCACCATGCGCGCATTGGAGGCCAGGGGTATTGATTACGAGCTGATCGATTTGACCGAGGATGACGACGCCATGAGCCGCGTCACGGAACTCGGCTACCGGCAAGCGCCCGTCGTGATCGCGGGCAAGGATCACTGGGCCGGCTTCCGCCCCGACCTGATCGGTCGGCTGGCCTGACGGTATGGTGGGACTCGTCTATTTCTCCTCCCGCTCGGGGAACACGGCGCGCTTCGTGGCCGGGCTCGGCCTGTCAGCGCAGTGTATTCCCGTCGCCGGAGACGACCAGCCCCGCCCGGATCGCCCCTTCGTGCTGGTCTGCCCGACCTATGCCGATGGGCAGGGGCGCGGCGCGGTGCCGAGACAGGTGATCCGCTTCCTGAACGACCCCGAGCGGCGCGCCCTGATCCGTGGCGTCATGGCTGGCGGCAACCGCAACTTCGGCGCGACGTTCGCGCTCGCCGGCGAGGTGATCTCGCGCAAATGCAACGTGCCTGTGCTCTATCGCTTCGAGCTTGCGGGCACGGAAACCGACATTGCCCGCGTCCGCGTCGGGCTCGAGAAGTTCTGGGGGATGGAATGCTTGACCGCATGACCAACAACATGACTGCCATGCCGGACACCGCGCTCGACTACCACGCGCTGAATGCGATGCTGAACCTTTATGACGAGGATGGGCGCATCCGTTTCGAGGCCGATCGCATGGCCGCGCGGCAGTACTTCCTGCAGCACGTCAACCAGAACACTGTCTTCTTCCACTCGCTTGACGAAAAGCTCGGCTATCTCGTGGACAAGGGATATTACGAAGCCGAGGTGATCGATCAGTACTCGAAGAATTTTCAGCGGAAGATCTGGGATGCGGCTTACTCGAAGAAGTTCCGATTCCCCACTTTTCTGGGCGCCTTCAAGTACTATACCTCCTACACGCTCAAGACCCGTGACGGGGAGCGATATCTCGAACGCTACGAGGATCGCGTCGTCATGGTCGCGCTCGCACTGGCGCGCGGTGACGAGGCGCTGGCGATGTCCTTCATGGAGGAGATCATCTCGGGCCGCTTCCAGCCCGCCACACCCACGTTTGTGAACGCTGGAAAGAAATCGCGGGGTGAGCTGATCTCGTGCTTTCTGCTACGGATCGAGGACAACATGGAGTCCATCGGCCGCGCCATCAATTCCTCGCTGCAACTCAGCAAGCGCGGCGGCGGCGTGGCGCTGATGCTGACCAACATCCGCGAGCACGGCGCGCCGATCAAGGGAATCGAGAACCAGTCCTCCGGCGTCATCCCGGTGATGAAACTGCTGGAGGACAGCTTCTCCTACGCCAATCAGCTGGGGGCGCGGCAGGGCGCGGGCGCCGTCTATCTCAACGCCCACCACCCCGACATTTTCCGCTTCCTCGACACCAAGCGCGAGAACGCCGACGAAAAGATCCGGATCAAGACGCTATCCCTTGGTGTCGTCATCCCCGACGTGACCTTCGAGCTCGCCAAGCGGAACGAGGACATGTACCTGTTCTCGCCCCATGACGTTGAACGGGTCTACGGCATTCCCTTCTCCGACATCTCGGTGACCGAGAAATACCACGAGATGGTAGACGACAAGCGCATCCGGAAAAAGAAGATCAAGGCCCGCGCCTTCTTTCAGACGTTGGCCGGAATCCAGTTCGAGAGCGGCTATCCCTACATCATGTTCGAGGACACGGTGAACCGCGCCAATCCGATTCCGGGACGGATCGCGATGTCGAACCTCTGCTCCGAGATCCTTCAGGTGAACGAGGCATCCGAGTACAACGACGATCTGAGCTACCGCCACCTCGGCACCGACATCTCGTGCAATCTCGGCTCGCTCAACATCGCCGCCACCATGGACGGGCCGGATTTCGGGGCAACCGTGGAAAGCGCGATCCGCGCGCTGACTGCCGTCTCGGAAATGTCGGCCATTGACAGTGTTCCCTCGATCCGCCGCGGCAATGACGAGGCGCATGCGGTCGGCCTTGGCCAGATGAACCTTCACGGCTTTCTTGCCCGTGAGCGCATTCATTACGGCAGCACGGAGGGGACCGATTTCACGCGGGTCTATTTTGCCGCCATCGCCTACCACGCGCTCCGCACCTCGAACGCGCTGGCGCGGGAAAATGGGCGCAGCTTCGTGGGATTCGAGCGGTCCAAATACGCCGACGGCTCGTTCTTCGAAAAATACATCACCCGCGACTGGCTGCCCGAGACGGAAACTGTGCGGGTCCTGTTCGATCGCTTTGAAATCGTGCTGCCGACGCGCGAGAACTGGTCCGCGCTGAAGGACGCCGTGATGAAGGACGGACTTTACAACCGGAACCTGCAGGCGGTGCCGCCCACCGGCTCGATCAGTTATATCAACAACTCCACGTCCTCGATCCACCCGATCGTGTCGAAGGTTGAAATCCGCAAGGAAGGCAAGATCGGCCGCGTCTATTACCCGGCGCCGTTCATGACCAACGACAACCTCGAATACTACCGCGACGCCTACGAAATCGGCCCCGACGCGCTGATTGAGACCTACGCGGCTGCGACCGAGCATGTCGATCAGGGCCTGTCCCTGACGCTGTTTTTTCCCGCCGAGGCTACCACCCGCGATATCAACCGCGCCCAGATCCTCGCCTGGAAACGCGGCATCAAGACCATTTATTACGTCCGCCTGCGCCAGACCGCCCTTGAAGGGACCGAGGTCAAGGGCTGCGTTTCCTGCACGCTGTGAGGCTCACGATGAAAGACATGATGCAAATCCGCGCCGTCCCCCGCGCGATCAACTGGAACCGCCTGCAGGACGACAAGGATCTGGAGGTCTGGAACCGCCTGACGGTCAACTTCTGGCTGCCCGAGAAAGTGCCGTTGTCAAACGACGTGCAGAGCTGGGCAACGCTCCGTCCCGAAGAACGCGAACTGACCATCCGCGTCTTCACCGGTCTGACGCTGCTCGACACGATCCAGAACGCAGTGGGCGCACCCGCGATGCTTCCCGATGCGCGGACACCTCACGAGGAGGCGGTGTTGACCAACATCGCCTTCATGGAAGCGGTGCATGCGCGGTCGTATTCTTCGATTTTTTCGACTCTTTGCCTGACCAAGGAAGTCGATGAAGCATTCCGCTGGTCCGAGGAGAACCCGCATCTCCAGGCCAAGGCGCGGCTGATCCTCGACGAATACGATGCGCGCGCCGAGCCCCTGCGTCGCAAGATCGCGAGCGTGTTCCTCGAGTCGTTCCTGTTCTACTCGGGCTTCTACCTGCCAATGTACTGGTCGAGTCGGGCGAAACTGACAAACACCGCCGACCTGATCCGCCTCATCATCCGCGACGAGGCGATCCACGGCTATTACATCGGCTACAAGTTCCAGCGCGCCACCGAGAGCCTGCCCGAGGCTGACCGGCAGGCGCTCAAGGACTTCGCCTTCGCGTTGATGTTCGATCTCTACGAGATCGAGGTGAAGTATACTGAGGAGCTCTACGATGGCATCGGCCAGTCCGAAGACGTGAAGGCATTCCTGCACTACAATGCAAACAAGGCGTTGCAGAACCTTGGCTATGAGGCATTGTTCCCGCCGGCGGCCTGCGAGGTGAACCCCGCGATTCTGGCCGCCCTCAGCCCCGACAGCGAGAATCACGATTTCTTCTCGGGATCGGGGTCTTCCTACGTGATCGGCAAGGCCGTCGCGACCGAGGACGAGGATTGGGATTTCTGACGATTTACAGCCCCGGAAACAGCGAGGGGCTCAGGCCCGTACTTCCCGTGCCAAGTGAATGAAGCCGGACAGGTATTCCGGACGCTCTCCCTTGCGGAGTCCCAGATGGATGCTCTTGGGAAGCCCCGATCCGATCCTGATCCCGCGCACGTCGGCAGCTCCGCGCAACAGCCAGTCAGGCGTGGCGCTTACCGCCCGCCCCGAGGCCACGAGGCGCAGCATGAGGTCCGTCGTTTCGACGGTCCGGTGGCGGCGGGGCAAGGCCCCCGCCGGGACCAGAAAGCGCGTGTAGATATCGAGCCGCTCGCGCGCGACCGGATAGGTGACAAGGGTTTCGTGCGCCAGATCTCCCGGTACGACGCGGGCCTTTGCGGTCAATGGATGTGACGCCGCTACGGCAAGCACGAGTTCGTAGTCGAACACCGGCAGATACTCGAGGCCGGGCCGCTCGACAGGATCGGGCGTCACCAGCACGTCGATCTCATGCCCGAGAAGCGCGGCGAGGCCGCCGAACTGAAAGGCCGAGGTCACGTCGAGATCCACGTCCGGCCATGCCGCGAGAAAAGGATCGATGACGCGCATCAGCCAGTCCTGACAGGGGTGGCATTCCATGCCGACCCGAATTGCGCCACGCCGCCCGCGCGCATAATCTTCAAGCACGACCGCCCCGTGTTCGAGCTGCGGCAGCACGCGATTGGCCAGGCCGAGCAGATAGTCTCCCGACGAGGTCAGGCGAAGACGACGACCCTCCCGCTCCCACAGGCGGACGCCGTGACGCTCCTCGAAGCGGCGGATGGCGTGGCTGACCGCCGATTGGGTCAGGTGGAGCTTGTCGGCCGCCTGCGTCAGGCTGCCGGTCCGGTCGATCTCGCGCAGGATGGCGAGGGGCTGAAGATCAATCATTGTCACATGACTCCCTGTCATTGAATGCTGACATAATCCCATTTCCCGTCATGCACAATGCAGGCTATCCGGGACGGGATTTCTGGATCGGAGAACGACATGGTGACATCTGCAAATCTTGGCTATCCGCGTATCGGCGCCAGGCGCGAGCTCAAGAAGGCGCTGGAAGCCTACTGGAAGGGCGACATCGACGCCGCGGCGCTCGAGGCGGTCGGAGCCGACCTGCGGTCGCAGAACTGGGCGGCACAGGCCGAGGCCGGCATCGCGCGCATTCCGTCGAACGACTTTTCCTTCTATGACCAGGTGCTCGACACCACCGCAATGCTGGGCGCGGTGCCCGAGCGTTTTTCCGGTTTCGGTGGCCTCGACGCATACTTCGCCATGGCGCGCGGCACAGACGCCGCGCCAGCCATGGAGATGACCAAGTGGTTCGACACGAACTACCACTACATCGTCCCCGAACTGACTGTGGGAATGAGCTTCCACCTGGCCAATGACTTGCCGGTTCGGCGGTTCATCGAGGCGAAAGCCCAGGGCATTCACACACGCCCTGTGCTGGTTGGCCCAGTGACCTGGCTCGCCCTTGGCAAGGCCAAGACCGACGGGCTCGACCCGCTATCGTTGCTACCGCAGGTGCTCGACGTCTATGCCGGGCTTCTGAGCCAGCTTGCCGAGGCAGGGGCGGACTGGGTCCAGATCGACGAGCCGATTCTGGTGCGCGACCTGACGACAGGCGAGGCCGAGGCGCTTCGCAACGCTTATGCGGCACTTTCGGGCAAAGGACCAAAAATCCTGCTCGCGACCTATTTCGGCGCCCTCGGCGACAATCTCGACCTCGCCTGCGGACTCCCGGTGGAGGGTCTTCACATCGATCTCGTCCGCGCGCCGGAACAGCTGGGCGCGGTGCTCGGCGCCGTCGGCGACAAGGTGCTTTCGCTTGGCCTGATTGATGGCCGCAACATCTGGCGCACCGACCTGACCCTTGCGCTCGGCCTCGCGCAAACCGCCCTGGCGGCGCTCGGTGCCGACCGGATCGAGATCGCGCCGTCCTGCTCGCTGCTCCACGTCCCCGTGGACCTGTCGCTTGAATCGGAGCTCGACGAGGAGGTGAAAGGCTGGCTCGCCTTCGCACGGCAGAAGCTCGAAGAGGCCGCTGCGCTGGCCCGCGCGGCTGACGCCGGTCGTGACGCGGCCCAAGCGGCCTTCGATGCCGCCGATACCGCCATCGCCTCGCGCGCCGCCTCGTCCCGCATTCACGACCCGGCCGTCAAGGCCCGTGCCTCGGCCGTTACCGCCGCGGACCTCGAACGCCAGAGCCCCTACGCCAATCGCATCACCGAACAGCAGGCGCGCCTCGGGCTCCCGGCCTACCCGACGACCACAATCGGCTCCTTCCCGCAGACGCCCGAGATCAGGAAGGCGCGCGCTGCCCATCGCAAGGGCGAGATGAGCGACAGCGACTACCGCGCCTTTCTGGAGGACCGGACCCGCGACTGCATCCGTCGTCAGGAGACGGCGGGTCTCGACGTGCTGGTGCATGGCGAATTCGAGCGTAACGACATGGTCGAATACTTCGGTGAAAAGCTTTCCGGCTTCTTCTTCACGAAGAATGGCTGGGTCCAGTCTTACGGCTCGCGCTGCGTGAAGCCGCCGGTGATCTTCGGCGACGTCTCCCGTCCCGGCCCGATGACCGTGGACTGGGCGACGTTCGCGGCGGCGCAGACCGACCGGCCGATGAAGGGGATGCTGACGGGTCCTGTCACGATCCTGCAATGGTCCTTCGTGCGCGACGACCAGCCACGATCCGAGACCTGCCGGCAGATCGCGCTCGCCATCCGCGACGAGGTGGCCGACCTCGAAGAGGCGGGTCTGCCGATCATCCAGATCGACGAGGCGGCCCTGCGCGAGGGCCTTCCGCTCAGGCGGGCCGAGAAGAAGGCCTATCTCGACTGGGCGGTGTCCTGCTTCCGGCTGGCCTCATCGCCCGTCGCGAACGCCACGCAGATCCACACCCATATGTGCTATTCCGAGTTCAACGACATCATGCCCGCCATCGCGGCGATGGATGCCGACGTGATTTCGATCGAGACATCCCGGTCGGACATGGAGCTTCTGGAGGCGTTTCGTGACTTCGCCTATCCCAACCAGATCGGCCCGGGCGTGTGGGATATCCACAGTCCCCGTGTACCCGACGAGGAAGCGATGGTCTCGCTCCTGAAGGCTGCGGCCGAGCTGATCCCGGCTGAACGCTTGTGGGTCAACCCCGATTGCGGCCTCAAGACCCGCGGTTGGCCGGAGGTCGAGCGTTCCATTGCGCATCTCGTCGCCGCGGCGGTGCGGATGCGCGCGACGGTGCGGGAGCTTGAACAACACGAAGTCTGATACCGATGGAGATCACCCGTTCGCCGGCAACGTCGGCGAACGGGTCGCGAGGATGCGGGGCTTAACCAAGTGAGGACGGATTTCTTCACCTGAGGCCTGAATGGATCAGCAATGCCGATCAGCATGAGCTGTCCCAGATTGGGGCCGTAATGCTGGCTACCTGCACGCCCGCGCCTGATCCCGCATGACGGCATAGTCGCCCAGCACCTCTGCGATTGCTGAGTGGTCGGGAAGAAACACCAGTTCCTCGGCCGCCCGTGTCCGGAACTCCCGGCTGTACTCGACCACCGGCGGGCAGACGGTCGCAATACGAGGTTCAGACCCGCCCGTCGCGCAGGCGCTCAGCAAACTCGTTGCGATCGCGAGGGCGGCGACCCGCTGCCTCCAGCATCCGGCGTTGGATGTCATTGATCTTCTCCGTGGCTTCGAGGCGTTCGGCAAGGCGGCCAGTTCGTTCGCCAGAACGCCGAAGTGCGAGCAGGAACAAGAGCACCGCGAGCACCATGACGCCGTAGTGCAGAGCCGCCCGCATCCATGGGATGGCCGCGATCTGGGTGAGGAGCGCTGCGATCACCGCCGCCCCCGCTTCCAATCGTCCAGTCGTGCATAGATGGTGACCGCGATGCCGCCGAGGGCGACCGCGATGAATACCCAACGCAGCGTATCGAGATATGGCACGAGCGGCAGGATCGCGGACTGTGTTTCCGCCAGGACGCTTTGCGTGACCTCAACGCCCGCAGCACCGAGTGTCGCCACTCCGGCCGCGCCTCCACCCTTCATGGTGCGGCTGTCAGCCAGCACCTCGCGCGCGGGCGGCGTCTCCGCTGCAAATGCCGTCGCCCGGACCGGGAACCGCTCGCCCCACTGACGCGCGGGGCCAAGATCGACATGGATGAACCCCGAGCGCGGATAGAAGCCGAAGCCGAGGAACCCGACCTCCCGCGCCGCAGCCTCGAAGGCCACCGGGTCGTGGTTCGTCATGGCGATGTCGAAGGCGGCGCCGTCGAGGTGCTTGGAGCGGGTCGCGCCGCCGACGGCGCGGTTGTGCTCGGCGCTGCGATAGGCGGAGCGCACGATCAACGGCTTGCCCAGCCGGTCGCGCAGCGCCTGCAGCTTGTCGAGCGCGGGTTCGTTGACGAGTAGCTTGCCCGTCCCTCGGCAGGCGATCTCGGCTGGCGAGAAGTTGGGCCAGCGCCAGCCGCTCTCGGGTAAGTCGCGCCAATGGCGGTGGAAGGTCGTCGTCATGGGGGTCCTCCGAAAACGAGTTTCCGGCCCCTCGCTGGGGCTCGGTGCGTTCGCCGCTCGGGAAGGTCCACTGGACCTTCCCGTCTGCCTGTCAGGCAGACCACGGCTCACCCCGCCACGAAGGCGGGTCAGTGCGGGTTCATGAATGGGGATGGCGAGCGGCTACGGGCTGCCGCCGAAGATCTTCAGCTTGATGGCGATGCCGGCGAGCAGCGCCAGCATGACGCCCGTGGTGATCATGCGGACGGCG
This sequence comes from uncultured Rhodobacter sp., assembly GCA_964555305.1. Taxonomy (GTDB): domain Bacteria; phylum Pseudomonadota; class Alphaproteobacteria; order Rhodobacterales; family Rhodobacteraceae; genus Pararhodobacter. Next base: position 1,224 of record CAZKSE010000100.1, on the reverse strand, counting down.
GTTTGCATCGCGGTGCGGCGGACCAGCCGGATGCAGCCGACGAGCGAGCGCAGATCGCGGATGTCGAGCGCGGCCTCGTCGCCGTCGAGACCGACATCGGCGAGCGCACGCTTCGCGCCTTCCTCCGCCGCCCTCGTCAGGATCGCCTCGAACTCGGCGTCGGGCATGCGCACGAAGCCCTCGGATCGGGGTGGTGTAATCGGAATCCTCCTTCCGCCGCTCAGCCGATCTTGCAGCCCCAGAAGGACGTCTGATCGGCGGCGAAGTAGCCGTCCGCGACCCGGAAATACCCCTGCAGCTCGACGGTATCGCCTGCCGTCAGCGGCACCATGGTCTGCAGCCAGATGGCGGTAGCGAGCGAGACATGGGTGGCGGAGATTTCGCCGAGGGAGCCGCGGATTTCGGTGGTGCCGTTCAGCACCAGCCGCCCGCGCATGCGGGCCGTGGCGCTGGCGTTGATCTTGTAGAGCAGCGTCGCGCCGAAGAGGTAGGTCCCGTCCACGGGCGCCACGAAATGGTTGTTCGCGGCGTCGAAGGCGCCCTGGTCGTTGTAGTCGGTGTTGTTGATGCCGATCTTCGTCCAGGTGTCGACGGCGACATAGTTGTCGTAGTTGGTGTAGCCTGGAGGCTGTGGTGCCCTGGGGGCGGCTGCTGGCGCTGATCGCGCCGCACTATCCGAAGACCGGGCCCAAGGGCGGGCGGCCGCCGATGCCTCTGGAGACGATGCTGCGGGTCTACTTCCTGCAGAACTGGTATGCCCTGAGCGATCCGATGGCCGAGGAAACTCTCTACGACAGCGAGGCGATGCGTCGGTTCGCCGGGATCGAGCTGGGGGATGACCGCATCCCGGACGAAACCACCATCCTGAATTTCCGTCACCTGCTGGAGCGGCACGGGCTGACCGAGGCGATCTTCGCCGACGTGAACGCGCACCTGGTCGACAAGGGCATCACCCTGCGCTCGGGCACCATGGTGGACGCCACGATCATCGACGCGCCATCATCCACCAAGAACAAGGCCAAGGCCCGCGATCCCGAGATGTCATCGACGAAGAAGGGCAACGAGTGGTATTTCGGCATGAAGGCGCATATCGGCGTGGATGTGGACAGCGGCGTGACTCACAGCCTCGACACCACGACCGCCAGGGTCCACGACAGCCAGGTCTGGGATGAGGTTCTGCATGGCGAGGAGACCTCGGTCTGGGCCGACAAGGGCTATGTCAGC
>CAZKSE010000099.1:0-13218 GCA_964555305.1 uncultured Rhodobacter sp. | reverse complement strand
TCCAGATAGCGGCCGATCAGGTGGAAGGTCATGATCGTCGCGGCCATCTCGATGAACGATGTCATCGGCCAGATGAACCCCGCGAGCCCGATCAGGTAGGGCGGCAGGCTGCCCATCGAGATCAGCACATCCATGTTCGCCGTGCGATTGGTGAGCGACCGCCAGGCCGAGACATGCGTCGCCCAGCCGCCGAAGAGGAACACGACCGGAAAGGCCAGCACCGCCACGATCAGCAGATAGCCGGGGATCGGCTGCCAGAACATGTGCGGGCCCATCAGCAGCATGATCAGCGTCGTCGGAACGGCCGCGATCCACAGCCGCTTCCAGGCGCGGGCGAGGTAGCGATCCTCCGAGGCAGCATCGCTGGCATGATCGGACGCCTGGCCCTCCTCGACCGCATCCACTTCGTAGCCCGCGCGCTCAACGGCGGCGCGGATGGACTTCGCGTCGGTCTGTCCCGCGTCGAAGGACACGCGCACCCGGTGATTGCCGATATTGGTGTCGAGCCTCTCGATCCCCGGCAGGCGGCGGATCGAATCCGCCACGATCCCGGCGCAGTGATCGCTGCCCATGCCCGGCACCGTCAGGCGAACCTCGCGCGGGCCGCCAGTCCCCTCGACATCATCGACTTCATAGCCAGCCCGCTCGATCGCCGCCTTCAGATCGGCAGGTGTGAGGCGGTCCGCATCATACGTCACTCGCGCGCGATGCGCGGCGATGCTGGTCTGGATGTCCTGGACACCCTCCAGGCGCTCGAGCGACGTTCGGACGATCCCGGCGCAATGGTCGCTGCCCATGCCGGGAATGGTGAGCGTGGCGGTCGCCTGATCGCTTCGGCTCATTACTTCGTTGTTCATGTCGAAGCTCCTGTATTCTTTCCCGCCCGGAAAAGCGTAATGGCTCCCGAAGGCGTGGGGATTGAGGCCATTTCTTCAACCGGGTCAAAGCCCGCCTCGCGCATCAACTCCGGCAGGACGCCGCGGGCGTTGTGTTCGGTGTCTTGAATACCGTCGATCCGCTGGACGGTATTGCGAAACGCGAAGCGCATCAGCCGGCCCGGCTGCACACCGTAATCGGCGATGTGCAACCGGCCGCCAGACGATAGCGACTTGAAAGCGCTGCGCAGGATCGCGGCCTTACCGGCAAGCGGCACCTGATGGAGGACGAGCGAGCTGGTGACCGCCGCGAAGGGGCCATGCGCGGCAACGAAGTCGTCGTCGAAGAACCCCTCGACATGGGTAATCTCCAAACCCTCGGCGGTTGCGAGGGCGCGGGCCTTTTCCAGCACCTGCGCGTCCGGGTCGACGCCGATCACCTCGGCGGCCGGCGCCGCCTGCTTGAGCGCCCGGGTCAGCGTGCCGGTGCCGCAACCGATATCGACGATGCGCATGCCGGTCTGCGGGGCGATCTGCTGAACAAGACGCTTCCGCCACGTCCGCTCGCGCGTGAAGGCTGCAATCGCCGCATCGTAGAACGGCGTCAGCACCCGCAGCCCAAGCGCAGGGGTATAGTCGGGGCGCGCGGTCATGCGCTCCCCTTCCCGCGCCGTGCCGCCCGGCGCAGGGCAAGGCCGAGCGCCAGGAACAGCGCCGCCCCAAAGCCCCAGACCCAGGCATAACCGATCATGCCCGACCACGGCGCCAGCGCATAGGCGAGCGCCAGGACCGCCCAGACGCCGGCGACGGTGAAGATGAGGGTGATGTCGAACTTCATGTCCGTGTCCTTTCGTTCAGTGTGCATGGCCGCCGCCCGTCGCCTCGACAGGGAGAGCGCGCATCATCTCGAAGCCGACGGCGGTCGCCCCGTACATACCGAGCACGATCACCATTACGCCGAGCGGTCCGACCAGGGCGCTGGCGCCCGGCCGGGGCGGGACGACATTTCCCCAGCGCGGCGACAGGGCAGTCATCGACGCGCGCCAAGGCAGCAGTGTCGCCGCGACCGAGAGGGCAAAGGCAGCCAGCGCGAGCGCCATGAGAAGCCCGCCCGCGGCGACCCATCCCATCAGCGTTGACCAGAGCGCCGGCGCGTCCCCGGCGTAGCCCGCATCGATCACCCGGCGCGGCACACCAAGGTAGCCCGCTGCCACGCCGGCCCCGCCAAAGGCCAGGAGCCCAAGCGTCGCCAGATGCGGCGTGATGCGCGCCAGCCCCGGCAACGCCAGACCTCTCCCGGTCAGCGCCGGCAGGATCAGCGCCAGCCCCGCCAGGAAACTCAGCGACACCGTGCCAACTGTGAAGAAGTGGAAGTAGCCCGGCACGAAGAACGTGTCCGACAGGAGCGGCGCGAGCTCCGCCTGGATCAGCACGAAGGCGAGGACGATGCCGAACGCCATGTTGACCACCGCAAAGCCCGCCGCCGCCATCGCCGGCTCGCGCCAGGGCAGCGCCCGGATCCAGCCGAAAAGGCCTCGGCCGCCGCGGGCGCGCGCATGCACCTCAAGCGAGGCCACGATGATCAGGAACGCGGTCAGCGTCGGCACGCTGACGAAGAGCGACAGGAGAGAGCCCGCGATGCGCACCGCGCCCGGCAGATCGGGCTCGAGGAACATGTGGTAGAGCGAGGTCGGCGGCACGAAGACCAGGTAGGCAGCGAAGACGAGCTTCGAGAAGCGCGCGCCGAAGATCGACTTAACCCCGACCACCTCCTGCATCAGCACGTACCAAACGATGACTGTGGCCATCAGCGGCAGGTAGTGCATGTTGTGGAAGACGATGTGCCAGTTGGTGCCGTGGTTGGCCGGCATGCCGCCCAGCCCCAGCGCCCAGAGGAGGCCGGGCAGGAAAACGTAGACCATGGCGAAGCCGCTGACCATCAGGAACCCCGCCCAGGTGAAAAGCGCAAATCCGACCGCCGAGAACTCGCCCGCGCGCCGGACCGCGGCCAGCAGCGTCGCCACGCCCGCCGCCGGCAGCGCGATCAGCCCCAGACCCAGCAGGATGTAGCCAGCGTTGAACGCCGCCAGCCGACCGGGCTCGTGCGCGGCAAGCTCGGGGTTGCCGTCGTAAAGTAGCGGCGTGCCGCCCGAGGCCGCGCCGAGCGACAGCGCCATCCCGCCCAGCATCAGCGCGAGCCCGCCCCAGGCGAGACCGCGTCCGGCGAGCCCGCGCCCGCCCTCGCCGGCGGCGAGCGCGAGCAGGATCGCGCCCTGCACCAGATAGAGCCAGTAAAAGAAGATCCCGACCCCGTGCAGGGTCAGAAGCCTGTAGCCGACCTCGGGGATCAGGTCGATCCAGCCGGCGCGAGCCAATGCCACGCCGACGCCGCCGGCGATCCCGGCCAAGAGCGCGATGAGCGCCAGGCCGGACAGTGCCGTCAGAAGTCGGCGGTCGCCAGCCGAGAGGTGATCCAGTCGGTCGCGCAGCGAAGTGTTCATGCCGGACCCCCTTCCGTCACGCTCAGTCGCGCCTGCATGGCATCATGCGCCGGACCGCAATAGACGGTGCAGTAAATCAGGTAGTCGCCGGGTCGGTGCAGGGTGATGTCGGTTTCCACCAGTTGCCCCGGCCGCAGCCGGATCATCCGACCACCGCGCCCGAACTGGATCGAGGCGCCGTGCGACACGTCGGTCGCCATCATGCGGAACCGGTAGGGCTGGTGCGTCACCAAACGCAGGTGCCAAGGCTCGAAGAAGAACTGCCCGGCATGCAGCCAGACGTCAATCGGCGCGATCGCATCGTGGCGATGCGCGTTCGAATCGGGTCGGGGGGCATGCGCTGCCGCACCATGATCGCCATGGCCGTCATGCCCGGCTCCCGGCGGTGCCGCATGATTCGCATGCGGATCATGATGCGCGTCATCGGCTACGGCGGCGTGCGAAACGCCCTCAAGACGAGGCCGCACACTGCCGTCGGCTTCGCCGAAACGGGCAACAAAGTCCTGCACCTGCGCCTCGAACGCCTGGCGTGTCAGCGCTTGGCCCCCGGGCACAGAATGGGCAACGTGTTCCGCATGGTTTGCTGCATCCTCGGCATGCGTTTCGCCGAAGAGCGCCAGCGGACCGGGCGCCGCGCCATAGCCAACCCAGAGGCCATAGAGCGCCGTGCCACCGAACCCGGCTGCGGCGATGAAACCGCGCCTTGTGGTGAAATGGGGTTTGTCTTTCATCGATGGATACCTTCATCTCCAAAGGTTCCGAAGCGTCGCGGCTAGGCGTGTATGTGATCCCTTAAGCCTGCCTGCGTCCCGGAACAGGTCTGTTGCTTCACATCGGGTCCCATCAGCGAGGGGGCGTCCGAGGTGGTCGCAATGCTCACGGAAAAGGCTGATTGACCGCCATGGCCGCTCGACCGAACCGTGTTACAGGCGCGCGACGCAACGCGACCGCGCGCCTGTCAGACCGTTCAGGCGGTTTTCGGAGGGTGACCGGCAGGTCCTGTCGCTCGACCCGTCGGAAGGCTTTTCACGCGAACGCCGAAACCCGCCGTTGGCGGCAGCGCCGGGCTGGAGACAGCAACACTCTCCAACGGGCACCCGAGACAATGGCTCAAGACGGAACAGGCCTCGCCGACATGCCGCGGCTCGGCCTCGTCGCAGCAATGTGTGCCCTCGGAGGCGAAATCGTGCAGCGCGGTTACTTCACCAAGGGCAAAGTGATCCTGAAGCGAATGAGCATCGGCCTTCGGAACGCCCGCAAGGCCGAGGGCGAACAGGACCAGCACAACAGTGAGCCAGCGCAGGGCGCCCCAGCGCCTGCTGTCCGGACCCGCTTTCCTGCCGTCACGTCTCGCGTTCATGTCGTCCTGCCAAAGCATGAACCATCGTGCTATCCGTCCGTGATTCGGCGCACATTGATACAGATCAATCACGTCAAATCGCCTGTACGGGACCAGATACTGCCTCCAGCCACTGGAAGGTCAAGGAATACTTCGAATGACTGGCGATGACCTGACATTGGGGCGCAGAGTTCACATCATTGTTTGAGGGCGGGCGCGACACTTCGGCTGGACGACCGAAAGGCACGCACATATCGTGCCCTCATGAGGTTTCGTAGCGCCTGCAAGATCTGTCGATCATTGTTTGCGACGGTTCTCGTCGCCATAATCGCTCTTGCGCCGGCACTACAGGCACACGCCTCCGCTTCGCATTTGGATCAATCCGCGCTGCATTCGCTCACACAACATGCCGAGGCACAAACTTCGGACTGTTGCGCCAAGACGGAAAGCACGGAACCTACGCGGCATTCAACGTGCGGCTCGAACGTGCTGCCCTGCATGGCCGGGCTGCATGCGCTCATTCCGAGCCCCCTTGTGCCCTCGTCTCTTGGGTCCGCCTCGCATCACATCCTCGAGGGGCAGATCAAGGGTGGGCTGGCCACAACGCCGGACCACAGGCCTCCCAGACCGCACTCCTGACCGAATCGCATCCCGGCTGAGATGCCCGGAAGCCCGATGGCCGACAATTGTGTCAGCGACCAGGAGCGTTCCTATGAATGCTCGCGACGCCTGTCGCCGCATCGCGGCGGCACCCGATGCATCTGCACACCGAAACGTTCGGTGCGGCGTGGGACGGGGACGGTAGATGAAACAATCCAGCCTGCGCTTCGCTCTCGCGGTGGTCGTCACCGTGGCGGGCGTCGTCGCCTGGAACCTCTGGCGTGACGGGGGCGACAACTCGACCTCGGTTGCCGATCTGCCCGATCTGCCGGCCGACCTCGCCCCGGCTCCAATGGTCGAGGTCGTCATTCCCGCCAGCTTCACAGAAACCGAGGCTGCGGGCGAACGAAGCTTCATAGCCCTATGTGCGGCGTGTCATGGCATGAATGCCGCGGGTCGGGACGGAATGGCCCCACCGCTGGTTCACCCCATTTATCGTCCGGCTCATCACGCTGACGAGGCGTTCCAAATCGCCGTCCGGCACGGCGTGCGCGCGCATCACTGGCGGTTCGGCGACATGCCCCGGGTCGAAGGCGTCACCCGCGCCGAAGTCGACAACATCATTGCCTATGTCCGCGCGCTCCAGCGCGCAAACCAGATCGAGTGAAGCCGATACGAGGACCGATCGAGCAACCAATCACGAGCCAAAGAAGGAGCAGCAACATGAAGAACCGCACGTTCAATCGACGCCAGGTGCTGACACTGGCCGGAGGCAGCCTCGTTTCCATGATCGCCGCACCCGCCTTGGCGCAAAGCTTCGTGGGCGAAATCGAGGACGATAGCAACCCGCGAGTCCAGCGCAACGTCATGGGTTTCAGAACCGTGCATTGGCGCGATCATTTCGAAAGCCTCCGGCACGGGGCTATCATCTGCGACAGTGCCTCGCGCGCGGTCCATTTCTGGTCCGAGGATGAGAGCACCTATCGGCTCTATCCTAGTTCCGTGCCCATGACCGAGGAATTCACCCGCCGCGGCCGGACCGAAATCGTGCTCAAGCGACGGAACCCGACCTGGATCCCGACCCCAAACATGCGAGAACGTGACCCGACCCTGCCCGAAGTCGTGCCACCGGGGCCGGAGAACCCGATGGGGACGCGCGCCTTGAACCTCTCTTGGCAGTATTATCGAATCCACGGGATCGACGACGAACGCAAGATCGGGCGGCGGGCGTCGAATGGCTGTTTTGGCCTCTTCAACCACCATGTCGAGGAGCTCTACAAACTGGTCGGCGTTGGCACCCAAGTCGTGGTGCTGTGAAGCCATGCAGTCAAATCGTCTTATAGTGACTGGAATCTCGATCGCCTTGCTGGTCGTCGCCGTGGGGACGTCGCTTTACCTGGGTTTTTCGAACAATCGGGGCCTCGCAGCGTCGAATGCCTCAATCGAAACGCCCGCGGCATTCCACCTCCCCGGCGGTCACCTCGTGGTCGACCTCGCGGACGCCGAGGGCAGCGCCTTCGAGATCACCGTGAAGTTCGAAAGCGACGATGGCAGCAACGGCGCGACACTCATCGAGCCTAATGTCTCAATGACCATGGTCGGCCACAACATGGGGCGCAGCCTGATCCCCATGTACCGGCAGTCAAGTGGCACCTGGCGCGGAACGGGGAACTTTTCGATGCGCGGCCAGTGGCGGATTCGCGTTAACTTCGATGATGAAACCTTCGAGATCGATCATGTCGTCCAGTAGCCATCCGAGGGGAAAGTGCGAGGTCGCCTACGCCGTTATTGCAGACCTGCCGCAAACCATTCGGCGTAGACCGCACGCGTCTCAAGCAGCTGCGACACATTCAATTGATGAGGGATCGTGATGACCACGACTGCAGTTACTCCGAAAACACCCTCTGGGCCCGGCGCAATTCGAAACCGGACCGCGACACGACACATCGTCGTCGTCATAGCCGCCGCGGCGCTCGTTTACCTCTTCGCCCTGGTCCACGGACAGTGGAGCCCGATGCATCGATGGAACCGCGCCTTCGGGGATGCGGCCGTGTTGCTTCTTGCCCTGACGATGAGCCTCGGGGCCGTTTCCCGCCTCATCCGCCCGACTGCGAAATGGCTCCCCTTTCGGCGGGAGTTGGGGATCTATGCGGTCGTCCTTGCCTCGGTGCACACGGTGATCATCCTCGACGGATGGGTCGAGTGGAACCTCTTCCGCCTGTTCGGCATGGAATTCCATCCAGTCGATCTGCAATATGTAATGGTGCAGCATGGCTTCGCGCTCGCCAACGGCATCGGCTTCCTCGCGCTCGGCATCGGTTTCATCCTGCTACTCACGTCCAGCGACCGCGCGGTGCGCTACCTCGGCGGGACGTCCTGGAAGACCGTCCAGATGACGGCACTGGTCTTCTGGGCACTGGTCGTCGCGCATACGGCCTACTTCCTCTACGCGCATTTCCTGAGCTTTCATCGTGCCACACCCGACCCGAACCCGTTGCAACTGCCCTTCGCCTTTCTGGTTCTCGTGGTTGTGGCGCTCCGGGCTGCCGCCTTCCTCACCGCGATCCGCGGTCGTCCGCGAAAGGAACCCATCTAATAAACCATGTCCGTTTTGCGGCGTCGAAACTCAGAGGCGACACCCAACCATTCCCGCTCCGCCCCTCTCATCATTGAAAGGTTCCGACATGAGGCCATCACACGTTCTCGTCTTCCTCGCGGCTGGAGTGGCATCGGCATTCGCCGTCACTGGAACTGCCCAAGCGCACGACCAATGGAACCATGCCTATGCCGAGGGGATTTCGGTTTACCTCGGCGTGCAGCCGGCGGCGATTGTGGCGCGCACGCATCCAAGGGATCATCCTGAGGGCGAGATGCATGACGGTACGCCAGTGGGCCGTTACGACCAACACGTCTTCATTGCCGTCTTCGACGCTGAAACTGGCGAGCGCATCGAGGATGCGACCGCTGAAGCAGGCGTTGCGCCGCTCGGTCTCGCTCGCGTTACGCGCCCCCTCGAGCCGATGGTGATCGCCGAGACGATTACCTATGGAAACTTCTTCCCGCTGCGCAATGACGGGGTCTATGAGATTACGGTCATGGTTACCCGCAGCGATGCGGCGCGACCAACCGTCATTGAGTTCGCATATGATCATCGTACTCGTTGATTCCACCCTTGGCAGCAACGCTCGGCCCCAGGGTGCACCGCCAACGGTCGAACTTCGCGATACGAGTGCCGAGCGCATCATGAAAGCGGGTAGCAGGCGCCGATGCTAACATTTGCCTGCCCTCGTCTCCGCAGGGGCCGCCAAGGTGTCCGGCGCGTTCATCGGGGTTTCCCTGACGATCCCGCCGGTCACCGCGAGGCGGCGCAGGCACTGGGGCGGGCGATAACCGGAGGCAAGCGATGGATTGCGCTCAACCGGAGGTATCTCCCCCAAAGGCCCGTCCGGGAGAGATCGCGTTCCACCGCGTGGCTCTGCGCGGTCCGGACAAACTTCTTATGCTTAAACCCACCAACGGAGGCCATGAAATGAAGTCTACACTCGCAGCCCTCGCGGCCGCCGCCTTGTTCCTGCTTCCGGTCGCGGCGACCAGCCAGACCCTCGACGAAGACCGGGTCCGTGAACTCGTCCTGGAAACGATCCGCGAAAACCCCGAAATCGTTATGGAGGCGGTCTCGATCCTGCAGCAGCGAGACGCCCACATGCAGGCCCAAGCCCAGGCAGAAATCCTGGCTGACGAACGTGATCTTCTTGAAAACGACCCCAACGCCCCCGTCATGGGCAATCCGGACGGCGACGTCACGGTAGTCGTGTTCTTCGACTATAACTGCCCTTATTGCCGCCGGGCAAAACCCGAGCTCGAGGCACTGCTCGAAGCCGACCCCGATGTCCGTCTCGTGGCGCGGGAATGGCCGATCCTCGGCGAGGATTCCGTCTTTGCCGCCCGCGCCGCCCTCGCCGCGCGCGAACAGGGCAAGTACGAAGAATTCCACTGGGAGCTCATGGGCATGGACAGCCGGGCAGAAGAAGCTTCGATCATCCGCGTCGCCGAAGATGTCGGTCTCGACCCCCAACAGCTGCGCCGCGACATGGCCGCCCCGGAGATCGAGGAACATATCGCCACCTCCATGCGGCTGACCCAAGCGCTCGGTTTCAGCGGCACGCCATCCTTCGTGATCGGCGCCATCCTCGTGCCGGGGCTCGTGGACGCAGACCAATTGCAGGAACTGGTCGCGCAGGCGCGCGATGCCCAGGAGTAGCACCGGTCCCACCACAGATTACGGATCAGCCAGTCGCTGCTACCATTGCAGGCACCAAGTCGCATGAGGCAGATTGTGTTTGAACCGACACCGAACAGTCTCCGCGGGCTGGCTCGCTTGTGGGGACTGGTTGTTACGGCCGCGGAGGCCAGTGACCCGCCCGAAATTCGCGAATAGAACAGGAAGCGTCGCCATGCGGACAGAGTTGTCACCTCGACCGACCGCTTCCTGGCTGATCGCGATCATTCTCGGGGTCGCGGCGCTGCACTGGTTGCAGGTGCTCGCCGTTCCCATGGCCTTCGCGCTGTTTCTCATGGCGCTCGTCTGGCCGCTGCATCGCAAGCTCGAGACGCGCGCACCGGCAGGGGTCGCGGTCCTGGTCTCGGTCCTGTTACTGGTTGCGGCGGCGGCCGGCCTGCTCCTCTTCATCGGATACGGAATCAACGTCATCACCGTCGGACTTGCCCCCTATGCACCGCGCATGCAGGAGGCCTACGTTTCAGTAGGAGAGTGGTTGGAGAGCCTGGGAATAGCCCTTGGGCCTGCGCTAGCTGAACAGTTCCGTCCCGCCTGGCTGTTCGGTGTGCTGCAGGGTGCAGCAGCCAGGATCAACGCAATCGCCGGGTTCCTCGCTCTTACCGTGATCTTTTTGGCAATGGGTTTGCTCGAGATCGTCGATGTACGGGGACGGCTTCCGTACGCGCTTGGCGGCGACGCAGCGGCGCGTCTGCTGTCCGCCATGAAGGAGATTGGCTGGAAGTTCCGGCGCTACATGCTCGTGCGTAGCATCGTGAGCGCGTTGACGGGCATTCTGACATGGCTGTTCGCATTCTTGGTCGGGCTGGACCTCGCCGTCGTCTGGGGCGCGCTCGCGTTCGCACTGAATTTCTTCCCAATCATCGGCTCGATCGCAGCAGTCATCCCACCGGTGCTCTTTGCCTTCGTGCAGTTCGACACCTGGCAGATGCCCATCCTGGTTCTGGCAGGCATGGCCATGATCCAGTTCACGATCGGAAACTTTCTGGATCCGCGCCTGGAAGGCCGCGCCCTGGCCATGTCGCCGTTCGTGGTCATTACATCTATCTTCTTCTGGGGCCTGGTCTGGGGCATTCCGGGTGCGTTCATCGGGGTGCCCCTGACAATCGCATTCGTAACGGTGTGCCATCGGTTTCACGAGACTTGCTGGATCGCACGCCTCCTGACCCCCTCGACCGCGGCGCCCGAGACTGATGCGACTGATGATCGGCAATAGTTCCGCGGCTGTCTTCGGACAACGATAACGTAAAGAATCTTTCGCTTGGTTGGATGAACTCCGGCATGTTTCACTGGGCGGCCAGCGCCTCGAGCACGGGGCATTCCGGCACCTGCGCGCCGGAGCAAAGGGCCGCCGTTCTTGCCAGAACCACCTCGATTCGCTTCAGGTCGGCGATCCGCGCCCGCACATCGGCCAGGTGCCGTTCGGTTCGATCCCTGACCGCGGCGCAATCAGGTGCCGTGCCGTCTTCAAGCCCGAGGAGACCGCGGATGTCGTCGAGGCTGAAGCCAAGTTCCCGCGCCCGCATGACGAATCGCAAGCGCGCCGCGTGTGCCGGCGCATAGATGCGATATCCTGCTGCCGTGCGGGGCGGGGCGGGCAGTAAACCGATCTTCTCATAATAGCGGATCGTCTCGACGTTGCACCCCGTCGAGCGCGCCAGTTCGCCGCGCATGAGCCCGCTCTCGGCGCCGTTATTGGACATGTTGAAAATCCCCTTGAGCCTGTAGCCGCTACAGACCGTACATGGAGTCTTGCAATGATTCGAGAGGTGCGGAGGATGAGCCCTGGGAGCGAGGGAAGCAAACGCGATGGAAGGCTGGTCGCCACTGGCATCGTCGGCACGATGATCCTGGCGCTGTGCTGCTTCACGCCTGTTCTCGTGGTGCTCCTGGGGGTCTTGGGATTATCCGCAGCGCTGGGCTGGATCGATTACGTGCTGCTTCCCGGCCTCGCCTTCTTTGTCGGCCTGACCGCTTATTCCGTATGGCGTCGGCAGCGGCGCTTGCCCGTTTCTGAATGGACCATGGATGACGAATGATTCCCCCGCTCCGCAAGACGGATTCGACCTCGCGCTGATCGGTGCAGGCTCTGCCGGGTTTTCCGCAGCAATCACCGCGGCTGAAGGCGGAGCCCGCGTCGCGATGATCGGCTACGGCACCATTGGCGGCACCTGCGTGAATATCGGTTGCGTACCCTCGAAGACCATGATCCGCGCCGCCGAAGCGCTACACGCGGCACGCGCCGCACAGCGGTTCCCGGGGCTTGCGGGAGAGGCGGCGGTGACTGACTGGGCGGCACTGGTGGCTGCCAAGGACGATCTCGTGGCTGCACTGAGGCAGAAGAAATATGCCGACCTGCTGCCCGTTCATGAGGGGATCACCTATATCGACAACGGACCGGCGCGACTCGTCTCCGGCGGCGTCGAAGTTGGCGGGAGGCTGGTCGCGGCGCCGAAGGTGATCATCGCCACCGGAGCGCGACCCGCGATGCCGGATATCCCGGGTCTCGACGATGTGCCCACGCTCGACAGCACCTCGCTGCTGGAACTGGACCGGCTGCCGAAGAGCCTGACCTTCGTCGGTGGCGGCTATATCGGCGTGGAGCTGGCGCAGATGATGGCGCGGATGGGGGTGGCTGTGAGCGTCGTCTGTCGCTCGCGCCTCCTGCCGCGCACCGAGCCCGAAGTCTCATCGGCGCTGGCAAAAGCGCTGCGCGCCGAGGGCGTCACGCTGATCGAAGGCGTGCGCTATGAGGCTGCGCGTCAGAATAGCCACGGCGCCGTTCTGGTGGTGACACAAGATGGGGCGGCACGGGAGCTAGACGCCGATTTCCTTGTCCTGACGACAGGGCGAACCCCCAATACAGAAGGGCTCGGGCTTGCGAGAACGGGCATCGAGACCGACGCACGCGGCGCGATCAGGGTGAGTGACGACATGCAGACCACACGTGCTGGCACTTATGCCGCGGGCGACGTGACCGACCGCGACCAGTTCGTCTACATGGCGGCCTATGGGGCGAAACTGGCGGCGCGCAACGCCGTACTGGGCGGCGCGGAACGCTACGACAATGCCGCGATGCCCTGGGTCGTGTTCAGCGATCCGCAAGTCGCGGGTGTCGGCCTGACCGAGGCCGCGGCGCGCGATACGGGCCATGAGGTGAAAACCAGCGTGCTCACCCTCGAGCACGTGCCCCGCGCACTCGCCGCCCGCGACACGCGCGGGCTGATCAAGCTGGTGGCGGACGCCAGGACCGACCGGTTGCTAGGCGGTGTGATCTTGGCGCCCGAAGGCGCGGACACGGTGCAGACCCTCGCCATGGCGCTGAAATTCGGGATGACGACAAAGGCGCTGGCCGAGACGATCTTCCCCTACCTCACCACGGTCGAGGGGTTGAAGCTGGCCGCGCAGACCTTCGATAGAGACGTGGCAACGCTCTCCTGCTGCGCGGGATAACTGGGGGGCATTGAAAATGTTGACCAGGTGTTGGCCAGAATTGCGCGGGCTTATACACAAGAAAAACGCTCGGGATTTAAGTCTTTGTTTTATTTATGGATTTTGGTTGCGGGGGTAGGATTTGAACCTACGACCTTCAGGTTATGAGCCTGA
>CAZKSE010000098.1:5498-13251 GCA_964555305.1 uncultured Rhodobacter sp. | reverse complement strand
ACGCCTCCCGCGTCATACCCCGACCGCCGCATTGCTGCAATTTTTAGAGGCGCCCGTGAGGCTTCGGCCTCACTTCCCGAGGGCGCGGCGCAGGAGCGCCTCCGGGCCTATCGACGGCCGAGTGAACGGCGACGCCGTTGCAAGGATCTTTGGGTTGCGACTCGGTCAATCATGGAACGCTCGAGTTGGGCCGAAAATCCACTTGTCCCGGATGGTCAGATTTTCGGAACCGTCTCTCTCCTCGCCGCTATTCGCCGTCTAAGCCCCGGAAAAACACTCATCAAGCGCCCTCGACGCTAGCTCCGCAAGCCTCTGGAAGCCCGTCCGCCCTGCAATTTCGTATCCCTGAATGGCATAGGCTTTACGCTTTGCCTTGAAATCCTCAGCAGAGTCTCGCGCCAGTTTGTAGGCCTCCTTAAGCTCGCTTCTACCCACTTCATATGCCGTGCATGTCAATCTCATCTCGAAGATCGTGGCACGACCGAACTCGGCGGCAAAAAGGGCTGGCGTCTTTCCAGAAACAGTCTGAAGCGTCGGGTTCGCACCAGCAGCAAGAAGAATTTCAAAACATCGATCAGCTCCGACCTTGGCTGCTGAATGCAATGCCGTCCGACCAAGCGCGTCTTGCGCATCGATGTCTACATGACGGTCAATGAGAGCCTTGACCATGTCTACATCGTTTCGGTCGGCCGCCAGCATTAGCGCAGTCTGTTTCAAATAGTCTCGCGCATCCAAAACGTCTGTGGGTAGTAAGCTGATCAGCTTCAAATGCGTTGCGACCATAGAGTTGGCCAACTCAAAGGGTTCTTTGGGAATCCCCGAATAGGTTGGCATTTGCCGCATTACCGGAGCCATATGCGCAACCATCTTTGATGTTACAGTGAAGAACGTATCGCCACGCACATCTCTTAGCTTGCGCTTGAGCTTGCCGCGAAACTGCTTGATGAACCCGCGCACCTCATCCTCTGAAGCGCCGGACAAAAGCAAACCTACGTATGCGCGAGTGATCTCGTCTTCTTGGTGAAGCGGCGCTTCGAGTTCCACACCTTCATACGGGCGAACAATAGAGCCCCAGAACCACTCTGCGTGATCGGCTGCAGCCAACCGCATTGAATAATCGATCGGGCCTTCACCGAGTTTCCAGCGAGCTGCATCTTGAGGCTGGACTGATTTGCAAAGAATTCGAAAACTGCGTTCCGCACTACCACGGTTGAACGCATCCTGAGCAACAGCCAGCGAGAAGTTGAGCTTTGCGATATCCAGTTTCACTGGCCCGATGGACCGCGTCAAACAGAGTTCGAGTGCCTTTTCGGCATGCTGACGCGCTTCATCGAAATTGCCAGACGAAAGAGCGTGAAGGGCGCAGAGGTATTCTAGGTCGGGCTCAAACTCCACAATGACGGACGATTTTCGAAGCTTGGCCAAACCTTCGGCAACTTGAATCTGACGGGCGGGGTCTTTGCCCTGCCAAGCCACTCGGATGTTCTCAATGACTTCCTGAGCTGTCTGACGCTGTCTTACTCGGTCTGCGTTAAATGTTATTGACGCGGGCGATCTCAGCTTTGGATCTGCAAAAATGTCGGGGAGCGTTTCGTCACAAGGCATGACATTGAATACCCCGCTTAAAAATTCTGCCACCTGCTCTTCCGCCAGAAGCCTGCCAGAGCGATCTGGCGTAATCACACGAAACGGACCTTCCTTTACCCACGGTGGTAGCGCCTCAACGAACGCCTGATCGGCGACCGCTGGGTTGGTAGGGTCCGTCGTGACAGTAGCCTCATGGCTCCATCTGAAGAGCTCGATCAATTGCAACGCCTTGTTGCGCAAAGGATCCGCATCGTTCGGAGCGACACCCGGCGTCAAGTAGCCAACGAGATCCTTGTAGGCTTGCTCAATCGCGCGCGCCCAAAGCAATAACGAGCGAAGCTGCGCTGTCGACAGATGAGCTTCGTTTGAGCTCTTGTATGAAAATTTGTGATCGTCACAAAACCACTCCGAAATCTTGGCAATAGCTGGCGTCGTCCGGCCAGACTTCCAATTGTCGAGTGTACGTCTCCTTTCGTCGTCATATTCCCCCCAAAGCCGATCTAATGAGCCGTCAATCTGCTCTAACCACCATGACAGTATTGTCTCGACTGGCAAAATCAGCCGATCTGGGTTCGAGGGATCTTGATGAGGCAAGAACCAAAGATCGTCTTCGGGCATCCGAGGTAAAACCGGCTCATCCTGGCACCAAAAACCCCACGTTCTACCAAGGGCAGGCATAACGTCGAACGCAAGAAGCACCCACAGCGTCTGCTTCGGAGTTGCCGAATATGTCCTCGTGTGAAGTTCCAGCGCATCAAGGGAATTTCCGAGCCTTAAGATCTGTTCAACTACATCGCCCCAGAGGGATGCCGCTTGCTCCTGGCTCAACGACTGCCTTAGCAGGTCAAGTAACTCAAGCGTTCGGTCTGCCCCTCCCTCCAAACGCATCTCCGAGCGTGCATATCGGCGGCGTTCAGCGTGCTGCCATTCGGGCGGGCAAAACAATGACACGGCGTAAAGTAGTGCGGAGTGTGACGTCGGGAGTTGAGCTATCGGCTGAGTGTCGGTCACAGTCACACCTCGGCTTGTTGGCGATGTAGCCTAGACAGTTCCGCCTTCACGTTCCGAAACGCCCGTCGATCACTCGGCGTTCGGGAGAATACCAGCAATCCACCACCTGCCAAGAAAAGCTTGGCATGCTTTTTTCCTGAGACATACCGCGCCCCGGACTTCACTTCCTCTGCAATCACTTTATTCAACTCTTTGTCTTTCGAATAATACACTTTGCACCTCGATAACGGGATGGCGGTACAACCACCATCCCAATCAGTTTTTCAGTAGCTGTCGTGGCGGTGCCTTTTGCAGCAACCTTTGTGCATCCTGCACAAGGCTGGAAACAGGCTCCTTATTTACCCTTGGGAGGATTGTTTCCGCGGCCAGGACCCGATTTGTTTCCGGTGGTTGAGGGGCCGTTCGTCGGACGAGGGTTTGCCATGTCTATTTCCTTTTCGTTGATCCATTCTTCTGCCTTGCAACTGAATGTCGCTTGGCAGGAGTCCATATGGTCGAGGAAACGCCCAACCGTGAGGAAATCGGGAATACAATCCGGAAAATAATCATGCGGATCGCACCCTCGACGGACCTGTAGAGCGACGGACTTTCAGGCTTCCGATATTGCGTAGCCGCAACAGCCCTTGAGGTTTTCGTCTCAGTGCCGACGAGTTCGGCAAGGAGGTAAATGAGTTCCCGGGCGAAGGCTTCCACCTTGGCGCGGGCTTCCGCATTCTGATGATCCTCGAATGTAGAGATCGCCATAAGTGTCTCCGCGCTCCAGCCCTGCTGAATCTGCAGGCCGACGATCTCCATGTCGCCGTTACGGGCATCCTTCGCCGCGACCTCGTGGGCGCCATGGAAGAAACTGCCGTCATTTCCGTATTCGAGCAGCCGGTGCATGACCTGGCCATCGGCCACGGCACGGCTTGCGATCACCTGCGAGGCGCCGATGAAATCGCCCCCGTCGATCTCCTGGCCGAGCCGCTCTATGGACATCTCGCTCACGGCCGCTTCGGCGTCCTCCGGGCTGTCGGCCTGCAGCATCACGCTCAGTCGCAGCGTCACTTCGTGGACGTCCAGGGGTTCCTTGTCTCTAGCCATGGGTTCTCTCCTTTAGGGCTCGATGCTCTCGTCGTGGCTCTCGTCGCCCTCGAGCAGTTCGGGGCGCTCGGCGCGGATGCGCTCGCAGACGTCGTCCATTGCGAAGCTGAAGACTTCCGGCAGCTCGATCTTCTGAGAGCTGGCCAGGAGGAAGCCCTGCAGATCGGAATCCTCGGCGTCGAGTGCGACCAGCTGGTAATCGTCCCCGCGCAGATCCTCGGGCGAGATCGAGAGGTAGGAGACGTAGGACCCGGGGATGAATTCAGCGGCGCTCTGGATGTCGCGCAGCACCTCCTTGTTCCCGATGCTGGCGAGGATGTCGATCACCGCCGCCTCCAGATCGGCTCGCTTGGAGGTGAAAGGCGTGTGGCGCATCTCCTCGCACTGGCTCTCGCTCGCCTCCCAGGAGGGAACGAGCGCGGTGAGGGCGGGCGGATGTGGGCGATCCGCATGCCGGCGCATGTCCTCGAGGCGCGGCGCGCCCTCGCCGAGAAACGCGTCGGGATTGACCACGACCAGGATGCCGTCGCCATCCCGGCTGCGGCCGGTCAGCACGTCGCTGTCGGGCCGCAGGATCTGGACCATGCGGCCGGCGGCCTCGGCTTCGGCCTCGGTCGAGAAGACGCGCATCGTCGGCAGGCCGATATCCTCGATCGCCGCCCGGATCTCGGGATCGGCCATGACCTCGCGGGTGAGCAGGATAGCCTCCTCCTCCGGCGTCGATTCGAGCGCGAAATTCGCAGGGATGCCAGCATCGCCGATCAGGCGCACCGGACGGAGAAAGAGGGGAAGAAATACCTGGGACATGCGTATCCTCGTGCGCGTGATGGGCGTTCCGACGAGAACGTAGTGGATAAGTGCGAAAAAGAGTATAGTTTCGCTTCCTTTTTTTCGCACAACCGGTTTATCGGACGGCCAACCTTCCTGGGCGCGGGCATCAGCGGCGCGACCAGCGCCCACTCCGCATCGCTCGCATCGCTTGCGTATCTGCCCCCGCTGCGCTCATATCGGGGGCGGGTGAACTCGGTCCAGGCCATCGTGATCTCCGTTCAGCTTTGCAACCGAACAAAATCTCAACCTGCTGAATTCACTCCACCAGTTTCGGATCAGCCTCTAAGAGATCGCCACGGGAAGCGGGGAGCAAGGCGCTTGGTGGCCTTTTCGGCTTCAAGCTGGGCTGGCCCGAACTACGAGGCGGAGGCGGCGGAAGTTCTGGACCGCCATCCCGAAGCACGGCTGACATGGAAGACCGTGCGCGCCGGCACGGCCGAAGCGGCTGAGCCCTTCATTCCGGAGGGGCTTTAACGGTCTCGTATTGACTTGATATTTCATTATCATATATAATCGTATTGATGAGAAAGCTTGTTGGCATAGGCGAGGCCGCGAAGGCCCTGGGCGTGACGCCGCTCACGCTGCGGCGTTGGGGTGAGAGCGGAAAGCTCAAGCCCGACCTCGTCACCGACGGTGGCCGCAGGCGCTATGACCTCGCCCGGCTGCGCCCCGAACTTTTCCGCGCGCAGGACCCGGCGGAGCGCCGGACTGTGGCCTATGCCCGTGTCTCGTCCCATGAACTGAAGCCGGATCTCGAGCGCCAGGCGCAGGTGCTTGAGGCCTACTGCGCGGCGCAGGGCTGGACCTACGAGATCGTGACCGATCTCGGCTCCGGCATGAACTATCGCAAGAAGGGGCTGAAGCGCTTGCTCGACGACATCGTCGAAGGCCGCGTTGGACGCCTCGTCATCACGCACAAGGACCGGCTCCTGCGCTTCGGCGCGGAGCTGGTCTTCGCCATCTGCGAGGCCAAGGGCGTCGAGGTCGTGATCCTGAACGCGGGCGAGAATACGAGCTTCGAGGAAGATCTCGCCCGCGATGTCCTCGAGATCGTCACGGTTTTCTCCGCGCGGCTCTACGGCACACGCTCGCGAAAAAGCGCCCGCATGATCGAACGGATCCGTGCCGCGGCCGAAGGCGCCGCAGATGGCCCCGCGGCGAGCGAAGCTGCGAAGGGGGATCGGGACGATGCCTGATCCGGGCCGCCAGACCGTTACGGTGGAGCTGCGGCTGCCGCGCGGCGAGCACGAGGCGCTTCTCGACGCGCTCGGCCGTTTTTACGGCGCCGCCACGCGACAGTTGCACGGCGCCCTGCGCGCGCTCGACCGCGACGCGCGCGCGCTCATTCTGTCCATCGACGAGATCCGTCTGCGGCGGAACGCGATCAAGACAGGATTGATGGCGTCGGCGGGCCTCACGAGCCGGCAGTTCAACGCCGTCCAGCGCGGCCTTGAAGGCCGCATCAAGTCCCAGCGCGAAGCGGCCAAGACCCGCGCCGCCATGCTCGACGGGCGGATCGCGGATGTCGAGAAGGACATTGTCCGGCGCGAAAAAGCGCTGGTGCGAGATCGGCAGGCTCGCGTCGTGATCGCTGGGCGCGCGCGTCTGGGCAAGCCACCCACGGCCGCGCAGCGCAAGGCGCTGCTGAGGGACCGGGATGCGCATCGGTTCACCCTGCATCAGAAGAAGCGGAAGCTGGATATCCTGAGAGCGCGGCGTCTCGCGGCCCTGCGGGTCGCGGATGCAGAGCTTCCGCCCCTCACCTTCGGATCGCGGCAGCTTCTGGCAGCGCGTGCGAAAATCCACCCAAATGATACCGCCCGCATCTCCCGCTGGCGGCGGGCATGGGAGGTGCGCCGTTCCGGCAATTTCATCCTCATCGGCTCGAAGGGCGAGACCGCCGGCAACCAGACCTGCCAGGGCCAGGTCGGCGAGGCTGATCTCTCGGCCTGGATGAAGCTACCACCTGGCCTCGTGGGCGCCGGCATGTCCGACCGGGTGCGGATTTCCATGCCGATGCCCGACCATTACCGGAACGAGCTGACCCGCGCGCTCGCGCGGGAGGACGAGAAGGACCGCACGGCCGTGGCCTGGCGCTTCGTTCGGGATCCCGACTGGCCCGACGGGCGCAGGCTGTCGCCCTGGCGCGTCTTCATCACCTTCGAGATGCCGGTCAAAGGCCTGCGCCGTCCGCGCCTTGCGGGCGGGCCTGTGCTGGGTGTCGACATCAATGCCGATCATATCGCGGCCTGCCTGGTGACGGCGGACGGCAACCCCGTGGCCCGCCACAAGGTGGCGATGCCCCTGCGCGGCAAGAGCGCGGGTCAGCGGCGGGCGATCATCGGCGATGCGGCCGCGCGCATCGTGGCCTTGGCCAAGGAGGCCGATGCGACGGTGGCTTTCGAGCAGCTCGACTTCCGGAAGAAGCGACAGGAGCTGCATCGCGGTCGCGCCGCCTTCGGCGCGGGCTATGCCCGCATGCTCTCCGCCTTTGCCCATGCGCAGATCGTGACCGCCCTCGAGCGGGGCTGCGCGCGAGCGGAGATCGACCACGCGATGGTCAATCCCGCCTACACATCCGTCATCGGAGCCGTGAACCTGGCCTGTCGCTATGGGCTGTCGCGCCACCAGGCCGCGGCCGGCGCGATCGCGCGCCGCGCCCAGGGGCACTCCGAGCGGATCAACTATATCCATGGACTGCGTGGTCGTCGCCATGCCCGCCCGGCACCAGAGGATGCCGGGCGGCACATGTGGCACCATTGGCGCAGGCTCTCCGCGGATGCGGTTCGGCATGTTGCCGTCATGACGCATTCCCCGCCACCGGCGGGCCCGACCGGGCCTGTCGATGACGCGGGATCTTCCCGCCCGGGCCAGTCCGGACGTGGAAGGCGCCATGGGGCCGGGGCTATCTCGGCCGACCCGGGGAGCGTCGCTACTCCCCACAGCCGCGCCAAGAGGCGCGGAAGAGCATGATCATGTTTGATCATGTTCAAATTAGCGGTTTCGGGAGATCAGCGAGGCGGAGATGAAGCTGATCTACGCCCAGGCCGAAGTAGAACGCGAGCGCCAGGCGAAAGCCCGGGACGCGGTCGCGGCGCCCGACGAACTTCCCACGCCATAAGGATCGACGATGACCCCTGAACAGATCTCCCATGCCATCGGAGAGCTTGCCCGCCACTGCGCCAGCCGCAGCGAGGCCGGTGGCCTGCAGATTGCACAGGGCATGGCCTTCTGCACGTTC
>CAZKSE010000098.1:0-5398 GCA_964555305.1 uncultured Rhodobacter sp. | reverse complement strand
CTCCGTGCAATCCTCGAAGGCGAGGATGCCGGGCGCGTAGATGTCGCGGCAATCGTCCTCGGCCGCCGCCAGCTCGCGAATGCCGAAGATATCGACGGCGATCTCGCGCTCCTCGTGCTCAAGCACGGCATAGACATGCACCACCGCGTTCAGCGCGTTGTCCGGGTCGCGCGGGTCGATCCAGGCGCATTCATAGGGATCGAGCATCACCCGGAAGCCGCAAGGCCGCGCTTCGGCCGCGAAGACTTGCAGCGCGGCCACGGCAAAGACATGGCACGAGCCATGGGCGTAGTATTCGATTGCGCCTTCGTCTTCGGTCGCGGAATTGATCAGTCTCGGCATGGCGCATCCTCCACGGACAGTATCTTCGACATCTGTGAAAAACGACAGTTCCGCTTCCACCTTTCACGGATCGCAGCTACGATGGGCGATATGGGAAAAAGAAACAAATAGAGCAGATAACCTGCGCGATCGCGCCGCCGACGCCCGCAACGAGATCGAGCCCCGAAGGACAATCAGATGACCAAGCAAGCGACTTCGATCGACCCGACCCCTCTCGTCAGCCTCGCGACCTGGGAAGAGCTCTTCCCGCGCAGTGACTGGCGCTACGAGGTTGATAATGGCGACACGAGCCTTGGCTGGGACGCCTGGCTGGAGAACAAGGCCGAGATGGAAATGGCCGATATCGAGGAGGCGGTCGGGAGCCTGGCGCATGGCGCGAGCCGAACCTATCGCGAAACGCCCGGTCTGGAGGCCGTGGCCCGGCTCGTCGCTGACAGTTTCAACACGCTGCGCATGTGCGATGACGAGGCCTATGCCCGCGCCCAGCAGGTTCTCGGCAAGGATCACGACCCGGAGGAGCTTGTTTTCGGTGAGACCTTCTGTGTCCTTCCCGAGCAGGCCCGGCAGGATCTGTCGCGCCTGGCGCATCTCGGCATGGTCGCCTGGGAAGGTCGCGCCGATTTCGAGAAGATCGATCGCCTGATCATCGCCATCCACCGCCGTCATGGCCTGGCGCAGGAGACGGCCGAGGCCGCGGCCTGTCGCCTCGATCTCGAGTCTCACGAACTTACCGTGGAGCCGACACCCGATGCGGTGGCCGCCTTCACGATGCAGGCGCGCCTGGCGCTCCGCAGCTCTCTCGAGCGTCTCGAGATCAACGACCTGGAGGGCGAGGAGGCACCCTTTATCGCCGAGGTTCGCGCGGCGCTCGTCATGGCCGAGGCCCTGGGCGTGGAGCCCGAAGCCGCCGAGCGGTTCGAATGGCCGCAATCGGTGGTCGACCGGTTCGGCGAGCTCGAGGCCAAAGAAGACGAGAGCGCCCCGGCGCCGTGATGCAGTTCAATTGCCGGTGGGGAGATTGCCATGGCTGAATATGAAGTTCGGGTCTTCGAGACCGTGATCCAGGAGAAGGTCTACACGGTCGAGGCCGAAACCGCGGAGGAGGCGCGCGAGCTCGCGGAGTCGGGTGAAACCCTGTCCGAAGACCTCGTTCGCGATGTCGAGGTGACAAACCGCACGCTCATTTCAGGGCCCGAACTGCTCGGCGACACACCGGCGGATGAAGATGCGCCCGCAGGTCCTTAAAAGTCAGCGAAAATTTGATTCCGCAGGGGGCTCTTGGCGCTTCTGCGACTGCATCCGCCCTGCTAGTTTAGCGAAAAACAACCAGCAGGCGGAAATCGGGCGTGGGCATCGGGCGACGGAATTTCTTGCTGGGGGCAGGCGGGCTTGTCGCGCTGGCCGCCGCGGCCGACGCGCTGCCTATGGATCTTCTGCCCCAGGACGTCCTGCCGACCTTCGCCACCGGCTTGCCGAATGGCGCTTTCGACAACCTGGCGCCGCAAGCGCCTGTCGTGGAGCCCATCGACTATCCGTTCGAGGTTCTCCGCGAGGGACATGTCTGCGAAGCTTTCGCCCGCATCTCGATGCGTGCCGTGGTGCTGGCCCGGCGCCGTTACTGGTTCGGGCCGCTTACGATCTCTCCGGTCGACATGGTCCTTGGCTGGGGCCCGATGAGCAACCCGGTCGTCCTGCGCACGGTGCGCATCCGGCTGGCAGGGCGCGACTACGAATGGGAAGTGCGGCCGCCCCCGCGGATCCGCGGCCAGGAGGTCGGGGAATATAGCGGCGCCATCCACGCGATCCCGGCCTCGCTGCAGGTGCGCGACAGCATCCTGTCGACGCGGCGCAACCATGTGGTCCGGATTTCCGGACACCTGTGCAACGTGCGCACCCCCGACGGCGGTGTGTTCGACGCGGTGCGCGGCTCGCAGGCGGGCGGCGAGCGCAAGTTCGTCCTGGTCGACGAAATCCAGCGCCTGCAGGGCGCGGAGATCTGAATCGGAAGAGTTTTTGCCCGCCGGATCGCAAGGCGAACAGCTACATTTAGTCTAACATACATGTTAGCTTAAATGCAGCCGGAGACTCCGGAATCGGCACCCATTTTTTTATTTCGCAATTTATCGGAAAACACTGACACAGTTGTATTTTTCATCGACTGGATATACATTTAAGCTAACAACGATGTTAGGCAAAATGCATGAGACAGAAGCGCAGACCGATGACGCTGGAGATCGCCCGGGAGTGGGCGGAACTGGCGCAGATTTCCTTCATTGACGCGCTGTCGACATGCGCGCCGATGTCGCTTGAGCAGATCGCGTTCCACGGTGGAACGAACCTGCACCTGTCCTGGGGATCGCCGCGATTTTCCGAGGATCTCGACTTCCTCGTCGGTCGTGGCCTTGGTGCCAGCGTTCGCGAGGTGATGCCGCGGATCCAGAGTCGCATGCAGGTCATGGCCGCAGCAACCGATCCAGATCTCCAGGTGACCATCACCGACAAGACGAAAGGGGAAGGGAACCTGCTGAACTTTCGCATTGTCCTTTCGTCTCCCTTGATCATGGGTCAGGTCATGACCAAGGTCGAGTTCTGGCAAGTCGAAGCGGACTACATGAAGGATTTCGAGACGAAGTTCGTGAAGCCGGTTGCCTCTGGCGATGTCGTGACGCGGATCAGTCAGCCCCTGCCAGCGGCGACAAGGCAGGCGGCGTTCGCCGACAAGGTGGTCGCACTCGGCTATCGTCCGCACCTGAAATGGCGTGATCTTTTCGACATCTGGTGGCTTTCCGGTCAAGAGAAAATCCAGCCCGAGGCGACCTTGCCGCGCATTTTGCATCACGCCTCCGCCTATCGCGGGCCGGAGGGTGCGAGCCTTTCCGCCGGGCTGCGACGTTTCCTTGATCTTGATCCTGCAGAGATCGCGGCGCAGGCTGATCCGGATCTCAAGCGTTGGCTTCCATCGGCGCTCTGGGATGTCTTGAACCCGAAGGGCGTGCGAGAAATTGTCGCGCATGTGCGTGAGGTTGCCAGTGAATATGCGCAGCGGCTGGAAGAGATCGCCGCGGACGCCCCGGCGCTGGCGGATGCTGCTTTGGAAACTGAAAACCAGACCGAGGTTGAAGATGCGTGTCCCTGCCCATAAGCGGCTGCGCGAGCTTCCGGAGGTATTCACGACCAATACGTTGGCAGCGACGCTCGGTGGCGATCTGAAGAGTGCCTCGGTCTATCTGAGCCGTTGGCGCAAGGAGGGCTTGATCTCCTCGATCGGGCCGCGCGCGAAGCTGCATTTCAACCTCCTGGTCGATCCGCGCTCGGAGCGTGACCAGATGCTGGATGCCGTCGCCTATCTTTACCCTGGCGCTGTGATCGCGGGGGCAAGCGCGGTGCATGCTGCCGGATGGACAACCCAGATCCCGCGATCGACCGAGATCATGGTGATCAATCGGCGAAGCCTCGTGCAGATTAACGATTTCGTCATCGAGAGCCGGCCCATTTCCTGGTTCAAGGAGGCGCGCAAGCGGATCTATCGTGAGGGCCCGGTTCCGGTGATCGATCCAGGTTTCGCGCTTGCCGATCTTTGGAAAACCGGCAGTTGGCGGCCCGACCCGGATGATCTGGAATGGGATATGATCGACCTCTCCGCGCTGGAGAGGGATTTCGCTGAGCTTGGCCTGGAATTGCCGTCGGAATGGCGCGAGGAGGCCGAGTATTCCGGGCCGCGCTACGCACCATGAAGGGCTGAGAGTGCCGAGAAAGGACAGCGCATGAAGATGCAGAGGCAGAGATCGCACGTCGTCGCCATCGACTACGACGAAGGCGAGCCCGACAGCTACCGCGGCATCGTGGTGACCCGCGGCGGGGAGGTCGTGGCCGAGTGGCGCAGCGGCAATCCGCCCGCGGACTGGGCCGCGTTCCGTGCCTGGGGTGCGGAGGCGGGCGCCGTGGTCATGGAGACGTCGTCGCTCACGCATTTCGTCCAGGACGTGCCGGGCTGGAGGTTCATCCTCGACGAGGCCGGCGCGGAGATTCTTGTCGAGGATCCCGATGACGAGCGGCTGAGCCCCGACGTTAACCAGCCAGGGCCCTGAAGCGGGCGTCG
The DNA here is from genome assembly GCA_964555305.1 of uncultured Rhodobacter sp. Classification (GTDB taxonomy): domain Bacteria; phylum Pseudomonadota; class Alphaproteobacteria; order Rhodobacterales; family Rhodobacteraceae; genus Pararhodobacter. The sequence continues at coordinate 957 of CAZKSE010000098.1, read as the reverse complement.
CTCGCGCTTCTCCACGCTCGTTTCGAAACGTGCGAAAATATCTGTTGCTCTTTTCAGGCCGTCGGTGGAGCATCCCCATGTCGACATCCAGCAAAGGACCAGGATCATGACCGATAAGACCGAAGGGAAGGGCAAGGGCGCCCAGAACTGGAGCACCCGTGCCGGCACCATCAAGGCCGACAGCGTCACCGCGATCGAAGGCAAGGACGCGCTGCGCGCCACCGTCGTCAACGGCGAAGGCAAGGAAAGCACCGTCGAGGCCTATGGCCAGAAGAACATGGACGCGCTGAACGCGGCGGCCGAGAGCGGCAAGCCGCATGTCTTCCGCGGCCCCTTCTACATGAAGGGCGGCGAGAGCCACCTGATGATCAACATGGTCAAGGAACAGGCCGAACCCAAGGCTGAGATGACCGAAGAGGAGAAGGCCGCCCGCGCCGAGGAGCGCAAGCAGGCGAATGCCGAGGCCAAGGCCTCCCGCGACGCCTCGCGCGTCATGGTCGATGCCGGTTCGGTCGAGATCGGCGGCAAGATCGAGAAGGACGGCAAGTCCCAGGAGATCAACCACATCGGCGCCGCCTTCGAGAAGGACGGCAAGTCGGTGGCCTATGCCTATTTCGGCGAGGTTGGTGCGGAAATGGCTGCGAAGGCGGCCGAAGCCGAAGTCAAGGCGGCCGAGAAAGCCGCGGCCGAAGAGGACATGGCGCCCACGCCCTGATGCGCGGACGCATGAGAAAAGCGGAGCAGGCGCCCTTGGGCGCCTGTTTCCGTCTGCAGGCGTCGCGACAGGCCCCACCGCCCGCTGAGAGGGTTGAGAATTTTTTTTAAAAGTCCGAGAATCCTGGAAAGCGGAGGAGTGCGATGTCGACGTTTTCGAAGGCCGAGATCAAGGACGGCATCCGGCGGCTGAAGGAGTTCAGGGCCCGGTTCCGGTCCAAGGGGCCGCTGGACGGCAGGGTG
>CAZKSE010000097.1:0-13402 GCA_964555305.1 uncultured Rhodobacter sp. | reverse complement strand
CCTCGGCGGCCCGCGCCACACGATCCGGCCGGGGCGCGCGGGCGCCGCCCGGCCACCCGGCATCGCTTGCACCGCGCGCCGCGCGCGGATAAACCGCGCCAGGACCCGAAAATCCGGAGGGCGCATGTCCACGATCGACCTGGAAACCGCGCGCCGCGTGGCCAAGCTTGCCCGCATCCGCGTGCCCGACGAGAACCTGCCCGCGCTGGCGGGCGAGCTCTCGCATATCCTGACCTTCATGGAACAGCTGAACGAGGTCGATGTCGACGGCATCGAGCCCATGACCTCGGTCACGCCGATGCGGCTGAAACGGCGGGCCGATGCCGTCACCGACGGCGACATGCAGGACAAGATCCTGTCGAACGCCCCCGATGCCCGCGAAGGGTTCTTTGCCGTGCCGAAGGTGGTGGAATGAGCGCGCCCAACGACCTGACCATCGCCGCCGCACGCGACGCGCTGCGCAAGGGCGAGATCACCTCGGTCGAGCTGACCGAAACCTGCCTCGCCGCGATCGAGGCCGCCGGCGCGCTCAACGCCTTCGTCCACAAGACGCCCGAGATCGCGCTCGACCGCGCCCGCGCGGCGGACACCCGCCTGCAACAGGGCGAGGCGACGGCGATGTGCGGCATCCCGGTGGGTATCAAGGACCTCTTCTGCACCGAAGGCGTGGCGAGCCAGGCGGCCAGCCGCATCCTGCAGGGCTTCCGCCCGGAATACGAATCGACCGTCTCGGCGCAGCTGCGCGACGCGGGCGCGGTGATGCTGGGCAAGCTGAATATGGACGAATTCGCCATGGGCTCGTCGAACGAGACCGCCTGCTACGGTCCGGTGGTGAACCCCTGGAAGGTGGACGACCGCCAGCTGACGCCCGGCGGATCCTCGGGCGGCTCGGCCGCGGCGGTGGCGGCGAACCTGTGCCTCGGCGCGACCGGCACCGACACCGGCGGCTCCATCCGCCAGCCCGCGGCCTTCACCGGCACCGTCGGCATCAAGCCGACCTACGGGCGCTGCTCGCGCTGGGGGATCATCGCGTTTGCCTCCTCGCTCGATCAGGCGGGACCGATGACGCGCACGGTGCAGGACGCGGCGATCATGCTGGGCGCGATGTGCGGCCATGATCCGAAGGATTCGACCTCCGCCGATCTGGCCGTGCCCGATTTCGAGGCCGCGCTCACCGGCGACATCCGCGGCAAGCGTATCGGCATCCCGCGCGAATACCGCATGGACGGCATGCCCGACGAGATCGAGAAGCTCTGGTCCGACGGCGCGCAGATGCTGCGCGACGCCGGCGCCGAGATCGTCGACATCTCGCTGCCGCACACCAAATACGCGCTGCCCGCCTATTACGTCATCGCCCCGGCCGAGGCCTCCTCGAACCTCGCGCGCTACGATGGCGTGCGCTACGGCCACCGGGCGAAGCTTTCCCAGGGCGACGGCATCACCGAGATGTACGAGAAAACCCGCGCCGAGGGCTTCGGCCCCGAGGTGCAGCGCCGGGTGATGATCGGCACCTATGTGCTGTCGGCGGGCTTCTACGACGCCTATTACAACCGCGCCCGCAAGGTCCGCGCGCTGATCAAGCGCGACTTCGACGAGGTCTTCGCCGAGGGCATCGACGCGATCCTGACGCCCGCCACCCCCTCGGCGGCGTTCGGGCTGGGCGAGATGGCGGATGCCGACCCGGTGCAGATGTATCTCAACGACGTCTTCACCGTCACGGTCAACCTGGCCGGCCTGCCGGGCATCGCGTTGCCCGCCGGGCTGGACCGGCAGGGACTGCCGCTGGGTCTGCAGCTGATCGGCCAACCCTGGGGCGAGGCCGAGCTTCTCAATGTCGCACATGTGTTGGAACGCGCCGCCGGTTTCGTGGCCAAGCCCGCACGCTGGTGGTAAGAAACGGCATCGTTTTTAGAATGGATCGACGGATGCGTCATTTCGTGACACTGGCCGCGGCGGGGCTGTTCCTGGCTGGCTGCGCGCAACTGAACCCCCCGCCCCCCATCGACCCGGTTCCCGTTCCGACGACGCTGGGCGATCAGAACCGTTTCGTTCCGCCCCCGGGTGGTTTCGAGGGCGCCGCCGCCGCGGCGCGCAGCGCGGCGCTGCAATCGCCGCCAGCGGGCAGCACGGGCACGGCCGGCTTCACGCCCATGGATGACGACGGGTTCACCGCGCAGACCAGCGCCGCGCAGGCGCGCGCGGCCGCCGGGCCCAACATCGTCCAGTATGCGCTCGGCACCTCCCATCCGATGGGCACGCAGCGTTACCGCCGCACCAACCCCCTGCGCTGGCAGACCTGGGAGCGCAACTGCATGCAGTTCCCCAGCCAGGACGCCGCGCAAGAGGCCTTCCTCGCCGCCGGCGGGCCGGACCGCGACCGGCGCAATCTGGATCCCGATGGCGACGGCTATGCCTGCTGGTGGAACCCCGAACCGCTGCGCCGGGCCATGCGCGCGGGTTGATGATCGACCACCCCTCGCCGAATTTCGGGCCGCGCCGCAATGGTTTGCAGCCCGAACTTGTGGTGATCCACTACACCGAGATGAGCAGCGCCGAAGCCGCGCTGGAGCGCCTTTGCGCGCCCGAGGCGCAGGTATCGGCGCATTACCTGATCGGTGCGGACGGACGGGTCTGGCAGCTGGTCGATGAAGCCGAGCGGGCCTGGCACGCGGGCGCGGGGGAGTGGCGGGGACGCGGCGACGTCAACTCGCGTTCGATCGGGATCGAGTTGGACAACGACGGCCGCAGCCCCTTTGCCGCGGCGCAGATGCGCGCGCTCGAAGGCCTGCTGCCGGGGATCCTGGCACGGTGGCGAATCCCGCCCGCCGGGGTGATCGCGCATTCCGATTTCGCGCCCGAACGGAAGGTCGATCCCGGCCCGCGGTTCGATTGGCGGCGGCTGGCGTTGAACGGGCTCGCCGTCTGGCCTTGTGCGCCGGGGGCCCCCCAGACCCCGCTTGGTCCGACGCTGGACCGGATCGGCTATCCGCGCGTCGCGGAGGATCTGCGGCTTGCGGCGTTTCGGCTGCGCTTCCGTCCGGGGGCGCGCGGGCCGGAAACGGATGCCGATCGCGCGCTGGCCGCGGCCGTCGCCGCGCTTGGCCCCGGCTGACGGCAGGTGACGCGAGGGGGCGTCGGCCGCCGGCCTGTGCGATGGTTAAGGAAAGGTTGCGGGGGGCGCAGGCCGAGGCTGGCGGAAACCGGGGTTTTCCCTTGTTTCATTGGGATTGGGGCGTATGGCAAGCGTATGGCAGACGTATGGCAAACGTATGGCAAACGTATGGCAGATCGGGCGGCTTGGGGCCATTTCCGGGGTAAAGGCGCACCGCACGGTGGGGGGCGGAATGCGGTGCCTTCGGGCCATCCGAGGGGTGGAAACGGACGATGAGTCCAGATTTCCGCCCTCGATAGGTCCAGATTTTCGCCGATTGGCTTCGGGCGGTCCAGGCCAGCGCGGGCCCGGCCCGATGCGTCCGTCGGACCCCTTGCGAGAGGCGGGGGCGCTGCCCGCGGATCGCGCGAGGCGCGCGGCTCAGCCCAGCATCTTGCGCACGCGGTGGACCATCAGCCAGACGGCGAGGATCACCAGCGGCGTCAGCGCCGCCATCGTGGCGGTCCGGCCGAGGCCCAGAGGTTCGGCCAGCGGCATGACCAGATTGGCCGCGAGGTTCACGCCGTAATAGCTGATCGCCACGACCGACAGCCCCTCGACCGTGCGTTGCAGGCGCAGTTGCAGATCGGCGCGGCGGTCCATGCTTTTCAGCAGATCCTGGTTCTGCGCCGACCGCGCGACCTCGACCTGGGTGCTTAGAAGCCGGGCAGCGCGGATGGCGCGGTCGGACATCCCGGCCAGGCGCGTCTCGGCGGCCGTGACGGTGCGCATCGCCGGATCGAACCGGCGCTGCATGAACTCGGCCAGCGTCTGGCGGCCCTGAAAGCGCGCCTCGCGCAGGACCTGGATGCGGGCGTGGACCAGGGCCTCGTAGGCGCGCGTGGCGCCGAAGCGGAACGAGGCGCTGGTCTGCAGCCGCTCCAGCTCGGCCGAGACGCCCATCAGCGCATCGAGCGAGGCTTCGGGCTTCGGCATCCCCGCGGCCATGTCGTTGATCAGCGCCCCCAGCTTGCGGTCCAGCGCGCCCATTTCGCCCGAGATCTGCCGCGCGCGCGCCAGCCCCAGCATCGACATGGTCTTGTAGGTCTCGATCTCGCACAGGCGCTGGACGATGCGGCCGGTCCGGTGCGGGCCGGTGCCCGGCATCACGAAGACCGCCATGCGGATATGCCCCGCCGGATCGATGCGGAAATCCGACGCGACCAGCGCCGCGGCATCCACGACCCAAGAGGTCGCGAGGCTTTCGCCCACGAACCATTCGCCCAAGCGCGCGGCGACGGCGGGTTCATCGGCGCTGCCGTTCTCAAGGCAGGGCATCTGCATGATCTGGATCAGGATCGAGGTCATGCGCAGACCCGGCGCGGCCTTCAGCCAGTCCGACGGGTAGATGTCGAAGACCGAGGGGTCGAAGGCGCGGTCCGGCAGGCCGGGCGCGGTGCCGGTGTAGGACACGAATTCGGTGTGGCTTTCCCATTTCAACCCGTGCCGGCCCAGCATGCAGCCGTGATGCGTGGCCTCGGGCGCGGGATGCGTGGCGCCAAAACGGTCGAGGAGGGCCAGAAGATGGCCGCGATCCTGACTGCGGTCGCGCGCGGCGGCGTCGCTTTCGGGCTTCAGGGCCAGAAAGGCCACGGTTCCCGGCACCGGGATCGCGGGCGCGGGGCGCGCGTGCAATTCGTTCGTCAGACTGTAGCGCAGCGGGTGGTCGGCAATCGGCGGCATACGGCGGAACGCTCCGGGCGGGGCTTCCTTGTTGCCAGCAGGAAGCGGTCTTGCATAGCCCGGATGACCGCCGAACCAGGGCGGGGCCCGGTGCGCGACGGTGTACTGGTATTTCTGCAACGCCCCGCAGCCGAAGGGACGACAACCATCGCGCCGCCGCCATGACGCCCGGCGCCCTGTGGGTGTTGACTTCGCCCCGGTTGCGCGCAAGCGTGGCGCCGCCGTTTTTTCCCTGCCGCACCACGGAGACGCCCGAAATGAAGAACAGCGACGCCGTCTGGGATCTGGTCGAGGCCCGGCGCGAGGATTTCATCGCCCTTGCCGACCGCGTCTTCGACACGCCAGAGACACTCTATGCCGAGGTGGCCTCCTGCGCCGCGCATGTCGAGATGCTGGAGGCGCAGGGCTACCGCGTCACCCGCGCCCCGGCGGGCATACCGACCGCCGTCATCGGCGAGGCGGGCGACGGCGGGCCGGTGATCGCGATCCTGGGCGAATATGATGCGCTGCCGGGTCTGAGCCAGCAGCCCGGCGTCGCCGAGCATCGGCCCCTGGTCGAGGGCGGCAACGGCCATGGCTGCGGGCACAACCTTCTGGGCAGCGCGGCGCTGTCGGCGGCCACGGCGATCAAGGACTGGCTGGCGGAGACCGGCATCAAGGCGCGCGTGCGCTACTACGGCTGCCCGGCCGAGGAAGGCGGCGCGGCCAAGACCTACCTGGTGCGCGCCGGGCTCTTCGATGATGTCGATGCTGCGATCACCTGGCACCCGGCCAGCTACACCTGCGTCGATCACGCCAATTCGCTGGCCAACACGCGCATCGACTTCACCTTCATCGGCCGCGCCGCCCATGCCGCGGGCGCGCCGGAACTGGGGCGCAGCGCGCTCGATGCGGTGGAATTGATGAATGTCGGCGTCAACTACCTGCGCGAGCACATGCCCGACGATGCGCGCATCCATTATGCCTATATGGACGCAGGCGGCATCGCGCCGAACGTGGTGCAGGCGCGCGCGACGGTTCGCCAGTTGATCCGGGCGCGCGATCTGCCGGGCCTGCGCGCCCTGGTCGAACGGGTGCGCAAGGTGGCCGAAGGGGCGGCGCTGATGACCGAGACACAGGTCTCGACGCAGGTCTTCTCGGGCGTGTCGAACCTTCTCGGCAACCGCCCGCTGGAAGAGGCGATGCAGCGCGCGCTCGATGCGCTGGGTCCGGTGGCCTTCGACGCGGCGGATACCGCCTTTGCCCGCGCCATCCGCACCACGTTGAGCGAGGACGACATCACCGCCACCTTTCGCCGGCTGGGGATGGAGCCCGACTACGACCTGCCGCTGTGCGACTTCATCGCGCCGCTCGACCGGCGCAGCGGCGGGGGCGAGGGTTCGACCGACGTGGGCGACGTGTCCTGGGCGGTGCCGACGGTGCAGGCACGGGTCGCCACCTGCGCCCTGGGCACGCCGTTCCACACCTGGCAGCTGACCGCCCAGGGCAAGTCGCCGATGGCGCACAAGGGCATGTTGCATGCCGCCAAGGCAATGGCCGCAACCGCGCGCATCCTGATCGAGGAGCCTGCAACGCTTGCCGCCGCGCAAGAGGCGCATCGCAAGCACCTGGCACGCACGCCCTACATCTGCCCGATCCCCGACGACGTGCACCCCCCCGTGCAGCGCGCTGCCGAGTGACACGACGCTTCCCGTCGCGCTCGGTGACGCGACGGGAAACAACCCCTGCGATTATCCACAGATAGACGACCTCAAATTCGCATGTTAACATTTTGAATGGTGATGACCCGGCGCCCGTGCTGAACCAGAGGATATTGTGACGATGGCAGATACGGCAGACCCTCGGTCGGACGCCGGGACCGGAGTGGCTGTCGCCCTGCTGGCCGCATCCCGCGAGGCTTTGCTGATCTGCGGAACCGATGGCACGGTGCGGCAGGCCAATGCCGCGGCCGAGGCGCTTTTCGGCTGCGCGCCGGGGGCACTGGAACGCAGTGAAACCTCGATCCTGTTTCCCGCCGACGCCGAGGACCGAATCGCCCGCGCGTTGAGAGCCGCGGCCGCCGCGAAATCGGTCGAGGAGTTGAACGTCCGCGCGCGCGTGCAGGATGGCCGCTTCCAGGAGGTGAACCTGCGCGCCGCGCCGATCATCGAGCGCTGCGGCGAGGTTGCCGGCTTCTGCCTGACCTTGAGTCGCGAAACGGCCGGCACGCGCAGCGAACTGGCCCTGACCCGGCTGATGGAATGTTCGCAATATGTCGGGCGCGAATTCTGCGAAGCGATGGTCGTCGCCCTGTCCGAGATCCTGTCGGTCCGCACCGTCCTTCTTGCCGAGATCGACCCCGCCGGAAACGGCAAGGCCCGCACCATCGCGGTCTGCAACGATGGTCAGCTGGCGCCGAACTTCGATTACGCTCTGCAAGGCACGCCCTGCAACGATGTGCTGACCAGCGCGGCCTGTTTCCACGCCGACAACGTCACCGGGCTTTTCCCCGACGACAGCCTGCTGGTCGACATGAACGCCCGCGCCTATGTCGGCGCGCCCTTGCGGGCCTCGGACGGGCGGGTGGTCGGTCTGTTGGCGGCAATCCACGACCAGCCGCTGGAACAGGGCGGCGGCCCGCTCTCGATCCTCGAGATCTTCTCGGGCCGCGCCGCGGCCGAGTTGGAACGCGAGGCGACCGTTACGCATAACGAATATCTTGGCCGGCTTATCGAGGGGTCGCTGAGCGAGGTTTATGTCTTCGACGCCCGCTCCCTGTGTTTCCTGCTGGTCAACAAGGGCGCGCGCGAGAATCTGGGCTACTCGATGGCCGAGTTGCACACGATGACGCCCTACGACATCAAGCCCGACTACAGCGCCGACGAATTCGAATCGATGATCCAGCCGCTGATGCGCGGCGAGACGCAGTCGCTGTCCTTCCGCACGCGGCACCAACGCAAGGACGGGTCGATCTATCCCGTCGAAGTCAAGCTGCAATTGATCAACGGCTTGGGCGCGCCGGTCTTCTTTGCCGCGATCGAGGATGTCACCCAGCGCGCGCGGGCCGAGGACGCCCTGCGCCGGACCGAGGCGCGCTTGCGCCGTCTCTTCGCGCAGTCGCCCGCCGGGATCCTGGAAACCGACGCGAACGGCCGCATCACGCTGGTCAACCGCACCTGGTGCGAGATGCTGGGTTATTCCGAAGAAGAATTGCTCGGCGCCATGATCTTCGACATTTCGGAGGCCGACAGCATCCAGCCCACCCGCGACGCTCTCGCCCGTCTGGCTGCGGGTACCGATGGGTTGGTGATCGAAAAAGCCTATCGGCGCAAGGATGGCACCGTGCTGCACGCCAGCAGCAATGTCAGCGCCCTGCGGTCCGAGGATGGCCGTTTCATGGGCGTCGGAGCCGTCGTTCTCGACATCTCCGAACGGCTTGCCGCCGAGGACAAGGTGCGCGAAAGCGAGGCGCTGTTGCGCAAGGTGCTCGACGGGACGCTGGCCTTCATTGGCGTTCTGGAACCCGATGGCACCTTGATCGAGGCGAACGTCCCGGCACTGGCCGCAGCGGGTCTCACGCGCGAGGATGTGGTGGGCCGGAAGTTCTGGGACTGCCATTGGTGGGCGTATGACGAAAAGGCCGTGGTGCGCTTGAAAGCCGCGGTCGAACGGGCCGCGCAGGGCACGATCGAACGCTACGACGCGGTGGTGCGCATGCAGGGCGACAGCCGCATGACGATCGACTTCATGCTCTCGCCGGTCCGGGGGGCGGACGGGACGGTGCAGTTCCTCGTCCCTTCGGGTTTCGACATTTCAGACCGAAAGCAGCAGGAAGCGCGCATCGTGCACCTGATGCGCGAGGTCAATCACCGCTCCAAGAACCTGCTGACCGTGGTTCAGTCCATCGTCCGGCAGATGCCGAAAAGCTCGCCCGAAGCCTTTACCGAGGAGTTCGGCAAACGCCTGCACGCCCTGTCGGCCTGCCAGGATCTGCTGATCCGCAGTGGCTGGGAGGAGGTGCCGCTGGAAACGCTGATCCGCTCGCAGCTGATGCATTATTCGGATCTGCTGGGCGCGCGCATCACGCTGGAGGGTCCGCCCGTCACGCTGTCACCTTCCGCCGCGCAAACGCTGGGCATGGCGATCTACGAGCTGTCGACGAATGCCGCGAAATACGGCGCGCTGTCGAACACGGCGGGACATATTCGCATCCACTGGGAAGTCGAGCCGGACGCCCACGGGCAATTCAGGCTGAGTTGGCAGGAAAGCGGCGGACCGGAAGTCAGCGCCCCCGAGGCAACCGGCTTCGGCTCCATCGTCGTGGAACAACTCGTCGGCATGTCGCTGGAGGCCGAGAGCAAGATGGAGTTTGTCGCCGACGGGCTGATCTGGCGCTTGAATTGCCTTTCCGCCCGCCTGCACGAGGACTGAGCCGATCCTGCCTTCGCCTTGATCCGCGGGCAGCAGATCTGTTCGCGCCTGGCGATCGCGTCAAGGGATCATCACGAGTGCCTTCTAATGCGTGCTTTCCGACGCGGCACAAACGTTACCGATGGCAGCCGAGAGACGTCAGCTGGCCTGATGAGCCCTGCGCGCTGTCGCCGCTATCGCGGACCAGACGCCAAGGCGCAGGACCAACGCGCCGAGCGTTCGCAGCTCGTAGGGATTTCCCAGAAGGACGTGGGCAAGGAAGGCCAGAAACACCAAGGCCGTTGCCCCGGCAATCCCGGCGGAAAGCCACCAGCCCCAGCTCGTGCCGCGCCAGAGGCCGACACCCGCCGCGACATATGCGAACCCGGCGAGGAAGTTGAACCACAGGACGAATGGCACGACCGCGCCCATCTCGGCGCCACCGAACAGAGCGCGCGCGCCCGAAACTATCGTGAGCAGGCCGAAGGCGGTGGCCACGGCGGCCGCGGCAAGCAGGGCGCGGGATCGGTTCAGGTCCGGCACGTCAATCTTCCACCGTGGGGGGGCGCATGAGCACAAGCAGGGTGTCGAGCAACCGCATGCCCTCATCGGGAAGGGGGAAACTGCGGGCCCCGAGCGACCAGCGGATCGCGAGGCCCTGCACCAGCGAGGTCAGATAGACCGCAGCATCGCCGGGCTCGAGGTCGCTGCGCAGCCTGCCGGCGCGTTTCATCTCTTCCAGAAGCGCGATGATATGCACCTGGAACGCCATCAGGCGATGATGGATGGTTTCGCGCAGTTCCGGGTTGTCGATGTTCAGTTCGCGCGAAAAGAGGATCGCGGGCAGCGCCGGCGTGGCGCTTATCTGGTCGAATTGCGCGCGCAGAAGCGCCTTCAGTCGCACCTCGGGTGATGCATCGATGGCGATTGCCTGGCTCCAGGCTGCCGCAAGCCGTTCGGTGATCGACTCGGCCACTGCCAGCCACAGGGCTTGCTTCGACGGGAAATGCCGGAAAATGGCTGCCTGCGTCACACCGACCGCATGCGCGACGTGATTGGTCGTCATCCGGTCGGGACCCAAGCGGTCAGCCAGCGCCAGGCAGGCATCGATGATTTCAGCCTTCCGGTCTTCGGCGGGTTTGCGGCGCAGCATGGATTACCTTGTAAGTAATCGAACACTAACATAATGTGGTGCGACTGCAAGCTGTTTCCTTGAGCGAAAAAGGACAGGAAAAACCTGAAGCGGCCATCCCCATGAAGCTGAACCAGAAAGTCACGACGAGATATGCGCTCGCCAATTCGGCGGTGATGTTGCCGGGGCTCGCATGCGGCCTTCCGCTGCCGACCGAAATCGGAACGCGAAGATGAACCGGCGCTGGCGCGTGCTCTGGCTGATCCCGGCGCTGGCGCTCGGCCTTGGGATCGCCGTCTGGCTGGTGATGACTGGCCCCGAGCCCGCCCGACTGGAGCGCGCCGAGGCTGCCGTCCCCGTCGAGATCGTCATCGCCGAGGCGCACGCCGTGTCGCCGGTCGCTGCGGGCTACGGCTTCAGTCGGCCGGCGCGGAACTGGGCCGCGATCGCCCCGGTGCGCGGCACGATTATCGAGACGCACCCCGATCTCGCCAGTGGCCGGTTCATCGCCGCCGGCGCCGAGGTGCTGAAGATCGACCCCAGCGAATACGAACTGGCGCTTGCAGAGGCGCGCGCCGATCTTGCCGCGCTCGAGACGGAGACAGCACAGCTCGAGGCGGAGCGCCAGAATCTTGACGCGGTCCTCGCACTTGAACGCGAGCGGCTGGTGCTGGCCGAGCAGGACCTGGAGCGCACCGAGCGGCTGGTCGCGCAGGGCACCGCCCCGCCGGCGCGCCTCGACGAGCAGCGGCGAACCACGCTCACCTTCCGCCGCACCGTCCAGGAGCTGGAAAACACGCTCGCCCTGTTGCCGGTGCAGAAGGAACGGCTGGAAGCGCAGACGGAACGCACGCGGGTGCGCATCGCCCGCGCCGAACGCGATCTGGAGCTCACCACGCTGGAGGCGCCCTTCGACATGCGCGTGACGGAAACGCAGGTACTGGCGTTCCAGTTCGTCAATGCCGGCCAGCCGCTCCTTACCGGCGAGGGGATCGAACGCGCCGAGGTCGTAGCGCAGATCCCGGTCGAGGCCTTCCGCCGCATCGTCGCGGCGATCCTCGGCACCGGCACGCTCGCCCCGCTCGACCGGATGTACGCAGCCGACACCTCGGAGGTGGTTGCCGAGGTCCGGCTCGTCGGCACCGACATCACCTGGCCGGCGCGGGTCGAGCAGGTTCAGGCCGGGCTCGATCCGCGCACGCGGACGGTGCAGGTCGTCCTCTCCGTTGATGCGCCCTATGACTTCGCCGCGAATGGCGTGCCGCTGGTCGCGAACATGTATCTCGGGGTCGAACTCATCGGCCCGCCGCTGGCGCCGCGCGTGCTGCTGCCCGATGCCGCCGTGCATGGTGAAAGGGTGCTGGTCATGGATGCCGATGACCGGCTCGAGCTGCGCGCGGTCGAAATCGCCTTTCGCCAGCGCGGCCAGACAGTCCTGAGCGACGGCGTCGCACCCGGCGAGCGAGTGGTTCTGACCGACGTGGTGCCGGCGCTCGCGGGGACGCTTCTGCGCGTCGCGGACGAGGGCGCCGCGCCATGATCCGCTGGTTTGCCGGCCACCCGACCGCGGCCAACCTGCTGCTCGTCCTGATGATCGCGGCGGGCGCCATCGCCGCGCCCGGGCTCGTCCGCGAGACCTTCCCCGATTTCCGGCCCACCGAAGCGGAGGTGAGCGTCGTCTATCGCGGCGCCGGCGCGGGCGATGTCGAGGATGCTGTCTGCCGTGTGCTGTGGGATGCGGTGCAGCGGGTGGAGGATCTGGCCGAATTCACCTGTACCGCGCAGGACAACCGCGCCCGCGCCGTCGCAACCATGGCCGCCGGCGGCGATGCTGCCCGCTTCATGGAGGATCTGCGCGGCGAGGTGGCGGCGATCGCCGATCTGCCCGTGCGCGCCGACCCGCCGGTGGTTCGTGCCCTCCACCGCACCGATTTCGTCGCCGCCGTGGGCATCACCGGCGAGATGCCGGCCGAGCATCTGGAGCTTTACGCCGCAGGGCTCCGTGACCGTCTGCGCGCGCTGTCCGGCGTCGCCGATGTCACGCGTTCCGGCTTCGGGGCGCGACAGTACCGGATCGAGGTGTCGGCCGAAGTACTGCGCCAGCACGGACTGACGCTTGCCGGGCTCGCGCGCCTGATCGAGGCGCAGAGCGTCGATCTACCCGGCGGCACGCTGGAGACGGATGCGCGCGAGTTGCGGCTTCGCTTCGCCGACGAGCGCCGCAGCCTGGCCGAACTCGAGCGCCTCGTGGTCCTCGGTTCCGCCGGCGGCGGCGAGTTGACCCTAGGCCAGATCGCGCGGATCGAGCTCGCCTTCGACACGCCCGAGAGCCGCGTCATGCTGGACGGGGTGCGGGCAGCGGTTCTCGACATCCACAAGACATCAGGCGCCGATGCACTCCGCGTGCTCGACGCGGTCGAGGTCGCGCTCGAGGCCGAGCGCGCCGCACATCCGTCCGGCCTGCGCCTGGTTATCGTGCAGGACATGACCAGCATCATCCGCGACCGGCTGGCGATGCTGATCGAGAACGGTTTCATCGGGCTCGTGCTGGTGATCGGGGTGATGAGCCTCTTCTTCCGGCCTGCCTTCGCCGCCTGGTCGGCAGTGGCACTGCCGGTGGCGATGTTGGGCGCCGTGGTGGCGATGGCCGCCTTCGGGCTGAGCCTGAACATGCTGACGCTGGTCGCACTCCTGATGGCGATCGGGCTGGTGATGGATTCGGCGATCGTGATTACCGACAGCATCGCCGAGGAGGCCGAGCGCGGGCAAGAACCGCTGACGGCTGCGACGGTGGGGGTGGAGCGGGTTCTGCCCGGGGTAGTGTCCTCGTTCCTCACCACGGTCGCGGTCTTCGGGCCCTTGTCGTTCCTGGCCGGCGAGCTGGGCGCGGTGCTCGAGGTCCTGCCGGTCGTGCTGATCGCCGCGCTTGCCGCGAGCCTTGTGCAGGCCTTCTGGATTCTGCCGCGGCAGTTGCAGGGCGCGCTGGCGCGCCAGACCGCGGACAGCCGCTTCCGCCTGCGCTTCGACCGTGGCTTCGCCTGGTTTCG
>CAZKSE010000096.1:0-13421 GCA_964555305.1 uncultured Rhodobacter sp. | reverse complement strand
ACTTCAACCGCCCTGACGCCACGGCCGAGACCTTGCTCACCGACGCCGAGGGCGCGCGGCAAATCGACCTCAAGTTCTGATCGCATCGGCTGTGAGGCTGCCGCGGGCGCGCCAGCGACCGCCGCGCCCGACCCCCTCGATGGGGCGAGGGCGCGGCCTCCTTTACCGAAGGCCGCAGCGCCCGCGGATCACTCCGCCGCTTTGGCCATTGGGTTGTTGGGATGCGTCGTCCAGTTCGCATAATCGCGCACCGTCTCGCCGGTGCGGGGGTCGGTTGCGCCTTGGGGCAGCTCCTCCATCGTGATGCAGTTCTCCACCGGGCAGACATTGACGCAGAGGTTGCAAGCCACGCATTCCTCGTCGATCACCTCGAAAACGCGTCCCGGCTTCATGGCGATCGCCTGGTGGCTGGTATCCTCGCAGGCGGCAAAGCAGCGGCCGCAGCTGATGCAGAGATCCTGGTCGATCCGTGCCTTGGTCACATAGTTCAGGTTCAGATACTGCCAGTCGGTGACATTCGGCACCGCCTTGCGCACCAGCTGATCGACCGAGGTGAAGCCCTTCTGGTCCATGTAGAGCGACAGCCCCGCGTTCAGTTCCTTGACGATCCCGAAACCGTAGGTCATCGCCGCCGTGCAGACCTGCACCGTGCCCGCACCAAGCGCCATGAACTCGGCCGCGTCGCGCCAGGTGGTCACCCCGCCAATGCCTGAGATCGGCAGCCCTGCGGTTTCCGGGCTGCGCGCGATCTCGGCGACCATGTTCAACGCGATGGGCTTCACCGCTGGGCCGCAATAGCCGCCATGCGCGCCCTTGCCGTCGATCATCGGCTCGGGGCTGAACGTGTCCAGATTGACCGAGGTGATCGAGTTGATCGTGTTGATCAGGCTCACCGCATCCGCCCCGCCCCGCTTCGCCGCCTCCGCGGGCTTGCGGATGTCGGTGATGTTGGGCGTCAGCTTGACGATGCAGGGCATACGCGAGTGTTGCTTGACCCAGCGCGTGACCATTTCGATATATTCCGGCACCTGGCCCACGGCCGCGCCCATGCCGCGCTCGCTCATCCCGTGCGGGCAGCCGAAGTTCAGCTCCACCCCGTCGGCCTCGGTCTCCTCCACGGCCTTGAGGATCGCTTTCCAGCTCTCCTCGTCGCAGGGCACCATGAGGCTGACGACCATCGCCCGGTCAGGCCAGTCGCGTTTCACGCGCTTGATCTCCTGCAGGTTCACCTGCAGCGGCCGGTCGGTGATCAGCTCGATGTTGTTGAGCCCCAGAAGCCGGCGGTCGGCGCCCCAGATCGCCCCGTAACGCGGGCCGTTGACGTTGACGACGGGCGGTCCCTCCGAGCCCAGCGTCTTCCAGACGACCCCGCCCCAGCCCGCCTTGAAGGCGCGCACGACGTTGTATTCCTTGTCGGTCGGCGGGGCCGAGGCGAGCCAGAAGGGGTTCGGGGACTTGATGCCGATGAAGTTCGTGGTCAGGTCTGCCATGTCGCGTCCTCCCTCAGGCCGTCAGGCTTGCGTGAATGTCCTCGGCCGCGTCGCGCCCCTGCGCGACGGCGACGACGGTCAGGTCCTCGCCGGGGGTGCAGTCGCCCCCCGCCCAGACCCCGGGAATCGCGGTGCGCCCGGACGCATTGGCGACGATCTTGCCGCGCTCCTGTGTCAGCCCCTCCGGCACGCCGGAAAGCGTCTGGCCGATTGCCTTGAAGACCTGGTCAGCTTTCAGCCGGAAAGTCTCTCCCGTGGGTTCCAGGCCGGTTTCGCCCTGCCGAGTGTAGGCGAATTCGATCTCGCGCACGGCGCCGTTGCCGTGGATGGCGACCGGCATCGCATGGGTGATGATCTTCACCCCTTCGGTGGCGGCATGGTCCAGTTCGTAATCCGAGGCCCCCATCGCCTCGCGGCCGCGCCGGTAGACCATGGTGACATGCTCGGCGCCCAGGAGCTTCGACTGGACGGCGGCATCGACCGCGGTCATACCGCCGCCGATCACCACGACATGCCTGCCGATGGGCAGCGCAGCCAGGTCGCGGGACTGGCGCAGTTCGGCGATGAAATCGACGGCGGCCTCGACACCGGATTTATCCTCACCGGGGGCAGCGAGCGCGTTGACGCCCGAAAGCCCCATGCCCAGGAAAACCGCGTCATGATCGCTGCGCAGCTCTTCCAGCGTGACGTCGCGCCCCAACGCAATGCCCGTCTTTACCGCGATCCCGCCGATGCGCATCAGCCAGTCGACCTCGGCCTGGGCGATCCCATGCGCGGCCTTGTAGGCGGCGATGCCATATTCGTTCAACCCGCCGGGCTTTGCGCGCGCCTCGTAGATCACCACGTCATGGCCCTTCATCGCAAGCCGGTGCGCGCAGGCCAGCCCCGCCGGCCCGGCGCCGACGACAGCGATGCGCTTGCCGGTGGCCGCGCCGCGGGCGTAGGGGTGTTCGTTGCGTTCCATCAGCGTGTCGGTGGCGTAACGCTGCAGCCGTCCGATCTCGACCGGTTGGCCCTCGGCGATCTCGCGCACGCAGGCGCCTTCGCACAGGTTCTCGGTCGGGCAGACGCGGGCGCACATGCCGCCGAGAATGTTCTGGTCGAAGATCGTCTTCGCCGCCGCCTCGGGCTGGCCGGACTGAATCTGACGGATGAACAGCGGGATGTCGATCTCGGTCGGGCAAGCGGTGATGCAGGGGGCATCGTAGCAGAAATAGCACCGATCCGCGGCCACGCGCGCTTCATGCGCGTCGAACCGAGGATAGAGATCGTCGAAATGTTCGGCCAGCGTGGCGCGGTCCAGCCGGCCGGAACGGATGCCGTCCGTCTGCGGGGTGATGGTCACGTTGCTACCTCCGGGTGTCGGGTTTGCTGCGTTCTTCTTTTTTGCGCATGCTGCCACATCGCGAAATTTTATCAACTGATAAAAAAAGGTCCCGCGCGGGAATCTTTCCACGCGGGGCAGGTTGCTCGAAAATGCGGCAGGACGGGGCTCTTGGGGGTGGCCCATGCCCGCCCGTGATCGTTCAGGCCGCTATCAGTCCGCGGCCTTTCAGCAACGCCTCGACCCCCGGCATTCGGCCGCGGAAGGCGGTATAAAGGGCCGCCCCTTCGTCCGAGCCGCCGGCCGACAGGATGTGCTCCTCCAGCTTCCGGGCGAGGGTGGAATCAAAGGGATCGCCGGCCTCCTCGAAAGCGGCGAAGGCATCGGCGTCCATCACCTCTGACCACATGTAGCTGTAGTACCCTGCGGCGTAGCCGTCGCCGGCGAAGACATGGGCGAAATGCGGCGTCGCGTGGCGCATCCCGATGGCGCGGGGCATGCCGATCTCCTCCAGCACCTCGGCCTGACGCTGCATCGGGTCGGTGGGGGGCGGGCCGTCGTGGAAGGCCAGATCGACCAGTGCCGAGGCAATGTATTCCACCGTGGAAAAGCCCTGGTTCCAGGTGGCCGCGGCCTTGAGCTTCGCGCGCAGGGCCTCGGGCATCGGCGCGCCGGTATGCCAGTGGCGGGCGTGGCGTTCGATGACCTCGGGCACTTCGAGCCAGTGCTCATAGAGCTGGCTCGGCAGTTCGACGAAATCCCGCGCGACCGAGGTGCCGGAAATGAAGCCATGCGTCACATCCGACAGGATCTGGTGCAGCGCATGGCCGAATTCGTGAAACAGCGTGCCGGCATCGTCCCAGGAGAGAAGCGCCGGATCGCCCTTGGCAAAGTTGCAGACGTTGACGACGATCGGCCGCTGCCCACTCCCGAGCTTGCGCTGCCCGCGCAGGGTCGAGCACCACGCGCCCGAGCGTTTGGAAGGGCGCGCGAAATAGTCGCCGATGAAGACCGCCATGTGCTGCCCGTCGCGCGTCACCTCCCAGGCGCGGGCGTCGGGATGATTGAGTGGGACGTCAAGCGGTTCGAACTTCAGCCCGAAGAGCCGGTTCGCCACGTCGAAGGCTGCCTCGATCATCGCCTCGAGCGGCAGGTAAGGTTTCAACTCGGCCTCGTCGAGATCATGCAGCGCGCGGCGACGCTTCTCGGCATAGTAGCGCCAGTCCCAGGGCTCCAGCGGGCCTGCGTGACCATCGGCGTTAAGCAACACCTGCATCGCCTCGGCATCGGCTTCAGCCTGCGCGCGGGCGGGCGCCCAGACCTGCATCAGCAGGTCCCGCACCGCTTGCGGATTGCCCGCCATCTCGGGCTCCAGCTTATAGGCGGCGAAGCTTGCATGGCCCAGAAGCGCCGCCCGCTCGGCCCTGAGGGCGAGCGTCTCGGTCGCGATGGCCCGGTTGTCGGTCTCGTCGCCGTTGGCGCCGCGCGCGGCCCAGGCCTCATAGGCCGTCCGGCGTAGGTCACGGCGGGGCGAATACTGCAGGAACGGCACGATGAGCGAGCGGTTCAGCGTGACCAGATGCCCGTCACGCCCGCGTTCTGCCGCCGCAGCCCGGGCTGCAACAATGACGAAATCCGGGAGCCCCGCCAGATCGTCAAGGGGCATGGCCCAATTGCGTTCATCGGCCAGCAGGTTCTGCGCGAACTGCGTGCCGAGGCTGGCCAGCCGACCCTTGATCGCCGCCATCCGCGCCTTGCCTGCCTCGTCCAGCCCTGCCCCGGCGCGCAAGAACATCCGGCGATAGAGCATCAGCACGCGGTCCTGCTCGGCGGTCAATTCCAGCTCGGCACGCCGGGTCCAGAGATTTTCGATCCGGGTGAAGAGCGCCGTGTTCGAGGTGATCTCTGAGGCATGGGCCGAGAGCTTCGGCGCCAGTTCGCGGGCGAGGGCTTCGCGCGCGGGGTTCGAATCGGTGCCGGTCAGGTTGAAGAAGACCGCCGCCACCCGGTCCAGACGATCCTCGGCCAGTTCCAGCGCCTCGATCGTGTTGGCGAAGCTGGGCGGCGCGGGGTTCTCGGCAATCGCCTCGATCGCCGCGCGGCCCTCGGCCAGGGCGGCATCGAAGGCGGGGGCGAACTGCGTGTCGTCGATCGCGCCAAAGGGGGGCAGGCCGAAGGGGCCGGTCCAGTCGGCGAGCAGCGGGTTGGTCATGCGGCGAGCGTCCGTTTGCGAAAGGGTGGGGTTGGTGACGAAGATCGGTCGACGGAAGGCGGTTGTCCAGTCGGTGTCACCGCACAAGGGCGACAGCGCGGGCGGCGGGATGGGGGGGTCAGGCGGGTTCTGCCGCCGCCTCGCCCTGCCCGCGGAGCAGCACGGCCGCGACGATATCGCCGGTGACGTTGACCGTGGTCCGGCACATGTCCAGCAGCCGGTCGACGCCGAGGATGATCACCATCCCCTCCACCGGGATCCCCATGGAGGTGGCGACCGAAATCAGGATCGCGATGCTGACCCCCGGCGTGCCCGGCGCCCCGATCGACGAGGCGACGAGCGTGCCGACGACGACGACGATTTGCGCTGTGGTCAACTCGACCCCGGCAAGCTGGGCCAGGAACAGGATTGCGACCGCCTGGTAGAGCGCGGTGCCGGCCATGTTCATCGTGGCGCCCAGCGGCACCACCAGATTGGCGATGCTTTCCGGCACGCCGAACCGCCGTGCGGTCTGGATCGTCACCGGCATCACCGCCGAGGAAGACGAAGTCGAGAAGGCCAGAAGCAGGTTGCCCCCGGCCCGCGCGAAAAAGGCCCAGGGGCCGATGCCGGCAAAAGCCCAGACCGCCGACAGGTAGAGCACGAGCAGCAGCCCCAGTCCCGCCAGCACCGTGCCGACATAGTCCGAGATGCCCAGCAGCGTCTCGACCCCGGTGCGCATGACCAGCTGCGCCATCAGCCCGAAGACCGCGAAGGGGGCCAGGAACATCGCCCATTTTACGATGTTCATCGAGATCGACAGGAGCGAATCCATCAGCGCCATGAAGGGCTCGGCGCGGTGGCGTTCCACCTGCGCGACCGAGATGCCGACCAGAAGCGCCAGCACCACCACCGCCAGCATGTCGCCCTGCACGATCGAAGCCGTCGGATTGGTCGGGAGGATGTTGGCGATCAGGTCGGGAAGCGGCGCTCGGTCGAGCGCGTCCGCGGCATCGATCCCGTCCCCGGCAGGCGGGGCACCGAAGCCCGAGAGCGAGGCTCCCGGGCGCAGCCATTGGGCCAGCGCCACCCCGATGAAGGCCGCGGCGGTAGTGGTGGCGAGGATGAAGGCCGCCAGCCGCAGCCCGACGGCGCGCAGCTCGGCCCCCGATCCGGCGCCGGTCAGCCCGCCGACGATGGACGAGAAGATCAGCGGCACCAGCACCATCGCGATCAGCGCCAGGAAAATCCGCCCCGGCAGCGCCAGCCAGGCGCCCACCACTTCGGCGGTCGCGGGTTCGATCAGGCCGGTCGCATCGCTCAGCAACAGCCCCAGCGCAAAGCCCAGCACCATGCCCAGCATCACCTGCGCCCAGAGCCGCGAGGTGATCCAGACGCGCAGCTTGAACCGCTGGCGGGCGATATTGATCGGGTGGTCGGTGACGGTCTCGGCCATGGGGGGACTGAACCACAGCCCCCGCGGGGTCGCAACAGCTGCGCTCACCGCTCCGTGACTTGTCGGGGGCCGGGGGCGCACCCATAACCGAGGAAGGAGGATTGCCCATGTTCCTGCGTCTTGCCGCCACCCTTGCCCTTGTTTTCGGCCTTGCTGCGCCGGCGACCGCTCAGCGTCTGGAAACCGCGCTGGTTGCCGGCGGGTGTTTCTGGTGCGTCGAATCCGATTTTCGCCGCGTCGATGGCGTCACCGATGTCGAGGTCGGCTTTGCCGGCGGGCATGTGGAGAACCCCAGCTATCGGCAGGTCGTCTCGGGCGGGACGGGCCATCTGGAGGTGGCGCGCATCACCTATGATGCCGATCAGATCAGCTACCCGGAAATCCTGCATCTCTTCATGCGCTCGATAGACCCGCTGGATGCCGGCGGCCAGTTCTGCGACCGGGGCGAGGCCTATACCACCGCGATCTTCGTCACCCCCGAGCAACAGGCCAGCGCGCAATCGGCTCTCGATGCGGCCAGCGCGGAGCTGGGCCAGCCGGTCGTGACCCCCCTGCGCGAGATGGCGCCCTTCTATCCGGCCGAGGAATACCATCAGGGCTATCCCTACAGCAGCGACCTGATCCTGACCCGCTTCGGCCCTCTCACCAAGGCGGCGGCCTACAAGCGGTATCGCGCCGCCTGCGGGCGCGACGCGCGCGTGCAGGAACTTTGGGGCGATGACGCGCCGTTTGTGGGCAGCGGCAGCTGATCGTTGCGGCCCGGGGGGGGCTGCTGGGTGCTGCGGGCGAGTTTCACCCGTGCGTGCGCCAGCGCACAACCGCCCAAGACGTTAATTGGAAACGGAAAGGTTTTTAATGTTAACCGGAATGAAAGGGTCTCGCCCCGGCTTTTCCGGGCGTTCAGCCTTGTTTTCTTCGGCCGCCCGTAGGGGCTCAGCCGGCCGTGGACTGTGTGGCCAGTAGCGCCTCGACCTCGCCCCGGTCGGGCATCGCCGACGAGGTCCCCTCGCGCGTGACCTGGATCGCGGCGGCGGCTGCGGCGTAGCGCAGCGCCTGTTCCGGGCTCATCCCGTCATCGAGCGCGGCGACCAGCGATCCGGCGAAGCAATCGCCCGCGCCGGTGGTATCCACCGCCTCGACCTTGACCGTCGGCACGGCGACCCGCGCCCCGTCGGAGGGGATCCATTCCGCGCCCTCTGCGCCGCGGGTGACGATCACCGCCTCGACCGGCAGATCCTCCAGCGTCTTGCCGGTCGCGCGACACAGCGCCTCGGCCTCGCCGGCGTTCATCAAAAGATGGGTGACATGCGGCAGGATCGCTTGCAGCGCCTCCGGATCGAAGGGGGCGGCGGAATAAAAGACCCGCATGTGCCGCTTGCGCGCGGCCTGCGCGGCTTCGACCTGATCCGAGGTTTCGTTCTGCAGAAGCAGGATGTCCCCGGTCTGCGCGCCTGACAGCGCCGCCTCGATCACCTCGGCATCCTGAAGGCGGTTGGCGCCGGGATGGATCAGGATGCTGTTCTCGCCCGCCGCATCGACGGCGATGATCGCATGTCCCGTCGGCGCATCGACCCGCGCGATCGAGCCGAGGTCCACCCCCAGCGCGGAAAGCCGCGCCGCCGTCCAGCCGTCTGAGGCGCCGATGGCCCCGATATGGACGACGCGCGCGCCCGCGCGCAGCGCTGCGACCGACTGGTTGGCGCCCTTGCCGCCCAGCGTACGCTCATAGCCCTCGGCAGCCAGCGTTTCGCCCGGGCGCGGCAAATGCGCGACCCGGTACACATGGTCGATGTTGATCGAGCCCAGGTTGAATACGGTCACGGCCTCATCCGATCCGGCAGGCGGCCATCACCGCCATGTTGAGGATATCGTTCACCGTCGCCCCGGTCGAGCAGATCTGGATGGGTTTCGACACCCCCGTCAGGATCGGGCCGATGACCGTGGCGCCGGCCATTTCCTGCATCAGCTTCACCGAGATCGAGGCCGAATGACGCGCCGGCACGACAAGGATGTTGGCCGGCCCGGTCAGACGCGAGAACGGGTAATGCGCCGCCGCCGCCGGGTTGAGCGCGACATCGACGGTCATCTCTCCCTCGTATTCGAAATCGACCCCGCGCCGGTCGAGGACCGAGGGGGCGCGGTGCATCTTGGTCGCGCGTTCCGACACCGGGTAGCCGAAGGTGGAGAAGCTGACGAAGGCCACGCGCGGCTCCAGCCCCAGGCCCCGGGCGACGGCGGCGGCGCGGGTGGCGATGTCGGCAAGGTCGTTCTCGTCGGGCCATTCATGGACCAGCGTGTCGGCAATCAGCACGATCCGGCCCTTGTGCAGAAGCGCCGAGACGCCGACCGCGCCATCCTGCGCGCGCGCGTTGAAGACATGGTTGATCATGTCCATGACCAGCGCCGACTTGCGCGTGGCCCCGGTGACCAGCCCGTCGCCATGCCCATGCGCCAGCATCAGCGCGGCAAAGATGTGCCGGTCGCGCGTCGCCATCCGGTGCACATCGCGCTGATCGAAGCCCTTGCGCTGCAAGCGCTTGTAGAGAAACGTCTTGTAGGCATCGAGATGGCGGGTGTTGGCGGCGTTGACGATCTCCAGCTCGCGCACCGCGTCGCCCAGCCCCGCGGCCTCCAGCCGGCGGCGGGTATCAGCTTCCTCGCCCACGACCAGCGCGTGACCCAGGCCCGAGCGCTGGTAGCTGACCGCCGCGCGCAGCACCCGCTCGTCATCGCCTTCGGCGAAGATCATCCGCGCCTGCGCCTGCCGGGCGCGGGCATAGAGGCTCTGCTGGATCGAGGCGGTCGGATCCATCCGCGCCTTCAGCGCATGGCGGTAGGCGTCCATGTCGATGATCGGGCGCCGCGCGGCGCCGGTATCCATGCCGGCCTTCGCCACCGCCGGCGGGATCGTGTAGATCAGCCGCGGGTCGAAGGGCGTGGGGATGATGTAGTCGCGCCCGAAGGAAAGCTTGCGCCCGTAGGCCATCGCCACCTCGTCGGGGACGTCCTCGCGCGCCAGTTCGGCCAGCGCCCGGGCGCAGGCGATCTTCATCTCGTCGTTGATGGCGCGCGCCTGGATGTCGAGCGCGCCGCGGAAGAGATAGGGAAAGCCCAGGACATTGTTGACCTGGTTTGGATAGTCGGAGCGGCCGGTGGCGACGATGGCGTCGGCGCGGATGGCATGGGCCTCCTCGGGGGTGATTTCGGGGTCGGGATTGGCCATGGCGAAGATTACCGGGTCATCGGCCATGGTGGCGACCATCTCGGCGGTCACCGCGCCCTTGGCCGAAACGCCGAGGAAGACGTCGGCGCCCACCATCGCCTGTTCGAGCGTGCGCAGGTCGGTCCTGGCGGCATGGGCGGATTTCCATTGGTTCATCCCCTCGGTCCGGCCCTGCCAGACGACGCCCTTGGTGTCGCACATGATGCAGTTCTCGGCGCGCGCACCCATCGCCTTCAGAAGCTCCAGGCAGGCGATCCCGGCCGCGCCCGCGCCGTTGAGGACAATGCGGACCTCCTCGATCCTCTTGCCGCTCAGCTCCAGCGCGTTGATCAGCCCGGCCGCGCAGATCACCGCCGTGCCGTGCTGGTCGTCGTGGAAGACCGGGATGTCGCACAGCTCCTTCAGGCGGCTTTCGATGATGAAGCACTCGGGCGCCTTGATGTCTTCGAGGTTGATGCCGCCGAAGGTCGGGCTCATCAGATGCACCGCCTTGATGATCTCCTCGGCATCCTCGGTATCGAGCTCGATGTCGATCGCGTTCACATCCGCGAAGCGCTTGAACAGGACCGCCTTGCCCTCCATCACCGGCTTCGAGGCCAGCGCGCCCAGGTTGCCAAGCCCCAGGATCGCCGTCCCGTTCGAGACGACGGCGACCATGTTGCCCTTGGTAGTGTAATCATAGGCCAGGATCGGGTCGCGCGCGATCGCCTCCACCGGCACGGCGACGCCGGGGCTGTAGGCGAGGCTCAGGTCACGCTGGGTGGCCATCGGTTTCGAGGCCACCACCTCGATCTTCCCGGGGACGGGTTCGAAGTGATAGGCAAGCGCCTCTTCGGGGGTGGCTTTCGACTTGCGGCTCATGCGGGCGCTCCCTCATTTTGGTTCATCCTTACCCGGCTGCCGCTTCCGGCTCAACGCGGGTTTTCCCGCTTTCGCGCGCCGGGGCGGTTTTGTAGGGTCGCGCCGCACAGCAGGGGGGATCAGGGTGAGCGGCGCGCAGGCCACGACCACGCCGATGATGGCGCAATATCTGGAGATCAAGGCGCAGCACTCGGAGGCGCTCCTGTTCTACCGGATGGGCGATTTCTACGAGATGTTCTTCGACGACGCGGTGGCGGCGGCGGCGGCGCTGGATATCGCGCTCACGAAGCGCGGCCAGCATCAGGGCGCCGACATCCCGATGTGCGGCGTCCCCGTCCATTCGGCCGAGGGCTACCTGCTGACGCTCATCCGCAAGGGCTTTCGCGTGGCCATCGCCGAGCAACTCGAAGACCCCGCCGAGGCCAAGAAGCGCGGCTCGAAATCGGTCGTGAAACGCGATGTCGTGCGCCTCGTCACCCCCGGCACACTGACCGAGGAGACGCTGCTCGAAGCCCGGCGCCACAATTTCCTGGCCGCCTACGCGCAGGTCCGCGGCGAAGGCGCGCTGGCCTGGGCCGATATCTCGACGGGCGAGATCCGGGTCATTCCCTGCCCACGCGTGCGCCTTGCGCCGGAACTCGCGCGCCTGACCCCGCGCGAGATGATCGTCGCCGACGAGCCGGAGTCCGAGGCCGCGGGCGATCTGCCCGCGCTGGCCGAGGATCACGGCATCGCGCTCACGCCGCTCGCGCGGTCGAGCTTCGATTCGACGGGGGCGGTGAAGCGGCTCTGCGCGCTCTATCAGGTCGGCACGCTCGATGGGTTCGGCGCCTTCGGGCGGGCGGAGCTGTCGGCGCTGGGCGCGCTCATCGACTATCTGGACCTGACCCAGCGCGGGCGGCTGCCGCTCCTGCGCCCGCCGGTGCGCGAAAGCGCGGGTGCGGTCATGCAGATCGACGCCGCCACCCGCCGCAGCCTGGAGATCACGCAAGGCGCGAGCGGCACGCGCGACGGCTCGCTGCTGGCGGCGGTGGACACGACGCTCACCGCCGCCGGCGCGCGGCTGCTGGAGCGCCGTCTTTCCGCACCCTCCTGCGATCTTGTGGAAATCCGTACGCGGCTCACCGCCGTGGGCTTCCTGGTCGAGGATGACGCCCTGCGCGGCGATCTGCGTGCCGCCCTGCGGCAGGTGCCGGATATCGACCGCGCGCTCTCGCGGCTCTCGCTCGACCGGGGCGGGCCACGGGACCTCGCGATGCTGCGCGCGGGGCTGCGGCAGGCGGCAGAGCTTCAAGGCGTGCTCACCGGCCGCGACCTGCCGCCCTTGCTCGCCGAACTGACCGGCGCGCTGGGCGGCCATGCCGGACTGACCCAGCGGCTGGAAAGCGCGTTGGTGGCCGAACCCCCGCATCTGGCGCGCGACGGCGGCTTCATCGCCGAGGGCGTGGATACCGAACTCGACGAGGCGCGCCGCCTGCGCGACGAGGGCCGCAGCGTCATCGCCGCGATGCAGGCCGAATACATCGCCCGCACCGGCATCGGCTCGCTGAAGATCAAGCACAACAACGTGCTGGGCTATTTCATCGAGACCACCGCGACCCATGCCGAGAAGATGCTGTCACCGCCGCTGTCGGAAACCTTTGTCCACCGGCAGACCACCGCGAACCAGGTCCGCTTCACCACGCTGAAGCTCTCGGAGATGGAGACGAAGATCCTCAATGCCGGGGCCCGCGCGCTGGAAATCGAGAAGCGGCTGTTCGAGGAATTGCGTCAGGCGGTCCTGACAGCGGCGCTCACGATCTTCGCCACCGCCCGCGCGCTGGCCGAGCTGGACCTGGCCGCGGGCTTCGCCGAACTGGCCCGCGCCCGCGACTGGGCCGCACCGGCGGTCGACGAGAGCCGCGCCTTCCTAGTCGAGGGCGGGCGGCACCCGGTCGTCGAACGCGCCCTCGCGCGCGAGGGGCAGCCCTTCGTCGCCAATGACGCCGACCTCTCTCCCCAAGGGGCGGGCGCGGCGATCTGGCTGGTCACGGGGCCCAACATGGCGGGCAAATCGACCTATCTGCGCCAGAACGCGCTGATCGCGCTTCTGGCGCAGGCCGGCAGCTTCGTGCCCGCCAGCCGTGCCGAGATCGGGCTGGTGAGCCAGCTCTTCAGCCGCGTCGGCGCCTCGGACGATCTGGCGCGGGGGCGTTCGACCTTCATGGTCGAGATGGTCGAGACGGCGGCGATCCTCAACCAGGCCGACGAGCGCGCCTTTGTCATCCTTGACGAGATCGGCCGGGGCACGGCGACCTATGACGGGCTCTCGATCGCCTGGGCGGTGCTGGAGCATCTGCACGACGCCAACCGCTGCCGAGCGCTTTTCGCCACCCATTACCACGAGATGACGGCGCTTGCCGAGCGGCTCTCGGGCGTGCGGAACGCCACGGTCAGCGTGCGCGAATGGCAGGGCGAGGTGGTCTTCCTGCACGAGGTGAAGCGCGGCGCGGCGGATCGCTCCTACGGCGTGCAGGTCGCCCGGCTGGCGGGCCTTCCCGCGCCGGTGATCGAGCGGGCGCGCGCGGTCCTCGAGATGCTGGAGAAGGGCGAGGCCGGCCGCCGCGGCGCCCGCGCGCTGATCGACGACCTGCCGCTTTTCTCGGCCGCGCCGCCACCGACCCCGTCGGCACGGCCGAAAGCCTCTGCCGTCGAGGCCCGCCTGCGCGAAACCCACCCAGACGCGCTCAGCCCGCGCGAGGCGCTGGCGCTGGTCTACGAATTGCGCGAAATGCTGTCCGAGGGGGATTGAGCGATGCACATGGTCGGTCGTCGGGGCCCAGGGGCGACGTGGGTGCTCCCGCCGCGCGTCAGGCTGTGCGGTGCACAACCTTCCT
>CAZKSE010000095.1:0-13538 GCA_964555305.1 uncultured Rhodobacter sp. | reverse complement strand
TTCGCGATTGTCCTGGCGGTAGTCTCTCTTGCGCTTCTGGCCGGGACGCTCCTGAAGATCGCCGCAGCGGCCACACAGTTACGCGCCACCCGCAGCGCGCCCGCCCGCTCTCCCCGACTGGCTGGCGAACGTCCAGTGATCTCAATTCTGGTGCCGCTTTACCGAGAGCGCGACATCGCCCCACGATTGGTCGCCCGACTGGGCGCGCTGACCTGGCCACGTGAGAAACTGGATGTCCTGCTGGTGGTCGAAGAGGACGATCATCTGACCCGCAATGCGCTGCGTCGTGCGCGTCTGCCGGCATGGATGCGCATCATCGTTGCGCCGGAATCGACGCTCAAGACGAAGCCCCGTGCGCTCAACTACGCGCTCGACTTCGCCCGCGGTAGCATTGTCGGTGTCTATGACGCCGAAGATGCGCCGGCGCACGACCAGCTTCACCGGATTGCCGCGCGTTTCGCCGAAAGCGGCCAGGACCTGGCCTGTATCCAGGGCGTGCTGGATTACTACAACCCGCGCACCAACTGGATCGCGCGCTGTTTCACCATCGAATATGCGGCCTGGTTTCGCCTTATGCTTCCTGGCTTCCAGCGCCTGGGGCTCGCGGTGCCATTAGGTGGCACGACCCTCTTTTTCCGCCGCAGTATCCTTGATCGGCTGGGGGCGTGGGACGCCCACAACGTGACCGAGGATGCGGATCTCGGCATCCGCCTAGCCCGGCACGGCTACCGGACCGAACTGCTCGATACGGTCACATTGGAGGAAGCAAACTGCCATATCCGGCCCTGGATCAAGCAGCGCTCTCGCTGGCTGAAGGGTTACGCCATGACCTATGCGGTTCATATGCGCGACCCCGGCCTGTTGCTGCGGCAGTTTGGATGGTGGCGCTTTATGGGGTTTCAAGTGATCTTTCTGGGCACGCTGATCCAGTTTCTCCTTGCCCCCATCCTGTGGAGTTTCTGGTTGATGCTACTCGGCATGGGTCATTCACTGGCTGAGGGGCTGCCGATGGCTGCTCTTATTAGCTTGGCGGGCCTGTTCCTGATCGCTGAGATTACCAATCTGACGATCAACCTCTGCGCCCTGCGCGCGCGTGACCATCGCGGGTTGCGGCCGTGGGCACTTTTGCTTCCGGTCTACTTCCCCCTTGCCGTCGTCGCCGCCTGGAAGGCCGTGATCGAGATGGGCGTCAGCCCCTTCTACTGGGACAAGACCGCTCACGGATTGCATGACAGCGCACTACAGCCCGCCCTTGCTCGTAGCTAATACTGCCTCTCAGTCTTCGAGACGTTGACGATCGCCGGACTCCAGCTTCAACCGTGTCTCGAAAGCGCGGGAGATATGGTCCTTCAGCGCCTGCGCCGCAGCCTCGCCATCGCCGCGCGCGATAGCCTCGACAATGGCGTCATGCTCGTCAAGCGCCGCTGCCCCCCGCCCTTCCGCAGCCAACGACGTCGAGGCGAGGAGCGCCATCGACCGATGCACCAGGTCAAGTTGCTGAACCAGGAAACGGTTGTGAGAGGCCAGGTGGATCTGTTTGTGAAACCGCCGATTCGCCCGGCTGAGCGTCCGTGGATCGTTGATCAGTCCGCGGTCGGCGGCCACCATGTCACGCAGGACACGCACCTCTTCGACGGTGGCGTGGCGAGCGGCCAGACGCGCGGCCAATCCCTCCAGTTCCGAGCGGACAACATAGAGTTCGGCCAGTTGGTTGTGGTCGAGCGATGCGACGATCAGTGAGCGCCCATCGCGGGTCAGCAGCGACTGGGTCTCAAGTCGCTGCAACGCCTCGCGGATCGGTGTGCGTGACACGCCGAACCGCTCCGCAAGTTCGGATTCGACTAGGCGGTCACCAGGCTTGTAGACGCCTTCGTCGATTGCGGCGAGGACCATGGAATAGGCATCGGCGGCAGGCGGGCGGGACTCGGGCATCGTCAACTCCATGTCGGGCAGATTACCGCCATGCCGCGCTGCCGCAACCGCTTTCGTCCCCGCGTGTTGCGCAGCCTTGCTAGCGTGCCGCTTTCGCACTAGCTCTCGGGTATGGTTGCCAAAGCCTTCTCGCATGTCCGGACCTGGGTCTTCGATCTGGACAACACGCTTTATCCGCCCGAGGTGCGACTGTTCGATCAGATCGACCAGCGGATGACTGACTATGTGATGCGCATGCTCAAGGTCGACCGGCCCGAGGCCGATCGCCTGCGCAAGCACTACTGGCGCGAATACGGCACAACATTGGCCGGACTGATGACGCATCACGGCGTTGATCCTGACCCCTACCTTGTCGAAGTGCACGAAATCGACTTCTCGATCCTTGCACCCGATCCCGGGTTGAAGGCCGGCATTGCCCGATTGCCGGGCCGGCGGATAGTCTACACGAACGGTTCAGCTCCCTATGCGCATCGCGTGATCGAGGCCCGCGGCCTGTCAGGCCTTTTCGACGCGGTCTACGGAGTCGAGAATGCGGGCTTCCACCCGAAGCCAAGGCGCGAGGCGTTCGATACCGTCTTCACTGCCGACGGCCTTGATCCACTCTGCGCTGCGATGTTCGAAGATGACCCGCGAAACCTGCGCGTGCCCCATGAGCTTGGAATGAGGACTGTGCATGTCGCACCCGAGGCCCTGCCACAGTCCGAGGCGGCGCATATCCATTACCACACCATCGATCTGGGCAGCTTCCTGCACCGCTTGTAGTGCGGGCGCGGCGCGTTGCCGCACTGCAGAAATTCTGGGCTGAATCAGCGCGGCAATAACCTATATCTCCGATCAGGAATTACAGGAGGCCGAAATGAGCGCTCAAACCGATCCCCAGCCTGTACGCCGGCCGAACCGCCGCCAGCGTGAGCCTTGGCTGCGCCGCATCCCCGTCATCGGCGGCATTGCACGCGAACTTGCCGAGGGCGATAGCGACTACCCCTTTTATCTATTGCTGGCGGCAATCAGCGCATGGGCTTGCGCGGTCCTCGTCTGGGGTCTGCCCGCCCTTTACCTGCCAGCAATCCTGATGGTGCCGGCCGTAATGCTCATGCTGATCGCCCTTACCCGCGGCTGACGCGGGCGCGCCCTCGCTGCGGCGAGGAATGCGCTTTATAAGGTCCGGATCGGAGGTGCGTCATGCGCGAATCGGTGGATGTTCTGGTTTCGGGCGGCGGGGTCGCGGGGCTTGCCGCGGCGGCCGCGTTCGGTTCGGCGGGCTATAGTGTCCTTTGCGTGGACCCGGTTCCACCGGTAACCGCCCAAAATGCACCCGACGCCGATCTGCGGACCACCGCATTCCTCCAACCCTCTGTTGCGCTTCTGGAGAGTGCCGGTCTCTGGAACCGATTGGCGCCGCATGCGATGCCCCTGCAGATCATGCGGATCATCGACGCCGGCGGTGACGCAGCCGCCGCGCGCGCCGTCCACGATTTCGACGCCTCCGACATCTCTGAGCGGCCCTTTGGCTGGAACTTGCCTAACTGGCTCCTTCGACGAGAGTTTCTGGCGCGGCTGGATGAACTACCGCAGGCCGAGTTCAGACCTGGGATCGGTGCCGCCCGGTTGTTCACGCGGGAAAGCGAAGCACTTGTCACCCTAAGCGATGGGCGTCGCGTTTCCGCCCGGTTGCTGGTCGCTGCCGACGGCCGCAACTCTCCCATGCGGCAAGCGTTGGGTATCGGAATCCGGACAACGCGTTATGGGCAGAAGGCGTTGGCCTTCACCGTCACGCACCCGAAACCGCACAACATGGTGTCGACCGAAATCCACCGCTCGGGCGGGCCGTTCACACTGGTGCCCCTGCCCGACCGGAACGGACACCACGCCTCTGCCATCGTCTGGATGGAGTCAGGACCGGAGGTTGCGCGGCTTCGCGCCCTGCCGACCGAAGCCTTTGAGGCCGAGATGACCGCACGATCCTGTTCGATCCTCGGGCCGTTGACGCTGGCTTCCGCCCTGACCGTTTGGCCAATCATCAGCCAGATCGCCGATCGTTTCGCCGGTGAGCGCACCGCGTTGATCGCCGAAGCGGCGCATGTCGTCCCGCCCATCGGCGCGCAGGGGTTGAACATGAGCCTTGCCGATCTGCGTGTCCTGTTGGAACTCGCCAATCCCGAGGTACTCGGAAGTCCCGCGATGCTGGAAAGCTACCACCGTCGCCGCTGGCCCGAGGTGCGGATCCGGGTTGCAGGTGTGGATTTACTGAACCGCGCCTCGATGGTCGGCGCGCAGCCCCTGCGCGATGCGCGTGCCGCCGCGCTCAATCTGCTTTATGGCGTCGCGCCCGTTCGGCGGGGACTGATGCAGATGGGCATGGGAATGCGCTAAGATGGCGCGATAGCGTTTCGACCGCGCCTTACAGCGTCATGATCCGGGCTTCGGCGCTGGCATAGTCATAGCGGCACCGCACATCGAACACCTGCTGCCCCTGTGCGATGCGCAGCATCACGTCCCGCGAGCTCGGGCGCCCGTCGCTGCCCTGCACTTCACGCGTGCCCACAACACTCTGCACGTTCATCCCCTGCGACTCGCCTTGAGCGACACAGGCGGCTTCCGCGGCACTGGCGGAACGCACGATACCGATGTCTTCCCCCGTCAGTGCAGAGGGGGGCGGTGCTACCTGAACCGGAGCTGCCGCGCGGGGCTGCGCGGGACGCAGATCGGGCAAATCGGCGCACCCGGCAAGAACAAGTGCCCCGCCCAGCGTCGCCACGGTGATGAAATGCCGCATTCGTCCCTCCTCGTGTTTTTCAGGCCGCCGCCTCGGGGGCGATAAGTTCCCGCGCCGCGGCGCGGGCGGCGTCGGTTACGGTATCACCCGCCAGCATGCGTGCAATCTCGTCAACGCGCTCCTCGGCGGAAAGTTGCGTCACGCGACTGAAAGTTTCCCCGGCCTCGACGTGTTTCTCGACCCGCCAATGATGCGCCCCGCGCGCAGCAACCTGCGGGCTGTGCGTCACGACCAGAACTTGCCCCCCCGACGCCAGCGCCCGCAAGCGTTTTCCAACTGCATCGGCGGTCGCACCCCCGACACCACGGTCGATCTCGTCGAAAATCAGCGTCCGGTCATTCCCGGCCCGGCTCAGACAGACCTTCAACGCAAGCAGAAACCGCGACAGTTCTCCGCCTGAGGCGATGCGGTTCAAGGGTCCGGGAGGCGCGCCGGGATTGGTCGCCACTTCGAAGGTGACGGAATCCATTCCCTCGGCGCCAGGCTCGGCCTCGGCCAACACGGTCGAAAAGACCGCGCGCTCCATTTTAAGGGGCGCGAGTTCGGAGGCCATCGCGGCATCGAGAAGTTGCGCAGCCTCCCACCGTGCGGCGCGCAAGGCTTCGGCTTCATTACGGAAAGCGCCTTCGGCCTCGACCTCGTCGCGGGCAAGTATGGCGGACTGGCTGTCGGATGCATCCAACACCGAGAGCCGTTCGCGCAAGGTCTCGGCATGCGCACCCAGGTCGTCCGGCAGAACCGCATGTTTTCGAGCGAGCGCCCGAAGCGCAAAAAGCCTCTCTTCCACAGCTTCCAGCGCCATCGGATCAAGGTCGAGGGCGTCGATGCAGCCTTCGACTTCGGCCTGCGCCTCTCCGAGCTCGGTCAACGCCCGGCCAAGCGCGCCAATCGCACCATCAAGCCGGCCTTCGACACCTTCGGCCGCTCCCTCAAGCCAACGAATCCCATCCAGGATCAGCCGTTCGGCACCGTCCTCTCCCAGCGCCTGACGCGCGCGATCGACATCCCCACGCAACCGCTCGGCAGCCTGCATCAGGCGCCGGCGGGTATCTAGTTCAGCCTCTTCGCCCGGTTGCGGATCCAGCTTGTCGAGTTCCGCCACGGCGTGGCGCAGGAAATCCTCTTCCGCGCGCAAAGTGGCGAGTTTCTCGGCCGCATCACGGCGTGCTGCGCGCGCCGCTTGCAACCCGCGCCAAGCAGCTCTTGTGCGCGACAATGCCGGCTCCGCCCCCGCAAAGGCGTCGAGAAGCTGGCGATGGCCGCGGGCGTTGAGCAGGCCCCTGTCATCGTGCTGGCCGTGCAGTTCGATCAGCGTTTCCGAGAGCGTTCGCAGCACCTCCCCCGAGGTGCGGCGGTCATTGATCCAGGCCGTCTTGCGCCCATCAGGAGTGTTGATGCGTCGCAGGATCAACTCATCCCCAGCGTCGATGCCGGCCTCGGTCAGGACAGCACGCCCCGGATGATCTTGCGGCAGGTCAAACACCGCCTCCACTTCGCCCTGCGCGGCCCCGGCGCGAACCAGTTCAGCCCGACCGCGCCAACCCAGAACGAAGCCCAGCGAGTCGAGAAGAATAGACTTTCCTGCCCCGGTTTCTCCGGTGAGCACGTTCAATCCCGGTTGGAACTGCAGTTCCAGCCGATCGATCAACAACATGTCCCTTATTGCGAGGTTGCGGAGCATTGCCCTTCTGCCCTGGCCGTTGCGGCGGCAGTCAGAGCCACTCGCCGCGGATTGCCTGCCGGTAGATCGTCCGCAGCCAGCCCTCGCCACTTGCTTCGGGCGCCAGTCCTGCACGGGTCAGCAGGCGGAAGCTGTCCTCATAGAACGGATTGGCGCGGAAGTTGTGACCCAGAACTGCCGCGGCGGTCTGCGCCTCATCCCGCAGTCCGAGTGCGAGGTAACTTTCGACCAGCCGATGCAGCGCCTCAGGCGTGTGGGTCGTTGTCTGGAAGTCCTCGACCACGACCCGGAAGCGATTGATGGCGGCCGTGTAGTTGCCACGACGAAGGTAGTAGCGTCCGATCTCCATCTCCTTGGCGGCGAGATGGTCGAAAGCCAGATCGAACTTCAGCGTGGCCGAGCGCGCGTATTCAGTGTTCGGATATTCCTCGATCACGCGGCGCAGATGCACCAGTGCCTGGAAGGTCAGCCCCTGGTCGCGGCCGACATCCTCGATCTGGTCGTAAAAGGTCAGCGCGAGGATGTAAGCGGCCCATGCCGCATCGGGGTCGCCAGGATACTGGTCCAGAAAGCGCTGCGCAGTGGCCCGCGCTTCGTCGTAATTCCGGTCGCGGTGCTGAGCATAGGCTTGCATGATGATCGCCCGACGCGCCCAGTCGGTGAAGGGATAGATGCGCTCGACTTCTTGGAAATAACGCAGCGAGGGTCGGGCCCTTGACCCGGTTTCCAGCAGGAACTCCCCGCGGCGATAGATTTCCTCGGCAGAAAAGCCATCGAGCGGCTCATTCGGGCCCGGGCCAGTGCCACAGGCGGCAAGCCCAATCACCAGCGCCGACGTCATCAGCACCGTCCGAACACGGCGCGCCGCGTTCAAGCTGCGTTCTGCCCCCGTCCCTGTCATCACATGCACCCTGCCTGGCATATTCCAGCCCTGCGGCAGACCGTTATCCCGGTCCTTGGCCGCGAGGCTCGCCGTTCTCGTAGCATAGATAAATCCGACACGCAAAACGCCTTTGCAAGCCACTCGGGCAGTGTTGCCTGCAGCTCAGGCAGCGGCGTGAAGGTCGGCATGACCGATGCCGACGCCGGGCAGATGCGGGGCGGTTTCCGCATCGACAAGCACGCGCGCATAGGCAGTGGGGTCCGAAAGCAGCGCCCGTATCAGCCGGCCGGTGAGCGTATGGCCGGCGCGGTGACCGGTGTAGCGGCCAAGGATGGGCGCCCCGGCCACGGCCAGGTCGCCGACTGCGTCGAGCATCTTGTGGCGCACAGGCTCGTCAGGGTGGCGCAGTCCGCCCGGGCTGAGCACCTTCGCGCCCGAGACCACAACGGCGTTCTCGTACGTCCCCCCTAGCGCCAGCCCTTGGGCACGCATCGCGTCCACATCAGATTGACGGCAGAACGTGCGGCTGTCGCTGAGTTCGCGCACGAACGTTCCATTGCGCAGCGGCAAGTCCAGCATCTGGTGGCCGATTGCCCGGTCGGGAAAATCGATCTCGAACGCGATGGAAAGTTCATTGGCCGGATCCAGCCGCGCCCAGGCATCACCCATGCGAACCTCTACCGGGCGGCGGACGCGAATCGCCGTCAAGTCAGCCGGAAGTTGCCGGATGCCGGCGGCGAGGAAGGCTTCGACGAAGGGGCGGGCAGAGCCGTCGAGGATCGGCACTTCCGGCCCGTCCAGCGTTACCAGCGCGTTGTGCACGCCGCACCCGGCAAGCGCAGCCATCAGATGCTCGATGGTCGAGACAGTGACGCCATGGTCGTTGCCTACCCGCGTGCAGAGATTGGTTTCGATCAGCGCATCGACCGATACTTCGACGCGGCGCGCCGCGCGTGGCAGCGCGATGTCGAGCCTCTCGAAGACGATGCCGGTATCGGCGGCGGCGGGACGGACGCAGAGAGTGACGGTCGCGCCCGAATGCAAGGCGACGCCCGAAAATCTGACCCCGGTTTGTAACGTTGTCTGCACGGCGAACCTGTTTTCTGTGTCGACCCACTGCTCGGGCTGGGCTGGGGATGATCCCCGCGCGGGTCACCCCGCGCCTGCGGGTTGGCTCCCGCGTGGCTTGACGGCTATCTAAGCACGGCCCGGCAGAGGCTCAATTCACGCTTTGCGACAGGTTGAAACACGTCACATTTCAGACACGGAATGCGAAAAAGAAGAAGCCGGCTTGCGCCGGCTTCAGTCAGGCGGTTTGAAAACAGACCAGCTCAGTTCGCCTGGCGCCGCAAGAAGGCCGGGATTTCGATCCGTTCCTGCTCTGCGCGCTGCTCGGGATCGTCGTCATAGGCCGTGACCGGCGGCTGGTGGCGGGCGGCCGTCGCTTCGGCGCCACTCCCCGCCATCTTGTTGATCAGTGCCCCCAGGCCGAAGCGCGAGCCGCGTTCCTGAGGATGCTGCTGCGACGGGGCGGCCTCGGGCGCGCGACGCTGGTATGGCTGGGCCGGCTGGCGGGAGACCGCTTCACGCAGACGCGCCAGGGTTTCGGGTGAGGGTGTGCCGGGCGTGCGCGGATGTTGCGACGCCTCTGCCACGGGCGCGGGCTGTGGGCGCTGCTGCTGTGCAGTCGGACGCGGCGCGTTCTCACGCGCGCGCGCGATGGCAGCATGGTGCGCGTGATGCGGCAGGTCCAGTTCGTCCTGCACCGGCTCGGACGCGTAGTGGTCCTGCGGTTCGGGCGCCATCTCCACCTGCGGGGCAACATGGCGGGCCTGCGGCGCAGGCTGCTGACGCATCGGCTCGGGCTGAGGCTGCGGTGGGCGGTGGTACCCTGCGGAAGGGCGCGGTGCGGCGGTGAACTGCTCGCGCGGGGCATGCTGCGCCGCAGGTGCGGGTTGCGCGGGGGCCGGGGCTGGCGCAGCTTCGACACGTTGCTCCATCCGGGGTTCGGGGCGCGGCTCGGGCCGGGTGTCGACCTCGAACGCTTGTTCGGCCTGCGTCACTGGCACCAACGGCTCGGCAAGCTTGCGGCGCGGCACATCGAGCGTCAGCGCATCAGCCTGCGCCTCGATGCCCGTGGCAACCACCGACACGCGGATCGCGCCGTCCATCTCGGGGTCAAGCGTCGAGCCGACGATGATGTTGGCGTCGGAATCGACCTTGTCGCGGATGATATTGGCGGCTTCGTCCAGCTCGAAAAGCGTCATATCATAGCCGCCGGTGATGTTGATCAGGACGCCCTTGGCGCCATTGAGGCTGATCTCGTCCAGCAGCGGATTGGCGATCGCCTTCTCGGCGGCCTGGCGAGCGCGATCTTCGCCGGTGGCCTCGCCGGTGCCCATCATCGCCTTGCCCATCTCGTCCATCACCGCGCGCACATCGGCGAAGTCCAGGTTGATCATGCCCGGACGGACCATCAGGTCGGTGACACCTTTCACCCCCTGGTACAGCACGTCATCAGCCATTGCGAAGGCTTCGGTGAAGGTCGTCTTCTCGTTCGCCAGCCGGAAGAGGTTCTGGTTGGGGATGATGATCAGCGTATCGACGACCTTCTGCAGCATCTCCACGCCTTCTTCAGCCTGGCGCATGCGCTTGGCCCCCTCGAAGGCGAAGGGCTTGGTAACGACGCCGACGGTCAGCACACCCAGTTCACGCGCGGCCTGCGCGATGATCGGCGCGGCCCCGGTGCCGGTGCCGCCGCCCATGCCCGCAGTGATGAAGCACATATGCGCGCCAGCCAGGTGATCGACGATCTCTTCCAGCGTCTCCTCGGCGGCAGAAGCGCCGACCTGCGGGCGTGCGCCAGCGCCCAGCCCTTCGGTCACGCGGACGCCCAGCTGGATGCGGGCGCGCGACTTGGACTGCTGCAGGGCCTGCGCGTCGGTGTTGGCGACGACGAATTCGACCCCTTCCAGGTTCTTTTCGATCATGTTGTTGACGGCATTGCCGCCAGCCCCGCCCACGCCGAAGACCGTGATCCGGGGGGTCAGTTCGTTTGTCTGGTTCTCAATGAAGGTCAGTGCCATCGTTTTGTCCGCCTGTTTCGTTTCCGCCCGGTCTCGCGCGCGCCTGCCGTCCGTGACCCTTTAGGGTTGTTTTCCGGTTCACCCGCGGACGGCGCCCAGGATGCCCGGTGATTTGCCTTTGCCGGCGAGTGTATCCGCAGCCAACGCCATCGTCACCAGAAAAAGGGTAAACACCACCATATCTGGAGCGCTTTTTTGCAGTTTTCCGCCCATTTCGGCAACCTCGCTATTGCTTGTGGTTACCAGTTGTCGCGAAACCATCGGATCGCCCGCTTCAAGGGCCGCGCCGCGAAGCGATCGGCCGGGATATCGAAGTCCCACCATTCGTCCTGGGGGTGCGCAGCATACATGCAGAGCCCCACCAGTCCTGAAAACGCCGGTCCCGTCGCCATCTGCGGCAGACCATGCACGCGGATCGGCCGGCCCAACCGAACTTGCTGCCCGAGGATGCGCGTCGCCAGCCCGTCCAGCCCCGGGATCTGACTGGCGCCGCCGGTCAGCACGATCTGCTGGCTGGGCAGATGGTCGAACCCCGCAGCGTCCAGCCGGGTACGCACATCTTCCAGGATTTCCTCGACCCGTGGCCGCATGATGCCGATGAGTTCCGCACGCGTGATGGTGCGGCGATCCTTTTCCCAATCGCCGGAATCGCCGCCTATCTGGATCATCTCGCGGTCATCCTTGCCGGTCGCGTGGACGCCACCGTGGATGCATTTGATCCGCTCGGCCGTGCCATGCGGGATGTGCAATCCCTTGGCGATGTCCGAGGTGACATGTTCCCCGCCCATCCGGACCGCATCGGCGTAGATCATGTGTTTCTTGATGAAGATCGACACCCCGGTCGAGCCGCCCCCCAGATCAATGACCGCCGCGCCCAGTTCCTGCTCGTCCTCGACCAGCGCCGCCAGCCCTGCCACATAGGTCGAGGCCGCCAGTCCCGCGACCTCGACATCGCAGCGCTTCAGGCAATGGATCAGGTTGCGCACCACATCGGCCTCGACACTGAGAAGGTGCATGTCGCAACTCAGATGCTGCCCCGCCTGCCCCCGCGGATCGGCCAGGCCCGAGCGATGGTCGAGCGTAAAATTCACCGGCTGTGCATGGAGCACCTCGCGGCCGTGACCCAGATCGGGCATTTCGCAGGCCGCCAGAACACGGGCAATGTCTTGCTCGCCAACCCGCTGGCCCAGCAACTCCACCTGCCCCTCCAGCCCGTAGGATCGCGGCTCGCCGCCCGCGAAGGCGACGATGGCATGGTCGACGCGGACCTGCGCCATCTTCTGGGCGCTCTGCAATGCGGTGCGCACGGCGCGTTCGGTCTCCGCCATCGCGGCGATTTCCCCGAAGCGCACCCCGCGCGATCGTGTGGTGCCCGCGCCGATCACCCGGAAGCGCGCCTGTCCGGCCATCGCGCCGACGCCCGATCCTTCGGCCGGCATGGCGCTCTCGTCGAACTTCAGGATCAGCGCCGACACCTTGAACGAGCCGATCTCCAGGACGGCGATGACTCCGCGCTGCATCGCGATCCGCCGGAGGTTCCGCATGGCGCGCTGGGTCTGGTAAAGTTCGGTCATCGGCTGGAGGCTCCGGTCGAAAGGCTGCGGATACTGTGAAATTCTTCCATCGCCGTAGCGCTGAGGCGAATGGTGGGACGCGATGGATTGCGCAGATCGACGCTGACGACATCGCGCGACAGCAGATCCTGGGCGACGTGAAGCGCAAGTACACGCTCCAGCGCCTGTAACGCGCCGGTCGCAGGCAAAAGCACACGCTGGTCACGATCCAGCACCAGATCCCAGCGCCGTTCGCCAACGCGGACCAGACCGCGCACACGTTCCTGGATCGGCGCGGCAGCGGCCAGAAGGATTCGCGCTTCGGCGATCGCGGCGTCCGCGCCCTCGCCGGCGATCAGCGGCAGATCCGACCGTGCTGCGCGCGTCGTCAGGCGCGCCACGCGGTGCCCCTCGGCATCGACCAGCTTGAGCCCCGCATTGCTGCGCCAGACCATGACCGGCACCCGTTCCTGCGCCGCCACTTCCAGAACGCCGCCCCCGCGGATGCGCAGACGCACGCTTTCGACCGCATCCAGGGCCTCGGCCCGCAGGCGCAGGTCGTCCATGTTCATATGGAAAGACGAAATTGGCAACTCGAGCGCCATCCGCTCGGCGATCGCGCGCGCCACGGCCGGGGTTTCACTGTGCACGCTCAAGGTCCGGACCTGAAACTCGGGCCGGTTCTCGAAGGCCAATCGGGTATCCTGCAGCGTCTGTGCGATTGCTGCGCGCCGTCCCTCGTCGGCGAAGACGGCGACGATCGTGGCCGCCAGCAAGAGCGCCGGCAATCCGGCCTTCACCGCGATCCGCACGGCGGGCGTCAACCATAGCCGGTGCAGTCGATAAGCCAGCCGGCTGGGGGAGGGGTCACGTGCAGCGGCCACAGCGCGGACCGCACGCCCGCGCCGGGTCGGGCGCATCCGCGCGCGCGGCGGAACCACAGGCTCGTCCGCCACCAGGGCCACAGGCGGTGCAACCCGTTCAGGCATCAACGGTTCGCGCCGCGCCGGCACGGCCAGTGCCGCAGGGGCGGCACTGTCCCGCAGGTCTGCCGCGGGGTCGGGCAGCGCTTCCGCCAACGGATCAGGCAGCGGACCGCCCACCGGGTCCGGCGTCAGCCCGGCCCAGGGGCGGACCGGGTTGTCATCCTCGTCATGGATCAGACGCAGATCGACGGGTGTATCGAAGGGCCGCGGTGGCGGCGCGGCAGGAAACGGGATGGGCGCATTGCCACTGCGACGCAGAGGCGCCTCGACGGTATGGGGGCTATCGCTCAACGGGCGCACGAGGCATCCTCCACCAGGCGGCGGCAGAGATCGGGGAAAGCGATGCCGCAATGCGCCGCCTGTTCCGGCGAAAGCGAGGTCG
The DNA here is from genome assembly GCA_964555305.1 of uncultured Rhodobacter sp. GTDB lineage: Bacteria > Pseudomonadota > Alphaproteobacteria > Rhodobacterales > Rhodobacteraceae > Pararhodobacter. The sequence continues at coordinate 259 of CAZKSE010000095.1, read as the reverse complement.
GCGTCATCCCCGGCTGGGTGTTCGTTTCCAGAAGCACCAGCCCCTCCACCCCGCGGCTTTCGTCCCAGCGAAAATCGGTACGGCTCAGCCCGCGGCACCCCAGGGCCCGGTGTGCAACCAAGGCATATTCCATGCAGGCATCGAACACCGCAGTCGGCACCTTGGCGGGCAGGACATGGCGCGAGCCGCCGGGTTTGTATTTCGCATCGTAGTCGTACCAGCCGTCCGTGACGATGTCGGTCACCGTCAAGGCGCGGTC
>CAZKSE010000094.1:0-13742 GCA_964555305.1 uncultured Rhodobacter sp. | reverse complement strand
GCGCCGGATGCAGGAACGCCCGCGCGGCCGAATTGCGGCGCCCATCGCGGATGGTCAACTGGTAGGTGCCGACACCCTCCTGCTCGGGACCATTGAAATCCGCGTTACGAGGCAGGCCGAGCGTTTCACAGGCGGCCAGAAACGGCGCGACCAGCGGATGCCCCGGTTCCTTGCCAGAACGGATGAAAAGCGGCCCGCCGGCGCCCCGCCACTCCGTCGCGCCATCCTCATTGTCCTCGATGGCGCGAAAGGCCGCACGGGCCTCGTCCCAGCCCCAACCCGGGTTGCCAGCGGCGCGCCAATCCTCGTAATCCTGCGGATGGCCCCGCACCCAAACCATCGCGTTGATCGACGACGACCCACCCAGCACCTTACCACGGGGCCAGTAATCGACCTGCCCGCCAAGGCCCGGATCCGGTTCGGTCCGGTAGCACCAGTTGAGCCGGGCATCGTGGTAAAGCTTGCCGTAACCAAGCGGCATCTGCACGAAAAACCGCCGGTCGCTTCCGCCGGCCTCCAGAACCAGTACCTTCGCGCGTCCACTGGCCGAGAGCCGTTCGGCCAACACGCAGCCGGCCGAACCCGCGCCCACGATCAGGTAGTCGAACTCTCCGTCCATGCGTCGCGCTCCCGGCCCGTTGCCGGGTAGTTCACCGCATCGGGGGGCAACCTCGCAAGAGGGAAAATCAGGGCTGGACGCAGGCGCTGCGCAGGCCCGAAAGGGGAAATTCGTTCAACAGCCCTTGCGGTAACAGTGTCAGCATCTCCTCGTCATCGCCCAACCGCGCCATGCGGTGCAACTCGCCGACGACATAGCCGATCCGCTTGCGTGCAGCGGTCGGGTCCGGATCTGCGAAGCTGAAGGCGTCGGCGTCGCGCGCCAGCCGTTCGGCAAAGGCGCGCAGGCGCGCGCTGAAGACCGGATGCGTCGCTTCTTCAACCGCTGTGCCGGTCGGATCCACGTAACGAGCGGCGTAGAACCAAGCCACCATGCCCAGCGGGGCCGTACCGATGGCGGCGAAGCGGTCCAGCGCAAACTCGTCGGCCTCCAGCTCCTGTCCGCGCGAACTGGCTCCGTGAACGCCCGCATCGTGGTCCAGCAACACATGCCCCAACTCGTGCGACAGAAGGAAGAACACCTGGCTCTTCAAGATGTCGCCGCTGAACCCGTCGATCGCCGGATCGGCCAGCGCCGCCGCACGATCAAGGCCGAATGCGGCCAATGGCGCGGGCAGTGCGCGCCCCTCGCGCAGCAGCGCGTAGAGATATGTGTCGATGAAGCCCGATTCGCATCCGTGGATGTTGTCCCAGGCCATCAGGATCGCGTAGTCGTCCAGGAACCGCAGTGTCTCGAGCGGGATGAAGACCGTTTCGGTCGCTGGATGCGCGAACATGCCCAGGGGATTGCCATCGACGCGGACGGGAAACTCGGCATGCACCCCGGCGGCGCGGGCACGCTCGCCGCGCGGCAGGGTGGCAACGATATCTTCGGTCAACATCCGAGCGACATTCACCGACTGTCGCCGAGCGGAGGCAAGTTCATCATCGGTGTAAAGCTGCGCGGTCGCGGGTCCCGCAATGATGGCGAGGGCCAAGGCGGCACCAAGCCTCAACATAGCGGATGCACTGCTTGGAGGATCTCACGCGCGGGTGGGGCGGGCTCGGTCACGGACACCCCCGTCGCCCAGGCTTCGAGAGTGGCCGGGTCGCCCCAGGCTGGGTCCCAGACCGATCGCATCAGCGTGACCTTGACCGCCGCAAGCGCGTCGGCGTCACGTTCCGCAAGCCCGTCGCCCGCTTGTTGCGCCAGACAGTTGAGGCTGAGTATGCGCATCCGCACGGCGTTGCGGGCGAAGTCGATGTCACCCTGCGGCGTCGGCAAGGCCCCGGCCATCGTCACCGTGCGAGACGTTTGGGAAGTCTCGGCCGGGCGGTCCGGCGCGGCCGACGGCACGGTGACGGTAATCGGATGGGAAAACGAGACCCAGGCAAAGCCGATAAGCGCCAGAAGGGCGAACACGGGCGTCGCCAACACGAAGGTCCCGCCGCCGCTGGTGCCGGCTTTCGAAAGCGTGAAATCGACCTTCTGAATCGACCGCCAGAAACCGGCCGTCACCACGAGAGCGACAAGGATCACGACGACCGACAATGCGATCCGCTCGCCGATGCGAAAGGCGAACGCAGTGCTCGCAACGGTGGCGGGATCGCTGAACATGGGGCGCGCCGTTCTGACCTGTCATCCAGGTTACCACGGCGCGCCCCGTTTCGTCGACGGGCTTGCGCCCGATCAGTCCTCCATCGCCTCCAGTTCGTCGATGAAGCCGGCAATCATCTCCAGCCCTCGGTCCCAGAACGCTGGGTCCGAGGCATCGAGGCCAAACGGAGCCAGAAGCTCCTTGTGGTGCTTCGAGCCACCCGCGGCCAGCATGTCGAAGTACTTGTCCTGAAATTCGGGACCGGAATCGCGGTAGACGGCATAGAGCGCATTCACAAGCCCGTCGCCAAACGCATAGGCATAGACGTAGAACGGTGAGTGGACGAAATGCGGGACATAGGACCAGAAGGTCTCGTATCCCTCCATGAACTCGAACGCAGGGCCCAGGCTTTCGGCCTGCACGCTCATCCACAGCGCGTTGATGTCGTCGGGCGTCAGTTCGCCCGCGCGCCGCGCGTCGTGCAACTTGCATTCGAAATCATAGAAGGCGATCTGCCGGACCACCGTGTTGATCATGTCCTCGACCTTGCCGGCCAGCAATGTCTTGCGCTCGGCGTCGGACTTGGCATTTGCCAGAAGTCGCTGGAAGGTCAGCATCTCGCCAAAGACCGAGGCCGTCTCGGCCAGCGTCAGCGGGGTGGAGGACAAAAGCTCGCCCTGCCCCGCCGCCAGCCGCTGATGAACACCGTGACCAAGCTCATGCGCCAGGGTCATCACGTCGCGCGGTTTGCCCAGGTAGTTGAGCATCACATACGGATGCACCGTGGTGACCGTCGGATGCGCAAAAGCGCCCGGCGCCTTGCCCGGCTTCACGCCCGCGTCGATCCATCCCTTGTCGAAGAAGGGCTCGGCCAGTTCAGCCATCCGGGGCGAGAATTCGGCATAGGCGGCCATTACCGTCTCGCGCGCCTCCGTCCACTGGATCGTGCGCGGGGCTTCGATCGGCAGCGGCGCGTTGCGATCCCAGACCTGCAATTTGTCGAGGCCCAGCCACTTGGCCTTCAGCGCATAGTAACGGTGCGACAGACGCGGATAGGCGTTGACAACGGCATTGCGCAGCGCCTCCACGACCTCGGGCTCGACATGGTTCGACAGATGCCGTGCGTGTTGCGGGTTGGGCATCTTGCGCCAGCGGTCGACGATCTCCTTCTCCTTGGCGAGCGTATTGTGGACCCGCGAAAAGAGCCTGAGGTTGCCTTCGAAAACCTTGGCCAGCGACCGCGCGGCACCTTCACGCTTCGTACGGTCGGGATCGGTCAGCAGGTTCAAGGCGGCCTCCAGCGACAGCGGCTCCGCTTCCCCGGCGATCTCGAACGAAAGGCCTGCCATCGTTTCATCGAAAAGCCGGTTCCAGGCGGCGGCGCCAACGGTGGACTGGTCGTGCAGGAACTTCTCCAGTTCATCCGACAGCTGGTGCGGGCGCATGGCGCGCAGCCGATCGAAGACGGGCTTGTAGCGCGCGAGATCGGCATTCGCGGCCAGCAATGCATCGAAAACCGCATCCTCGATCCGGTTGATTTCGAGCGAGAAGAAGACCAGCGGCGTCGTCGCCACGGTCACGCGGTCCTGCGCATCGGCCATGAACTTCGCGCGCGCGGGATCAGTCGTGTTCTGATAATAGCGCAGCCCGGCAAACGACATCAGCCGCCCGGCGGTGATGTCGATCTCCTCGTATCGCTGAACGCAGGCCAGAAAACCTGCGGCATCCAGTGCTGCCAGCTTGCCCTCGTAATCGGCCGCGAAAGCGGCACAGGCCTTTTCCAGCCAGCCGAAGTCCCGCTCGATCTCGGGCGCGTCGGGGGTGGCGTAGAGATCCGTCAGATCCCATTCAGGCAGCGCTCCGAAGGCATCGGCCTTGGCAGGCGTGCCGCTGTCGAAACGGCGCAGGTCGGACAGGGCGGGCAGTCGATACATGGCTTTCCCTCTTCTGGTCTGAGGGTCGATCTATGCCGCCACGTTCCGCCTGACAACCCGCCGGCACCGCCTTGTCAACCGCGACGCCGACCTCCCCGTCGACCACGGCTTGCCGCGGCGGCTTCGGCGCCCGGTTCCGTCCCGTCCGATGCCGAGGAGAAATCGCCAAGTGCCGCGGTCACTTGCTCCAGGGTGGGTCGCGGCCCGCGGGGCCGGCTGTCGAGCGCGGCGCGCATCAGCTTGAGATGCGCAGGCATCGTCCCGCAGCACCCGCCGATGACGCTGGCCCCGGCATCGCGCGCCAGCACCGCGTATTCGGCCATCAGTTCGGGCGTGCCATCGTAGTGGATGTGACCGTCGATATACTTAGGGATTCCGGCGTTGCCTTTGGCAATCACCGGAATCGCCGGCTCCAGCGCGGTGATGCCCAGTACGGTCCGCAACAGGTCCGACGCGCCGACACCGCAATTGGCCCCGAACGCCGAAGGCGGATTGGGCAACTTGGTCACCAGCTTCACGAAATCGGCCGAGGTCACGCCCATCATGGTCCGCCCCGCCGTGTCGAAGCTCATCGTGCCGGCCCAGGGCATCCCCGCCAGACGACAGCCTTCGGCGGCGGCGCGATATTCCTCGGGCGCCGAGATCGTCTCGACCCACAGGATATCGGCGCCGCCGTCCTTCAGGCCCTCGGCCTGTTCATGGAACATCTCCACCGCGCGAGCGTGAGTCAGGCTACCCATCGGTGCCATGATCTCGCCCGTCGGGCCCATCGAGCCTGCGACCAGCACCTTGCGGTCTGCCTTTTCGGCAATCTCCCGGCCCAGTTCGGCGCCGATGCGGTTCAGCTCGCGCACACGCCTTTCGGCCGAGTGCAGCTTCAACCGGCTGGCATTGCCGCCAAAGGTATTGGTCAGAAACAGATCCGATCCCGCATCGACGGCACCGGAATAGAGCGCGCGAATCTTCTCGGGCGCCTCGACATTCCACAGCTCGGGCGCATCGCCTGAGCCAAGGCCCATGTTGAACAGGTTTGTCCCTGTCGCGCCATCGGCGAGAAGCACACCGCGTTCGGCCAGAAGCGCACCAAGCGGATCTTGGACAGTCGTGGTGGGCATCACATCCTCCGGAAGGGAAAGACGCCGCAGATCACGGCGTCGGGTTCAGCAGGTCGCGCGCTCAGCCGGTCTGGACCAGCTGGGCCTTGGCGACCAACAGAAACTCATCCATCTTGGCGCGGATCATCGCCTCGTCGGCCTTGCCCTGCAAATCGTGGCTGACCTTGCGGAAAACGTCTTCATGGCCGGCTTCCTCGAAATCGGCGCGGATCACCTCCATAGCGTAATCCTCGGCGGCGGCGCCGGATTTGCCCAGCAGATCCGCTGCCCAAAGGCCCAGAAGCTTGTTGCGTCGCGCCACCGCCTTGAACTGCATTTCCTGATCATGGGCGAACTTTGCCTCGAAAGCGCGCTCGCGATCGTCGAAAGTGGTGTTCATGATAGGCCTCGTTCGTTGCGGATTGGTCCTGATATGGTCGTAACGCGCGTCTGCCGCAAGTATTTATCGCACCGCAGCGCGGCCCCTGACCCTCCCTTTACCCGGCTGTGGCCGTGCTTGCGGGGCGGGCGGGCATGACGTATAGGGACGCTGACTCCCGCGCGCGCCCGCACAGCGGGGTCGAGTGATTCTGGAGAGAACATGGCACGTCGCACCAAGGTCTACGAGGGCAAGGCAAAGATCCTCTACGAGGGTCCCGAGCCCGGCACCTATGTGCAATATTTCAAGGACGATGCGACCGCTTACAATGCGCAGAAGCGCGACGTGATCGAGGGCAAGGGCGTGCTAAACAACCGCCTGTCCGAATTCTTCATGAACGGGCTGAACGAGATCGGCGTTCCCACCCATTTCATCCGCCGGCTCAACATGCGCGAGCAACTGATCCGCGCGGTCGAGATGATCCCGCTGGAAGTAGTGGTGCGCAACATTGCCGCAGGCTCGATTAGCAAGCGCCTGGGAATCGAGGAAGGAACCCCCCTGCCCCGTCCCATCGTCGAGTTCTACTACAAGAACGACGCCCTCGGCGACCCGCTGGTGAGCGAGGAGCATATCCTCGCCTTCGGTTGGGCCACACATCAGGATCTGGACGACATGGTGGCTTTGGCATTGCGCGTGAACGACTTCCTGTCGGGCGTGATGATGGGCGTCAGCATCAAGCTCGTCGATTTCAAGATCGAGATCGGACGCGTCTATGACGGCGATTTCCAACGCCTGGTCGTCGCAGACGAGATCAGCCCCGACAGCTGCCGTCTGTGGGACGCGAAGACCGGCCAGAAACTTGACAAGGACGTCTTCCGCCGCGATCTGGGCAATCTCTCTGAAGCCTATACCGAGGTGGCGCGCCGACTGGGCGTTATGCCCTCGAACACCACGCCGATGGCCAAGCCCCGGCTGATGAACTGAGAGATCGAAGGATGAAGGCACGCGTTCACGTCATGCTGAAAACCGGCGTTCTGGACCCGCAAGGCGAGGCCGTGCGCCATGCACTTGGCAGTCTGGGCTTCGACGGGGTCGAAGGAGTGCGCCAGGGCAAGGTGATCGAGCTTGACCTGGCCGAGACCGACCGCGGCCGCGCCGAGGAACAGGTCCGCGCCATGTGCGAGAAACTTTTGGCGAACACGGTCATCGAGCGCTACTCGGTCGAACTGACGGACTGAGTGTCGCGGCGCCCCGCTTGACAGCGGCGCCAGCGGCATGCCTGCTGATGGCATGTCAGACGCGCCCCGCTTCCACATCAACCTTGCGGCCTTCGCCGCCGACCCCTATCCCGACCTTGCGCGGATGCGAGCCGAGGCGCCGATCGCCTATGTCTCCGAACTGGGTGCCACACTGATCACCCGACGTGACGACATCCATACCCAGGAAAAGCGAATCGAGGTCTTTTCCTCTGATCAGCCCGACGGGTTGATGGTGCGCCTGATGGGGCAGAACATGATGCGCAAGGATGGGGCCGCGCACACCGTGGAACGGCGCATCGTGTTTTCCGCGCTCAGCCCGCGAACGGTGCGCGATCACTGGGCAGCGCGCTTCCGCACCGCTTGCGCCGCAGTGCTCGATGACCTCGCCCCGCGCGGCGCAGGCGATCTTGTCGCCGACTTCGCCATTCCCGTGTCCGGTGCGGCTCTTTGTGCGATCACCGGACTGGAAGCGATGACCCCGAGGCGAATGGACGCGGTCAGCCAGGCGATGATCGACGGTTGCGCCAATTACGCCGGCGATCCCGCAGTCGAGGCGCGCTGCCACGCCGCCACGGCCGAGATCGACGCCCATATCGCCGACCGGATGAACACGCTTGCACGCCTGCCCGACATGTCGGTCCTGTCGGTGCAGATGCAAGCCGGCCTTGAACTTGAGAGTATCCGGGCGAATGTGAAGCTCGTAATCTCCGGAGGGCAGAACGAGCCGCGCGATGCCATCGCCGGGACGGCGTGGGCGCTTCTTGCGCATCCATCGGCGCTGGATCTGCTTCGCGCAGGTCGCGCTACCTGGGCGCAGGCCTTCGACGAATACACCCGCTGGATCGCACCCATCGGCATGTCTCCACGCCGCATCGCGCGCCTCGACACCGTGCAGGGCGTGACCTTTGAACCCGAGGACCGCGTTTTCCTCATGTTTTCGTCGGCCAACCGCGACGAGGCATATTTCGACGGGCCGGACGAGTACGACATCCTGCGCGATACCGGCCCGGCGCTGACCTTCGGCGCGGGCCCGCATTTCTGCCTCGGCGCTCCGGCCGCCCGCTGCTTGATCACCGAGGTGGCCTTGCCGATGCTTTTCGATCGCCTTCCCGGGCTCGAACTCACGGGCCCCGCCCCGTTCCACGGCTGGGCCTTTCGCGGGCCGCTCTCGGTGCCGGTCCGCTGGCGCATCTGAAGGCCCGCGGGGTTTTCATCAGTCCGCACAAACGATATGGTCCCGCCATCGTCCGGAGCAACACGCGCATGGCGCGCCTCCGACCATCCACCCCCGAAATCGAGGTTTACATGACCCAGGCCAAGGCGGGCGACACAGTCCATTTCCACTATACCGGCACACTGAACGACGGGTCGGTCTTCGACAGTTCCGACGGGCGCGATCCCCTTTCCTTCACCCTCGGCGCCGGGCAGATCATCCCGGGGCTCGACACGGCGATCGAAGGCATGGGCGTGGGTGAGCAGAAAACCGTCACCATCCCCTCGGACCAGGCCTATGGCCCCTACCAGCCCCAGGCCCGCCAGTCCGTCCCGCGCGAGCAGATCCCCGAGAATATCCCGGTCGATCCAGGCACCATGCTGCAGATGCAGACGCCTGACGGCCGCGCCGTTCCGGTGATGGTTGCCGAAGCAGACGAATCCACTGTCGTCCTTGACGCCAACCACCCGCTCGCGGGCAAGGATCTGACCTTCGCCGTCGAGATCGTCTCGATCGGCTGAGACCACGGCGACAGAGCAACGCCGGTAGGTCCGGCGTTGCCCCCGCCCCGCGCGGCGGCTAGAGCAGCTTCATGGCCAAGCTGCATTTTCACTACTCCACGATGAACGCCGGTAAATCGACGATCCTGTTGCAGGCCGCCCATAATTACCGCGAACGCGGGATGGTCCCCTATCTGCTGACCGCGAGGCTCGATGATCGGGCGGGGCCAGCGCGCATCGCCTCGCGCATCGGGATCGGTGAGCCCGCCGATACCTTCGCCCCCGATGACGATCTCTTCACGCGCATCGCCAGCCGGCTAGACGACGGCCCCGTCGCCTGCGTCTTCGTGGACGAGGCGCAGTTCCTGACCCGCGACCAGGTCTGGCAATTGGCCCGCGCGGTAGACGATCTGGGCGTTCCGGTCATGTGCTACGGGCTTCGCGTCGATTTCCGGGGCGAGCTTTTTCCCGGTTCGGCCGCGCTCCTCGCCCTCGCCGACGAGATGCGCGAAGTGCGCACCATCTGCCATTGCGGACGCAAGGCGACGATGGTCGTGCGACTGAATGCCGAGGGCGAACCCGCCCGCGATGGCACGCAAATTCTGATCGGCGGCAATGAAACCTATGTCTCGCTCTGCCGCGCTCACTGGCGCGAGGCGATGGGCGAGCGCCCGGCCAACCAGCGGTAGAACGGCGCCATTACCAGCGGCGTCAGATACATCGGAATCTGATAGAGCCCAATGAACAACAACAGCTCATCGGCCAGCGCGGCGGGCAGAACCGACAGGAAAAGCGCGATGTTTCGGTTTCCAGCGACGATCCCCAAGGGGGCTACCGTGGCCTCGGACCCGCTGGCACGGGCAATGAACGCGGTGCCCGCCTGAAGCGAAAAGTTGACCACCAGGACCAGCCCCAGAAGGGCCCAGAAGGTCCCGCCTTCGCGCAACGCGGGACCCACCGCCCCCATGATCGCGATCACCACGACGCCCAGGATCAACGCCGCCAACCCATCCATGCGGCGTAAAGCCCTGTCATCGCCCGGCACCACCCCCTTGAGGCGTAAAAGCAATGCAAGCCCGCCCGCCAGCGCGATCACCGCCAGAAGCCGCAGTACGATCGCCGCCACCTGCGCCGGATCGCCGAAGGCGGGCATCAGCGCGAAGACCGGAATGACCGTGACGGGCAGAAGCGCCGTGCCCAGCACCAGCTGCCGCAAAGCCGGGACCGGGTCCCCGCCGGACATGATGGCGATGTTCGGACTACCCGTAATCGGCGCGGCCGAGAGCATCAACACGATCCCCAGCGCCGCCGCTCCCTGCCAACCAAACGCCAGAAAGCTCAGGGCTGCCGCCACAGGCAGCGCCAGTTGCAAGGCCAGCGTCACCCCCAACGCGCGCCCGATTCCGCGCAGTCCCGCGCGCACGCCCTCGGGCCCCAGCCGCAGCACCGCAAGAAACAATAGCAAAACCACCATCGGCGCGATCACCACGCGACTGGCCTGCGCCAGTTCGGGTGCAACCAGCCCCAACGACACCCCGGCCACCAGACCGGCGATCAGCGCCATCCGGCCATGCCGCGCGCAGAAATCCAGAAATCCGCCCATTCCTGCCTCCGCCCGGCAGGCTACAACCCGCCGCGACATTGTCCAGTCGCCGGCCTGTCGGGGTCGCCCCGGCCCGTCAGTCGTCGCTCGGCGGCGTGTCGTCGCCGTCGTTCTCGGCTTCATCCTCTGGCGGCGTATCGGCCGCCTCAGCGTCGTCGCTGTCCTCATCGGCGGGGTCGGTCAATTCCCCTTCGGCGCGAACATCGACCTCGGGATCGGCGGCCTCGATCTCTTCGGCGGCGGCCTCGGCCAGGGCGTTGATCTCCTCGCAGCCGGGGATCGCCGGGGCCTGGGCACAGACCATGACCTGCACCAGCACGGTCGAGCATCCCGCGCCCCGCCGATCCTCAAGGCAGGCAGCGATACGCTCGGCACTCAGTGCCTCGGCCGCGGCCGTCTGCGCCGTGGCGGGGGGCACAACCGGGACGATCAGCGCGGCGACGGCCAGCGCGCCCATGGTCAGTTGCGCGCGGCGGGGGAGCATGAGGGTCATGGTGAATTCCTTTTCAAAGTTGCGGGCCATCGACGGCCGGCCGTGGGGTGGGATGCGGATCACACCGGCAGGATCGTTGTGGCCTTGATCTCCTCCATCGAGAGCAGGGCGGTGACGTTGTAGATCCGTACATCACGGATCAGCGCCTGATAAAAGGCATCATAGGCACGCGCGTTCGGCACGCGCACCTTCAGGATATAGTCGATCTCTCCGGCCAGACGGTGGGCTTCCAGCACCTCAGGGCGGGCACGGACGGAATGCAGGAAGCGCTCCTGCCAGTCGGCCTCGTGTTGCGAGGTGCGGATCAGGACGAAGAAGCAGGCCTCCAGCCCCAGCGCCTCGGGGTCCAGCAGAACGGTCTGGCGGCCGATCACGCCGGCGTCGCGCAGCTTGCGGATGCGGTTCCACACCGGCGTCTTGCTGGAGCCGACCTTGCGCGCGATCTCGTCCAACGACTGGCTGGCATCCTGCTGCAACTCGGCGAGAATCTTCCGGTCCAGCGGGTCGAGGTCATGCGCGGGCATCGGGTCCTCCTTCGGGTCACCCCCGGGTGTAGCCTGCGCGCCCGCAGCGGACAAGCCGGCGGCGAACGGGTCATCCGGGCTTGGTCCGGCAGTCTGTCCGCCCGCTTCGTGCGCTGACCGACCGGATTGGCAAAGCCGGGGGACGGGAGGGGTGATAGAGGGTTGATGCGGCGGGCGGAGGGGGGGGCGCGGGCTGTGCAAGAAGGGCCTAAAGGTTTGAACCGGTTGGATTTCGGTCCGCCAGAAAGTGTATGGCAGGCGTATGGCAAGCGTATGGCAAGCGTATGGCAGTGCCGGGCGGGTCGTTCAGTTCTGGGTAGGGTTTCCCCCACCGCGCGCAGGATTTGTTGAGGTTTCCGGGCCGCGCCGGCGTGGCTTGCGCCGAGCGGCTCGCGTCAAGAACTCGGCAAGGCTTTGCCGAAATGTCCCTGCCTGCCCGGTGCAGGAAGCCGCGCGCCAAAACGCAAGACGCCGGGGCGCGAGCCCCGGCGTCCTGGTTCGTATCTGCTTCGTGCTCGGTGCTCAGACGACCCGTTCGACCATCAGCTTCTTGATCTCGGCAATGGCCTTGGCGGGGTTCAGCCCCTTGGGGCAGGTCTTGGCGCAGTTCATGATCGTATGGCAGCGATAGAGCTTGAAGGGGTCATGCAGGTCGTCGAGCCGCTCGCCCGTCGCCTCGTCGCGGCTGTCGATGATCCAGCGATAGGCGTGCAGCAGCGCCGCCGGGCCCAGGTAGCGGTCGCTGTTCCACCAGTAGCTCGGGCAAGAGGTCGAGCAGCAGGCGCACATGATGCATTCGTAGAGCCCGTCGAGCTTTTCGCGATCCTCGATGGATTGCCGCCATTCCTTGGCCGGTTCGTTCGACCGCGTCTCGAGCCAGGGCTGGACCGAGGCGTGCTGTGCATAGAAATGGGTCAGATCCGGCACCAGATCCTTCACCACCGGCATGTGCGGCAGCGGATAGATCTTCACGTCGCCCTTGATCTCGTCCATGCCGAAGGTGCAGGCGAGCGTGTTGCCCCCGTCGATGTTCATCGCGCAGGAGCCGCAGATCCCCTCGCGGCAGGAGCGGCGGAAGGTCAGCGTCGGGTCGATCTCGTTCTTGATCTTGATCAGCGCGTCCAGCACCATCGGCCCGCAATCGTCCAGGTCGACGAAATAGGTATCGACGCGCGGGTTCTCACCGTCATCGGGGTTCCAGCGGTAGATGCGGAAGGTGCGCAGGTTCTTCGCACCCTCGGGCTTCGGCCAGGTCTTGCCGGTGCGGATCTGGCTGTTCTTCGGCAGGGTCAGTTGCACCATCTTTTCAGTCCTCAGTAGACGCGGGCCTTGGGGGCGATCTTCTTCAGGTCGATCCCGCCCTGATCGGCGGTGGTCAGCGGGTCGGTGATCACCGGGCGGTAGTCCAGCTTCACCTTCGTCCCCTCGACCCAGGCCAGCGAGTGCTTGCGCCAGTTGGCGTCGTCCCGGTCGGGATGATCCTCATGGGCATGGGCGCCGCGGCTTTCCTTGCGCGCCTCGGCCGAGACGATGGTCGTCAGGGCGTTGGGCATCAGGTTTTCCAGCTCCAGCGTTTCCATCAGGTCGGTATTCCAGACCAGCGAGCGGTCGGTAACCTTGATGTCACCCATCTTCGCGGCGACGGCTTCCATCTTCCGGCACCCCTCGGCCAGGGTCTTGTCGGTGCGGAAGACGGCGGCATCCTGCTGCATGGTCTTCTGCATCTCAAGCCGCAGGTCCGCGGTGGGGATCGCGCCGCTGGCGTGGCGGATCCGGTCGAACCGGGCGACCGCCGCATCGACCGCAGCCTTGGGCGCGGTGCGGTTCTTCGCCTCGGGGTCGATGATCTGGCCGGCGCGGATCGCCGCCGCGCGTCCGAAGACCACGAGGTCGATGAGCGAGTTCGACCCCAGCCGGTTCGCCCCGTGGACGCTGGCGCAGGCGGCCTCGCCCACCGCCATCAGGCCGGGGGCCAGGCGGGTCGGGTTCTCGGAATCGGCGTTCAGCACCTCGCCCCAGTAGTTCGTGGGAATGCCGCCCATGTTGTAATGCACCGTCGGCAGCACCGGGATCGGCTCCTTGGTGACATCGACACCGGCGAAGATGCGCGCGGATTCGGAGATACCCGGCAGGCGCAGGTGCAGCGTTTCGGGCGGCAGGTGGTTCAGGTGAAGGTGGATGTGATCCTTGTTCGGCCCCACGCCCCGACCGTCGCGGATTTCCATCGTCATGCAGCGGCTGACGACGTCACGGCTGGCCAGATCCTTGTAGGTCGGCGCATAGCGTTCCATGAAACGCTCGCCCTCGGAATTGGTCAGGTAGCCCCCTTCCCCGCGCGCGCCTTCGGTGATCAGGCAGCCGGCGCCATAGATGCCGGTCGGGTGGAACTGGACGAATTCCATGTCCTGCAGCGGCAGCCCGGCGCGGGCGATCATCCCGTTGCCGTCGCCCGTGCAGGTATGGGCCGAGGTCGCCGAGAAATAGGCGCGCCCGTAGCCGCCGGTGGCCAGCACCACCATCTTGGCGTTGAACTGGTGCAGCGTGCCGT
>CAZKSE010000093.1:0-13935 GCA_964555305.1 uncultured Rhodobacter sp. | reverse complement strand
CCAGAAACTCATGCGCCCCCGCGCGCATCATCTCGACCGCCTTGTTGATCGAGCCATGCGCGGTGATGACGATCACGCAGGTCTGCGGGGCATGGCTCAGCATGTAGCGCATCACGTCAAGGCCGGTGCCGTCGGGCAGCATCAGGTCCAGCAGCACCACCGACGGGCGCAGTCGGTCAAAGGCCGCCCGACCGTCGGCCGCCGTGCCGCAGACCTCGGCCTTGTAGCCGGCACGATCCAGCGCGGCGGCATAGATCATCTGCAGCGACGGCGTATCCTCGACAAGAAGAACGGTGTCGGAAGGGGGTGTCTGATCCTGCATGGGGCGCCGCGTCAGGACCGGACCCTGCCTGCATGCATGGCCAGGCTGTCCAGAACCACGCGGATCTCGCCCTGAACGGGGGCCTGGAATTCGGCCAGGTCGCTGGCGACGGCGCAATCGGCCAAGGCATTGAGCCGACGCGCGAGTTGCGCCAGCCGGTGCGCGCCGATCGTAGCGGCCAGGCCCTTCAGTTCATGCGCCGCCGCCCCGATCCGGTCGCCCTGCCCGCCTGAGAGCGCATCGGCGATGCGGTTGAAATCGGCCAGCAGCTGATCGAGCAGCGCATCGCGCAGACCGATGTCGCCGATATTGAGGATCTGATCCAATACCGCTGCATCGATCGCCGTGTCGCGGCCCGCGCCCGGGCGTGTCATGCCAAGAAGATCGTCCATGATGACTTATTATTATTCGTGCGGAACAAGGATGCAGGCAGCTTGTGCCGAATTCGCTCCACAATCAAGGGATGAATCGCACAACCTGTGGAATTAGGGGTGGCACCGCTCAGCCGGCCTCCTTGGCATAGCCGATCGTCCGCAGCGCGCCCGAGATTTCATCAAGAATGGCCGGATCGTCGATGGTGGCCGGCACCTTCGGCTCGATGCCATCGGCGATCTGCGCCATCGTCGCGCGCAGGATCTTGCCCGAGCGTGTCTTGGGCAGGCGCTCGACCACCACCGCGAGCTTGAAGGCGGCAACCGGGCCGATCCGGTCGCGGACCAGCGTGACACATTCCTTCGCCACTTCGGCGGGGTCCTTCTGCGCGCCCTTGTTCAGGCACAGGAAACCCAGCGGCAACTGCCCCTTCAGCTCGTCCGCGACCCCGATCACGGCGCATTCGCCGACATCCGGGTGGCTTGCCAGAACCTCTTCCATCGCGCCGGTGGACAGGCGGTGTCCGGCGACGTTGATGACGTCATCGGTGCGGGCCATGATGTAGACATAGCCGTCCGCGTCGATATGGCCGGCATCGCCCGTCTCGTAGTAACCCGGAAAGGTGGTCAGGTAGGATTTCACGAATCGCGCCTCGGCCTGCCAGAGGTTGGGCAGGGTGCCCGGCGGCAGCGGCAGCTTGATGGCGATCGCGCCCAACTCACCCGCCTTCACCGGCTTGCCGGTTTCATCCAGCACCTGCACGTCATAGCCCGGCATCGGGACCGAGGGGCTGCCCACCTTGATCGGCAGCGGATCGAAGCCCTGCGGGTTGCCGCAGATCGGCCAGCCGGTTTCGGTCTGCCACCAGTGATCGACGACCGGCACCTTCAGCTTTTCCTGCGCCCAGTGGACGGTGTCCGGATCCGCCCGCTCGCCCGCCAGATAGAGCGCCCGCAGGCTGGAGATGTCGTATTTCGACACGAACTCGCCTGCCGGATCCTCGCGCTTGATGGCGCGGAAGGCGGTGGGCGCGGTGAAGAAGCTGACGACGCCGTATTCCTCGATGATCCGCCAGAAAGTGCCGGCATCGGGCGTGCCCACGGGCTTGCCCTCGAAGACCACGGTCGTCGCGCCGTGCAGAAGCGGGCCGTAGACGATATAGCTGTGCCCCACCACCCAGCCCACGTCCGAGGCGGTCCAGAACACCTCGCCCGGCTCGACGCCGTAGTGGTTCTTCATCGTCCAGGCGAGCGCGACCAGATAGCCGGCGGTGGCGCGGATCACGCCCTTCGGCTGGCCCGTCGTGCCGGAGGTATACAGGATATACAGTGGATGATCGCCCTCGACGGGCACGCAGTCGGCGGGGTCCACGCCATACTGGCACTCATGCCAGTCCAGATCCCGGCCGGGGGTCAGCTTCGCCACTTCCTGCTCGCGCTGGTAAATGACGCAGAAGTCGGGCTTGTGCGCCGCCATCTCGATCGCGCCGTCGAGAAGCGGCTTGTAATGCACGACCCGGCCCGGTTCGATCCCGCAGGAGGCCGCGATGATCGCGCGGGGCTTCGCGTCGTCGATCCGCGTCGCCAGTTCCCGCGCGGCGAACCCGCCGAAGACCACCGAATGGATCGCGCCCAGCCGGGCGCAGGCCAGCATCGCCTCCAGCGCCTGGGGGATCATCGGCATGTAGATCACCACCCGGTCGCCCTTCTGCACGCCCCGCGCCTTCAGCGCCCCGGCCAGCGAGGCGACGCGGTCGCGCAGTTCCCGATAGGTGTAGGTCTGCTTGGTGTGGGTGACGGGGCTGTCGTAGATCAGCGCAGTCTGATCGGCGCGGCCGCCCTCGACATGGCGGTCGAGGGCGTTCCAGCAGGCGTTGAGCTTGGCGTCCTTGAACCATTCGTAGATCGGCGCACGGTCGGAGAAGAGCGCCTGCTTCGGTGGCTCGACCCAGTCGATGGCGCGGGCCTGGTCCAGCCAGAAGCCGTCGGGGTCCTCGATCGAGCGGCGATGCAGATCGGCATAGCTCATGGGGTCTCCTCCTCCTCGTCCTTGCAATCCTGTTACGCCACGTCATGGCGGGCATGCAACGATGTTACCGGATGACATTCGGCGCCCGTCGTCCGGGATTTGCATATTTTGCAGCATCGGCGCATGAGAATTTGCAAACCCTACGCTTTGCAAAATTTCGCTTTGCCGCAGCGCAGAATTTGCAAAGTCTCTGCGCGCCCCGCGACTCAGCCGTAATGCGCGACCGGGGTGCCGGCGAGCGCCGCCATGTTCAGCAAGCCGCGCGCCGTGATCGACGGCGTGACCACATGCGCGCGGTTGCCCATTCCCATCAGGATTGGACCGACCTCCAGCCCCCCGGCGCGCATCTTCAGGGTGTTCCGCACCGCCGAGGCGGCATCGGTCGAGGCGAAGATCAGCACGTTTGCCGGATCGTTGAAGCGGGCGCTGGGGAAGATGCGGGCGCGCAACTCCGGATCAAGCGCTGCGTCCACGGTCATCTCGCCCTCGTAGATGAAATCCGGCGCGCGACGGTCCAGCAGGTCGAGCGCGGCGCGCATCCGCCGGCCGGAACTGGTGTCCAGATTGCCGAACTGCGAATTCGAGCAGAGCGCGATTCGCGGCTCGATGCCGAAGCGGCGGACGTGACGGGCGGCACCCACCGCGGCCTCGGCGATCTGTTCCGGCGAGGGTTCGGGATGGACCTGGGTATCGGCGATGAACAGATTGCCCTCGGGCTGCAGCATCAGGCTCAGCGCGCCGACCGGCTGCATCCCGTCACGACCCAGGACCTGGTGGACGTAGTTCAGGTGCCACAGGAACTGCCCGAAGGTGCCGCAGATCAGGCTATCGGCCTCGCCGCGGTGCACCATCACCGCGCCGATGGCCGTGGTGTTGGTGCGCATCACGGCGCGGGCAATGTCGGGCGTGACGCCGCGACGCTCCATCAGATGGTGATAGGTTTCCCAGTATTCTCGGTAACGGGGGTCGTTTTCGGGGTTCACGATGTCGAAATCGACGCCCGGACGGATGGTCAGCCCCGCGCGTTCGCAGCGCTGCGCCACCACTTCGGGCCGGCCGATCAGGATAGGCACCTCGGTGGTTTCCTCCAGGATCGCGTGCGCCGCGCGCAGGACGCGTTCATCCTCGCCCTCGGCGAAGACGATGCGGCGGGAGGCCTGGCGCGCGGCGTCGAAGACCGGGCGCATGATCATCGCCGAGCGGAAGACCGAGCCGTCGAGTGCCTGCTTGTAGGCCTCCAGATCCGTTAGCGGACGCGTCGCCACGCCCGACTCCATCGCCGCGCGCGCCACCGCGCTGGCCACCACGCCCATCAGGCGCGGGTCGAAGGGCTTGGGGATCAGGTAGTCGGCGCCAAAGCTGAGTTGTTCGCCCTTGTAGGCCGCCGCCGCCTCGGCCGAGGTGGTGGCGCGCGCGAGCGCGGAGATCCCCTCGATGCAGGCGATCTGCATGGCGTCGTTGATCTCGGTCGCGCCCACATCCAGCGCCCCGCGGAAGATGAAGGGAAAGCAGAGGACGTTGTTGACCTGGTTCGGAAAATCCGACCTCCCTGTGGCGATGATGGCGTCCGGCACCGCGGCGCGGACGGCGTCGGGCATGATCTCGGGCGTGGGATTGGCGAGCGCGAAGATGATCGGCCGCTTTGCCATCAGCGCCACCAGATCGGCGGTCAGCACCCCTGGCCCCGAGAGGCCGAGGAAGAGATCCGCGCCCTCGATCACCTCGTCGAGGTTGCGCTTGTCGGTGGGTTGGGCATAGGCCGCCTTCTGCGGGTTCATGTCGACTTCGCGCCCTTCGAAGACCAGCCCGTGCAGGTCGCAAAGCCATACGTTCTCGCGCCGGACGCCAAGCTTCAGCAGCATGTTGAGGCAGGCGATCCCCGCCGCCCCGCCGCCGGTCGAGACGATCTTGATGTCTTCGAACCGCTTGCCGGCGATGCGCAGCGCGTTCGTGGCCGCCGCGCCGACGACGATGGCGGTGCCGTGCTGGTCATCGTGGAAGACCGGGATGCCCATGCGTTCGCGGCAGATCTTCTCGACGATGAAGCAATCGGGCGCCTTGATGTCTTCAAGGTTGATCGCCCCAAAGGTCGGCTCCAGCGCGCAGACGATCTCGGCCAGACGTTCGGGGTCGGTTTCGTTCAGCTCGATGTCGAAACAGTCGATATTGGCAAACTTCTTGAAAAGGACCGCCTTGCCTTCCATCACGGGCTTGGCAGCGAGCGCGCCGATATTGCCAAGGCCGAGGACCGCGGTGCCGTTGGTGACCACCGCGACCAGATTGGCGCGGGCGGTGTAACGGGCGGCGTTGGCCGGATCGGCTTTGATTTCCAGGCACGCCTCGGCCACGCCGGGGGAATAGGCGCGGGCAAGGTCGCGCCCGGTCGCGAGCGGCTTGGTGGCCCGGATCTCGAGCTTACCGGGGCGCGGAAACTCATGGTAATCGAGCGCGGTCTGCCGGAATACGTCGGCCCGCGAATCGGGTGTTTTCTGGGGGCGATCGTCGGACATGGGCGGCCTCCTCCTGCCGGCGCGGTCGTTAAGTTTAAAGCTAAACTACCGCAGTCCGGGGCGATAGCCCCAATCCGGCACGACCCGCCCGGGGCGGCACAGGCCGAGCGTCGGGGGGCTTGCAACCTGCGCGCCGCCGCTTCAGACTCCGGCACGGACCCGCAGGCACGGAGTTTCGCATGTCGCTTCTCGATACCGCGCGCGCCGTGCGCGAAAACGCCCATGCCCCGTATTCCGGCTTCAAGGTCGGCGCGGCGATCCGTGCGGCCTCGGGTCAAGTTCACGCGGGCTGCAACGTGGAAAACGCCGCCTATCCGCAAGGCACCTGCGCCGAGGCCGGGGCCATCGCCGCGATGGTGGCGGCCGGAGATACCCGCATCGCTGAGGTTTGCGTGATCGCCGATGCGCCCGATCCGGTGCCGCCCTGCGGCGGCTGTCGCCAGAAGCTGAGCGAATTCGCCGGCCCCGAAGTGCCGGTGACCATGGCCACGATGGACGGGCGCACCCTGACGATGACGATGGAAGAGCTTCTGCCGCGCGCTTTTACGTCCAGCCGGATGGCGCGGAAGTGATCGCACCGGCCCGCCTGATCGCCGGTTTGCGCGACGGGCGGGTGCCCTCGGCCGAGGAGCTGGGGGCGTTTGCGCGGGGACTGGCCAACGGGTCGGTGTCGGATGCGCAGGCGGGGGCTTTCGCGATGGCCGTTTGCCTGCGCGGGCTGGGCGAGGGGGGGCGCGTCGCGCTGACCCGAGCGATGCGCGATTCGGGGCGCGTGATGGACTGGGACCTGCCGGGCCCGGTGGTGGACAAGCATTCGACCGGCGGGATCGGCGATGCGGTGTCGTTGTTGCTCGCGCCGGCGATGGCGGCGTGCGGCGCCTTTGTCCCGATGGTCTCGGGCCGGGGGCTGGGCCATACCGGCGGCACCCTCGACAAGCTGGAAGCGATCCCGGGTCTGCGCACGGGTTTCTCGCCCGAGGCGTTTCGCGCCCTTGTCGCAGGGCAGGGGGCGGCGATCGTCGCGGCCAGCGCCGATCTCGCGCCCGCCGACCGCCGGCTTTATGCCGTGCGCGACGTGACCGGCACGGTGGAGAGCATCGACCTGATCACCGCCTCCATCCTGTCGAAGAAGCTTGCCGCGGGGCTGCAGGCGCTGGTCCTGGATGTAAAGACGGGCTCCGGCGCGTTCTTTGCGGACGGGGATCAGGCACGGGCGCTGGCGCATGCCCTGTGCGACACGGCGAACGGAGCGGGCTGCCGGACCGCGGCGCTGATCACCGACATGAGCCAGCCGCTGGCCCCCGCCGCCGGCAACGCGCTGGAGGTGGTGGTGGTGATGGAGGCGTTCGAGAACCCCGCCGCGCATCCGGCACTGGCCGAGGTCACGGTGGCGCTGGGTGGAGAGGCCTTGGCGCTGGCGGGGCTGGCCGACACCGCCGAGGCAGGGCGCGTCGCGATCCGGTGCGCGCTGACGGACGGCCGCGCGGCGGAACGCTGGGGCGCGATGGTCGCAGCGCAGGGCGGGCCCGCGGATTTCCTGTCCCGCTGGCGCGACCATCTGCCGGTGGCGCCACTGACGCGCGCCTTCCCAGCGCCCGAAGGCGGTGTCGTCGCCGCAATCGACGGCCGTGCGCTTGGCCATGCGGCCATCGCGCTTGGCGGTGGACGGCGGGTGGAGGGAGACCGGATCGACCCCGCCGTAGGCCTCTCCGGCATCGTGCGGATCGGTGACCGACTGGCGGCTGGCGATCCGCTTTGCCTGATCCATGCCGCCGACGATGCGGGACTGGGCGCTGCCGAGGCTGAACTGGCCGGGGCTTTTAGGCTGGCTGATAGCGCCACGCCGCCCCCCCTGCTCCACGAGCGCATCGCATGAGCCGTGCGTTCCTCATCGTGCTGGATTCGGTCGGCTGCGGGGGGGCGCCCGATGCGGCGGAGTTCGGCGATGCGGGGGCCAACACGCTGGGCCATATTGCCGAAGCCTGCGCCGCCGGTCGCGCCGAGGAGGGGCGCACGGGCCCGCTGCGGATGCCGGTGCTGGATGGGCTGGGGCTGGGTCGCGCGATCAAGCTGGCCTCGGGGTTGGCGCCGCCGGGGCTGGGGTCGGAGCCGGCCGGATTGTGGGGGGCGGCGACCGAGGTGTCGCGCGGCAAGGACACGCCTTCTGGGCATTGGGAACTGGCGGGGGTGCCGGTGCCCTGGGACTGGACCTATTTCCCCCGGTCCGTCCCCGCCTTCGATGCCGAGCTGGTGGCGCAGGTCTGCACCCTGGCCGGCACGACCGGCATTCTGGGCAATTGCCATGCGGCCGGTCTGGCGATCATGCAGGACCTGGGCGCCGAGCATCTGCGGACCGGCTGGCCGATCTGCTACACCTCGGCCGACAGCGTTTTTCAGATCGCCGCGCATGAAGAGGCGTTCGGGCTGGAGCGTCTGCACGCCCTCTGCGAGGCACTGGCGCCGCTCCTGCACGCGCGCCGCGTCGGCCGTGTCATCGCGCGGCCGTTTCTGGGCGATCCCGCGACGGGGTTCCGGCGAACCGGCAACCGGCGCGACTTTGCCATTCCACCCCCCGCCCCAACGCTGATGGACTGGGTATCAGAGGCCGGTCGGCAGGTGCATACCATCGGCAAGATCGCTGACATCTTCGCGCATCGCGGCGTGGGACGGGTGCACAAGGGCGCATCGGACCATGATCTTATGCAACATCTTCACCGGCTGGCGACCGAGGCAGAGCCGCGATCGTTGACCTTTTGCAATCTGGTGGAGTTCGACAGTCTTTATGGCCATCCGCGCGATGTGTCGGGCTATGCGCGTTCTCTCGAGGCTTTCGATGCCGAGGCGGGGGCATTCCTCGCGCGCCTGCGGCCTGCAGATCTGGCGATCTTCACCGCCGATCACGGCAACGATCCGACCTGGCAGGGCACCGACCATACGCGCGAGAGGGTGCCGATGCTCGCCTGGGGCTATGGCGCAGGCGCGATCGGGCAGCGCGCCTTCGTCGATGTCGCGGCCTCGGTTGCCGATCATCTGGGGCTGGGGCGCTGCGGGCCCGGTGAAAGCTTTCTGCCGAAGAGGGATGGATGAGCGAACGGATCGACCCTGACCTGCCGAAGATCGAGCTGCACCTGCATCTTGAAGGGGCCGCCCCTTCAGTGTTCGTGCGGGGGTTGGCCAAGGAAAAGCATGTCGATCTGTCCGGGATCTTCGATGCGCGTGGCGACTACAGATTTTCCGATTTTCAGCAGTTTCTGCGCGTCTACGAAGCGGCCTGCACCGTGCTGCAGACCCCGCAGGATTTCCACCGACTGACGCGCGCGGTTCTGGAGCAGAGCGCGGCCGATGGCGTGATCTACACCGAGGTGTTCTTGTCGCCCGACTTCTGCGGCGGCGGAGACCTGAACGCCTGGCGCGACCATCTGGGCGCTATTGCCGAGGCCGCCGAGGCGGCGCGGCGCGAGTGCGGCATCGAGATGCGCGCGATCGTTACCTGCATCCGCCATTTCGGCCCCGAGCAGGCTCGGCGGATTGCGCTTTGCGCGGCCGAGACGGCGGGACCGTTCGTTGTCGGGTTCGGCATGGGCGGCGACGAGACGGTCGGGCATCCGCGCGACTTTGCCTGGGCGTTCGATTGCGCGCGAGAGGCGGGCTTGCACCTGACCGCACATGCCGGTGAATGGGGCGGCGCCGGATCGGTGCGGGATGTGCTGACCCACCTGCGGGTGGAGCGGATCGGTCACGGCGTGCGCGCTATCGAGGATCTGGCGCTGGTCGAGGTGCTAGCCGAGCGCGGGGTGGTGCTGGAGGTCTGCCCCGGATCGAATGTCGCGCTGGGGCTTTACCGCGACATTGCCGCCCATCCGGTCGCACGGCTGCGCGACCGGGAGGTGAAGATCACGCTCTCGACCGACGATCCGCCGTTCTTTCGCACCTCGAACCGGCGCGAATACGAGGCGCTGGCCGCCGCCTTTGGCTGGACAGAGGCGGATTTCCGCGCCATCAACCGCGACGCCGCCGCCGCCGCGTTCTGTGACGCGGCGACGCGCAAAAGCCTGATCGAACGCCTGGAGGGGCCCGCATGACCGAACATCTGACCGTCGTCGACCACCCGCTGGTCCAGCACAAGCTGACCATCATGCGCGACAAGACCACCTCGACGATGAAGTTCCGTCAGCTTCTGCGCGAGTTGAGCATGTTGCTGGCCTATGAGGTCACGCGGAACATGGAAATGACGACGGCGCAGATCGAGACGCCGCTGCAACCGATGGAGGCGCCGAAGCTTGCCGGGCGGAAGCTGGCGCTGGTGTCGATCCTGCGGGCCGGCAACGGGTTGCTGGACGGGATCCTGGAACTGGTCCCCTCGGCGCGGGTCGGCTTCATCGGGCTCTACCGCGACCCCGAGACGCTGCAGCCGGTGCAGTATTACTGCAAGCTGCCCTCGGAGCTGGGACAACGGCTGGTGATCGTGGTCGATCCGATGCTGGCGACGGGCAACAGTTCCGCCGCGGCGGTCGATCTGCTGAAGAAGGCCGGGGCGAAGAACATCCGCTTCCTCTGTCTTCTGGCCGCACCCGAGGGCGTGCAACGGATGAAGGAGGCGCATCCCGACGTGCCGATCGTGACCGCCGCGGTGGATGAGTGCCTCAACGATCATGGCTATATCGTGCCGGGACTGGGGGATGCCGGGGACCGGATGTTCGGCACGAAGTGAGGCTGGCGATCTGGTCTGCCGGGGCCTGGGTGGCGTTTGTGCAAGTTTGCACAAAGCTGCAAGTAGTTGATTTTACAGCAAACACGAAAAATCATTAACCGGATAGAAACCCGTGACGGCGGCCCGGGGGATGGGGCGTGTCAGCGGGCGGTCGTCTGGCAGATCTGGGTGAGCGTCAGCCATTCGCCGTCGCTGAGAAGCGGCGCGGGACTTGCCGGGGTGGTGGTTTCGGCCAGCGTTCGCGCCAGGGTAGGGGCCCCTGCCGGCAAGGACAGCGCAAAGGCGGCCGGCGAGATGCCGAGCGCCTCGAACCGGGCGGCGAGGCGCGCGGGATCGGCGGCGAAGGGCGGGGCGGCGAAACGCTGCCCGGCGTAACCGGCCAGGGCGGCATCCGGCAGGTTGCCGGTTGTGAGCAGGCGGAAGGTGGCGGCGGTGCCGGCATGGTCGAGCACGTCGCGCATCGGGTCGCGGGTCAGAAGCGCCTGTTCTTCCAGCAGCAGGTAGCCGGCCAGTGCCTCGGCGCTGTCCAGACGCTCCAGAAGACGGGAGTCGATGACCACCAGCCGCCCGGGCAGATGCGCCGAACCGAAGGGGGCGCCACCCGTCAGGACCGCGACCGTGTATCCTTGGCCGAGAACCCGCAGCCGCAGGGCGGTCAGAACCTGTCGCCCGGCCGGATCGGTGCACAGGCGCGGGCCGTCGGCGGCCAGCGTCAGGTCGGCCAGCGCGGCGCGGCCGATCTCGGCGCGTTTGGCGGGGGGCACGATCCCGGCGGTATGATCGATCACCGCCGGGGGGAGCCAGAGCCAGGCAAAGAGCAGCACGGCAAGCGCTGACAGGCCCGCCAGATACATGCGCGCAAAACGCAGACGCGCACGGGGTTGCAGCGCGGCGTTGATCGTCTCCAGCGCCTCGATCAGCGTCAGATCATCGATTTCCAGCGTTTCCGAGGTTTCCTCGGGGCCGGCGGCGTAGAGAGCGGGCTCGCGGCCCGGGTTGAGCCGGCTGAGCGCGGGCAGGGACCAGTGGCTGACGATCGCCCCCGAGCGGCTGTCCGAAATGACGAGGCTGGATTTGCCCAGCGAGATGACGACATCGCGCCGCTGCGCCTGCGGGTCCGCACGCCAGACAGCGGGCCCTTCCAGCCGCTTGTATTTCTTGAGCGCCGTCATTGCCTGCGGTCGTCATCGCTGCTGCCCGATAGGCGCATCGTAGCGCAGGCGCGCGTCACAGGCCACTGCCGATCTGCGTCACAGGGCGCGCGCCTGTTCGCGCAGCTCGAACTTCTGGATCTTGCCGGTCGATGTCTTCGGCAACTCGCAGAAGACGACCGCCTTGGGGGTCTTGAAGCCGGCCAGTTTCGAGCGGCAGAAGGCGATCAGGTCATCGGGGGTGACGTCCGCCCCCTCCTTCAGTTCGACGAAGGCGCAGGGAACCTCGCCCCATTTGTCGTCGGACTTGGCGACGACGGCGGCCAGCATCACGGCGGGGTGCTGCATCAGGATGCCCTCGACCTCGACGGAGCTGACGTTCTCACCGCCGGAGATGATGATGTCCTTGGCGCGGTCGGCGATCTTGATGTAGCCGTCGGCGTGACGATAGGCGATGTCGCCCGAGTGGAAATAGCCCCCCTGAAAGGCCGCGCGGGTGGCCTCGGGGTTCTTGTAATAGCCTTTCATCACGCCGTTCCCCCGGTGCATGATCTCACCGAGGCTGGCCGCGTCGCGCGGGGTCGGGCTCAGGTCGGGCGCGGTCACCGTGATCTCCTCCATGAAGGGCATGAGGACGCCGGTGCGCGCTTTGACCGCGGCGCGTTCATCGGGCGGAAGGGCGTCGAACCCGTCGTGCCAGGTGCATTCGGTGGCCGGCCCGTAGGTTTCGGTCAGGCCGTAGACCTGGGTCACGTTGAAGCCCAGGGGCTCGATCGCGGCCAGCGTGGCGGCGGCGGGCGGGGCGCCGGCGGTGAAGACCTCGACGATGTGATCGAAGGGCAGCCGGTCCTCGGGCCGGGCATTGATGATCGTGTTCAGGACGATGGGCGCGCCGCCGAAATGCGTGGCCTTTTCCTCGGCGATGGCCTGGTAGATGCCGCGTGCGGTGATGTCGCGCAGGCAGATCACCGTGCCACCCAGAAGCGGGAGCATCCAGGGATGGCACCAGGCGTTGCAGTGAAACATCGGCACGATGGTCAGGTAGCGGGGATAAAGCGTGAGACGCCAGCTGATCACCTGCCCCATCGCCGCAAGATAGGCGCCGCGGTGGTGGTAGACCACACCCTTCGGCCGCCCGGTGGTGCCCGATGTGTAATTGAGCGCGAGGCTTTCCCATTCGTCCTGCGGCATGTGCCAGGCATGGGAAGGATCGCCCGCCGCCAGCAGTTCCTCATAGGTCCGGTGACGGCCCGAGGCGGCGATGCCGGCCTCCGGATCGGGGACCTCGATCAGGAGGGGGGGGTGGGAAAGCTCGGTGAGGGCCTCCTCGGCAAGCGCGAGAAACCCGGCATCGACCAGCACGACTTTCGCGCCGCCATGATCGAGGATGTAGCGCACGGTATCGACATCGAGGCGGGTGTTGATCGCGTTGAGGACCGCGCCGCAGGCGGGGACGCCGAAATGCGCCTCGGCGTGCGGCGGCACGTTCGGCAGGATGGTCGCCACCACGTCACCGGGCCGCACCCCCAGCCCGGCCAAGCCCGAGGCCAGCCGGCTGACCCGGTCGCGGTATTCGGCATAGCTGCGCCGCGTGGCCCCGTAGACCAGCGCCTCGCGGTCGGCGAAGATGTCGGCGGCCCGGGCCAGGAACGACAAGGGTGTGAGCGGAGTATAGTTCGCCTGGCATTTCTCCAGCCCCGTTTCGTCCGCCAACCAGCCCATCGTGCCCCCCTTGCCAAGTCGCCCTGCTTCTGTTCCTCCATATTGGCGGCAGGAACGTCGGCAGGAAAGAGCAAAGGCATGGCGCAGGCCTCCGGGACGGCAGAAGGGGATCAGACGGCGGGGGCGATGCCCAACCGGACGCTGGCGGCGGCGGCGGCGGTTCTGGGGTATGCGACGCTCATCGGCTATACCGACAACTATGTGCGCGTCGTCGCGGCCGAGGGGGGGCTCTGGCAGTTCCACTTCATCCGCACCCTGATGGCGGCGGCGGTCTTCTTCGCGGTGGCGCCGATCCTGGGGCTGGATCTGCGGCCCAAGAACCTGCGCGCGGTCGCCGGTCGCTCGGCGCTGCATGGCGGGGCGATGCTCATCTACTTCGGATGTCTGGCCTTTCTGCCGGTCGCACAGGTCGCGGCGGGGCTTTTCACCGCGCCGATCTTCGTTCTGCTGATCGCCCGTTTCGTCTATGGCCATGCCCTGGGACCGGCGCGGATCGTCGCCGCGGCGGTGGGGTTTCTGGGCGTGGTGCTGGCCCTGACGCCGGGCACGGAACAGCCGCTGGGCTGGGCCAGCGTCGCGCCGGTGGCGGCCGGCGCGCTCTATGCGCTGGGCAATCTGGCGACGCGCGAATGGTGCGCCGGCGAAAGCGCGGCGACGATGACGCTGGGCTTTTTCGTGGCCCTTGGGGTCGCCGGGGCGCTGGGCGTGGTGGTGCTGGCGATCTTCCCGCTGCCGGTGCCAGCGGGGACCGATGGGTTCGTGCTTCGCGGGTGGGTCTCGCCCTCGGCGACGTTCCTGTGGTGGACGGCGGTGCAGGCGGTGGGCTCGATGATCGCGGTCGGAATGGTGGTGCGCGCCTACCAGTTGGCCGAGGCCAGCCGGGTGGCGATTTTCGAGTATGTCATCCTGCCGATTGCCGCCATCTGGGGCTGGCTTTTGTGGGGCGAGACGCTGGGCTGGATGGCGGCGCTGGGCATGGCGATGATCGTGGCCGCCGGCAGCGCGATCGCGCTTCGCGGCCGGTAGCGCGAGCCGCCTTTCGCCCGGCCAGCAGGGGTATGGCAAGCGTATGGCAAGCGTATGGCAAACGTATGGCAAACGTATGGCAAACGTATGGCA